>JBAVTG010000156.1:0-26800 GCA_049696015.1 Rhizobiaceae bacterium | reverse complement strand
AGACCGCCAAGCTGATGGGCCTGCCCTGGCCCGGCGGACCCGAAGTGGAAAGGCGCGCTGCGACAGGCAATCCCGCCCGCTTCGCCTTTCCCCGCCCGATGCGCGGCGAAGACCGGTTCGATTTTTCCTTTTCCGGTCTCAAGACCGCCGTGCGAATGGCATCTGAGACCATTGATATGGCAAGTGACAGCGACGTTGCCGACATTTGCGCCTCCTTTCAGGAAGCCGTCACGGAGACTTTGCGGGAGCGCCTGTCCCGCTCTCTGGCGCGTTTCCGCGCGGAATTTCCCGATCATGCCGCACCAGTGTTGGTCGTTGCCGGCGGCGTTGCAGCCAATCAGCGTTTGCGCGGCGTTTTAAACGGGCTTTGCGCGACCCACGGCTTCCGCTTCATCGCCCCGCCCATGAACCTGTGCACAGATAACGCTGCCATGATTGCCTGGGCCGCCGCCTGCCGCCTTGCCGCAGGCGATGTCGACACGCTTGATCTCGTGCCGCGCCCGCGCTGGCCGCTGGATGAAAAGTCTGCCTCCTTCGGTTCAGGCAAGAAGGGCCCGAAAGCATGAGCCTGTCCGGCAAGATCACGATTGTGGGCGCTGGCGCCTGGGGAACTGCGCTCGCCCTGGCGCAAGTCCGCGCTGGACGCAAGGCGATGCTGCTGGGCCGCAGTGCAGAAACTGTGGCAACCATCAACCAGACCCGCCAAAGCCCCGGTTATCTGCCAGGGGTGACTTTTGACAAGCCAATCTTCGCCACCACTGATGTGCGCATGGCACTGCAAGGCGCATCGCTCATCCTGGCCGTCGTTCCAGCGCAAACCTTGCGCGCCGTGCTCGGCGAACTTGCGGATTTCATCGCCCCGGGCGTGCCGGTCATCCTGTGCGCCAAGGGCATCGAAAGCGGCACCGGAAAACTGATGTCAGCCGTGCTGAAAGACTGCCTGCCGCACAATCCCGCCGCCGCATTGTCCGGCCCAAGCTTTGCCGCCGATGTGGCAAAAGGCCTGCCGACTGCCGTCACCATCGCCGCGCAAGACGGCCAACTTGCAGCGACGCTGGCGGCATCGCTTTCGACGCCGGCATTGCGTTGCTACTCGAGCGATGATCTGATCGGCGTTGAAGTTGGCGGCGCGCTGAAAAACGTTTTGGCCATCGCCGCAGGCGCCGTGCGCGGCGCAGGCCTTGGCGCAAGCGCCGAAGCTGCGCTTATTACCCGCGGCTTTGTCGAATTGCGCCGCATTGGCGCAGCGCTGGGCGCGCGGCCGGAAACACTCATGGGATTGTCCGGATTGGGCGATCTCATACTCACCTGCTCGTCGGCCCAGTCGAGAAATCTCTCCTACGGTCTGGCGCTCGGGCGCGGCGAAACTCTTGCAGGCCGACCATTGGCAGAGGGCGTAGCCACGGCAGCCATTGCCGCGCGGGAAGCGTTGCGCCTCAAAATTGATGCCCCGATCATTGCCGCAACCGCCGCCATTTTGGCCGGTCAGTTCACCATCGGCGAAGCCGTCAAAACACTCCTCGCCCGTCCGCTCAAAAGCGAAGACACCTGACATATTGAAAGGAACACCATGCTTTATGCCCTGATCTGCACCGACAAGCCCGGCCAATTGCAAGTCCGCGTCGACACAAGGCCCGATCATGTCGCCTATTTGAAAAACCTGGGTGGCAACTTGAAATTTGCCGGGCCTTTTCTCGACGGCGAAGGCAAACCGAACGGCAGTCTGGTTGTCATAATGGCCGAAGATGTTGCTGGCGCAAGAGCCATTGCTGCTGGCGACCCTTACGCGAAAGCTGGACTGTTTGCCTCTGTCGATATCCGGCCATGGACTTGGGCAATCAACAATCCGGAGACCGCGTGATGGCTTACTGGCTGGTCAAATCCGAACCGGATGTCTTCTCCTACGAGGATCTCGAGGCGCTCGGCGATAAGGGCACCGAATGGCATGGCGTGCGCAACTATCAGGCACGCAACAACATGCGCGCCATGCAGATCGGCGACAAGGCGTTCTACTACCATTCCAATATCGGGCTTGAAATTGTCGGCATCTCTGAAGTCAGCGCTCTGGCCCATCCCGATTCAACCACCGAAGATCACCGCTGGGAATGCGTTGATATCAAAGCATTTTGCGCCATGCCAAAGCCGGTCAGCCGCGATGATTGCAAGGCCAACCCGAAGCTTGCGGACATGGTGCTGGTCGTCAACACACGCCTATCGGTGCAGCCGGTGCGTGACGAGGAATGGCAGGAGATCTGCCGCATGGGCGGCCTCGCCCCATTGCCTAAATGACACTGAAATTGACGCCGGGTCCGGATTTCCGGCGCTTTATTCTCGAAAATACAGGGATCATGGCGCCGCCTCACGTGCCGGAAATCCGCCTGCATCTGGCCGACGAGGCGCATGATCTTTGGCACCGCACGGAGGATGAACTGCAAGCAAGCGGTTTGGAGCCGCCCTTCTGGGCATTTGCCTGGGCCGGAGGTCAGGGGCTGGCGCGCCATGTGCTGGATCACCCCGAAACGGTTGCCGGAAAACATGTCCTTGATTTCGCAACCGGTTCGGGACTGGTGGCCATCGCAGCAATGATGGCAGGGGCAAAGCAGGTGCTTGCGGCCGACATTGATCCGTTTTCTGCCGATTCAGTCGCTCTCAATGCGGCGCTGAACGGCGTCGAAATTTCGCAAATTGCCGACGATCTTGTCGGAACCAATCAGGACTGGGATATCGTGCTGGCTGGTGACGTTTTCTACGACAGGCAGATGAGCCAGCGCGTCACGCCATGGTTCATTGAACTTGCCAGCCGCGGCACTGAAATCCTGATTGGTGATCCTGGCCGTTCCTACTTGCCAATGGACCGGCTTGAGAAACTGTCCGAACATCAAGTCGAAGTCACCCGCGCCCTTGAGGATCAGGATGTGCGCAAGACGACGGTTTGGCGGTTCCGCCATCGTTAAGGCAGGACGGTCAGCACCGTGCGGCTGGACAGGTGCGGCATCAGCTTCGTCAGGACCGGGAGCGGTAACGCGACGCATCCTTCCGTCGGCGTCAATCCGGCGCGCGCCGCGTGCACGAATATGGCGCTGCCGCCGCCTCGCCGGCGTGGCCGCAGGTTAAAATTGAGCACAATGACCAGATCATAGAGGTGGTCACTCCGCTTCATTGTCTCGCAACTGGCGCCATAGGGAAGGCGCACAGGACGATTATAGTTGCGATCATCCTGGCCGTCGCACCATCCGCTCTGCCCGGTTATGCGTTGAAGGCCCAGGGGAGCAGAGCGCAGGTTTGCGTTGTCGGGTCGAAACCAGCCGCCAATCATCCGCATTGACCCCAGCGGCGTAGCCCCGTCACCCTCGCGCTTCAACGCCTTGATGCCCCCTTTGCCGAGCGCGCAGACATGCGTCCGGCCAGCCACGGTCAGAAGTCCCTGGGCATGATGCCCGGGTCTGCGCCTCACGAGGATGTGACGCAAAGTGTAATGCATTGTCAGCTTTCGCCCCCTATTGCCGTCGTAAATGGGTCCTGACCCTAATCTTAGTCACGTGGCTGGTCTTTCGCATAGAGACAAATCGGCCTAGTTTGTATGAAATGAATGTGGAGGATAATGCATGGCAGCCCGGACAGTTCTGATCGTCGATGATGACAATGATCTTCGCCAAACACTGGTTGAGCAACTTGCACTCTATGAGGAGTTCCACGTCATTGAAGCCGATTGTGCCGCCAAGGGCATCCAGACAGCCCGCGCCGACATTATCGACCTGATGATCATGGACGTCGGCTTGCCGGACATGGACGGGCGTGAGGCTGTGCGGCTCCTGCGCAAGGGCGGCTTCAAAGCGCCGATTATCATGTTGACCGGTCACGATACCGATTCCGATACGATCCTCGGCCTCGAATCGGGAGCCAATGACTATGTCACCAAGCCCTTCCGCTTCGCCGTGTTGCTCGCCCGGGTTCGCGCCCAGTTGCGCCAACATGAAAATTCCGAAGATGTCACCCTCAATGTCGGCCCCTATGTTTTCAAGCCGAGCCAGAAGCTGCTTGTTGACAAAAAGGGATCCAAACTGCGCCTGACCGAAAAGGAAACGGCGATCATCAAATATCTCTACCGCGCGGGCGACAAGGTCGTCACGCGTGACGTGCTTTTGGAAGAAGTCTGGGGCTACAACTCGGGCGTCACCACCCATACGCTTGAAACCCACGTCTACCGGCTGCGCCAGAAGATCGAGCGCGACCCTTCCAATGCCGAACTCCTTGTGACAGAAAGCGGCGGATACAAGCTCGTTCCTTGAGCGCGGTCATGCTGATTGGGGGCCTTCATGGCCATTGAAGACGACGTGCGCGCCCTTGCGCAAGTGCCGCTGTTTCAGGGCTTCACGTCCGAGCAGTTGCGGCTCATCGCGTTCGGCACCGAGCACATGGCCATGAACAAGGGCCGGGAACTTTTCCGCGAGGGAGAGTCCGGCGACTGCGGCTTTCTCATCGTCAAAGGCAGCGTCAATCTTGTCAAGGATCGCGATGCGAGCCGCAGCATCGTTTCAACGGTAAACCAGGGCTCGTTACTGGGCGAACTCGCGCTTATTGCGCCAGTTGAGCGGCAGACCGGGGCCGTGTGCGCCACCGATTGCCAGGTCATCCGCATTTCCCGTTTGCTGGTGCGCCGGGTCTTGGACGAGTATCCTGATCTGGCCGCCCGCTTGCATGCCCAGCTCGCGGCAAATTTTGGCGCAATGATCAACAAGATCACAAAGCTCGAACGCCGCTTTCAGGACTAACGGCTAAAGACCAAACGAAGCGATAACCGGCACATGGTCCGATGGCTTGTCCCAATCGCGGGCTTCCTTCAGGATTTGAATGCCGGAAAGCTTTTCTGTCAGGTCTGGCGAAGACCAGATATGGTCAAGACGCCGTCCGCGGTTTGAGATTTTCCAGTCGGCGGCGCGGTAGCTCCACCAAGTGTAGAGTTTTTCAGGCTCGGGCGCGTGAACGCGCATCAAATCCACCCATCCGCCATCCTTGCGCATGGATTCAAAGCCCGATGTTTCCACAGGCGTATGGCTGACCACTTTCAACAGTTCCTTGTGGCCCCACACGTCATGTTCAAGCGGCGCGATATTCAAATCGCCAACCAGAATGGACGGCGCTTTGGGATGCTCCGGCCGGATGCGCCGCATTTCTTCAACGAAATCCAGTTTGTGCCGAAACTTCGGATTGATCACCGGATCAGGTTCATCGCCGCCCGCCGGCACATAGAAATTGTGAATGTGCACCAGCTTGCCTTTCACGTTGGCCAATGCCGAAACGTGCCGGCTGTCTTCAATGCCGCAAAACTTTTCTTGGCCCGTCTTTTCGAGCGGATGGCGCGAAAGGATGGCCACGCCGTGGTAGGCCTTCTGGCCGCAGATTGCCTGATGCGTGTAACCCGCAGCAGCGAAAGCCTCTGCCGGGAACTCTTCGTCACGGCATTTGATCTCCTGAAGGCACAGGACATCAGGTCTGTGTTCAGCGAGGAAATTTTCGACAATCGTCCGCCGCAGGCGGACTGAATTGATATTCCATGTGGCGATTTTGAAAGGCTGTTTTGACATGGCGCGGACCATGCCAGCGCCGCGCCATCAACGCAAGGTTCGACGGTTATGCGCCGGCGATTGCTCGCTACTTGTTGCGCTTCTCATTGGCGCGGGACACGCGGATGTAGTCGATTTCAAACATCTTCGGCTCAAACTTCACACCTTCTTTGGTGTTGAAGATCATCACGGTTGTGTCGAGACCCTGCGCATCAGTGATGGTCCACTGCCGCAGTTCATAGTTTTTCGGATCAAACATCATCGTGATCTTGGCATTGCCGAAGATCTTCTTGTCGGTCATCACAATAGTCGTCAGATCCGACTCTTCCTTGACCGACTTGACCTTGTCGCCGGAGAAATCGATGTTCTCAGACAGCAGCAGTTTCAGCGGTGTCTTGTCGAGCGGATAGATGTCCCACGTGTCCAGCTTCTTGTTGTTCACCACAACCGACTTGCCATCGGCGATGACGCGGATTGGCGAGGGTTTTTCATAGTTGAACCGGATTTTGCCCGGGCGGGCGATGTAGAATGTGCCGCCCGTCTGTTCGCCGCGCGGGCCAAACTGCACAAATTCTCCGGTAACGGTTTTGACGCCTGAGAAGTGTTTGGCAATGGCATCCACTGACGCGCCGCCTGCAGCCGCAGCTGCCGGAGCGCTCAAGCCCATCGCCGAAAGGGCAATTCCGCCCGCGCCGGCCAGAAACAGGCGGCGCGACAGGCGCTTGGTTGCAGTATTTGCTATAAATTTGGTCATATACATGCCTCCGGCAGCTTTAATATCGGGTCTTGATAGCCGCCCGGTGTGGCGCTGATGTGGCGCGAACCGGGCGGATTTTGGTCACATCATGTCGTCTTCGGTCGGCACCAGGATGTCGCGCTTGCCAGTCTGGTTGGCAGGCCCGACGATGCCTTCCTGCTCCATCCGCTCGATCAACGAGGCGGCGCGGTTATAGCCAATGCCCATGCGGCGCTGGATGTAGGAAGTCGATGCCTTTTTGTCACGCAGCACGATGGCGACTGCCTGGTCATAGGGATCATCAGAATCCGACAGGTTCGATGTGCCAAGCGGGCCGCCGCCGTCTTCATCATCTTCGTCATCATCCGCAGTGATCGATTCCAGATATTCCGGCGCGCCCTGCAGCTTGAGATGGGCGACAACCTTCTCGACTTCGTCATCGGAAACGAACGGTCCGTGCACACGCTGGATGCGCCCGCCGCCGGCCATATAGAGCATGTCGCCCTGGCCGAGCAGCTGCTCTGCCCCCATTTCGCCAAGAATGGTGCGCGAGTCGATCTTCGATGTGACCTGAAACGATATGCGGGTCGGGAAATTCGCCTTGATCGTGCCGGTGATCACATCAACGGACGGGCGTTGTGTGGCCATGATGACATGTATGCCAGCTGCACGCGCCATCTGCGCCAGACGCTGAACCGCGCCTTCAATATCCTTGCCCGCGACCATCATCAGGTCGGCCATTTCGTCGATCAGGACGACGATGTAAGGCATGTGCTTGAGTTCGATGTTCTCGGTTTCGTAAATTGCCTCGCCAGTATGCCGGTCAAAACCGGTCTGCACCGTGCGCGTGGCCTGTTCGCCGGTTTCCTGCGCTTGTTTGACCCGCTGGTTGAAGCCGTCAATGTTGCGAACGCCAACTTTTGACATCTTGCGATAGCGGTCTTCCATCTCCTTGACCGTCCATTTGAGCGCAACCACTGCCTTCTTCGGATCGGTCACGACCGGCGTCAACAAATGCGGAATGCCGTCATAGACTGACAGTTCCAGCATTTTTGGGTCAATCATGATCAGGCGGCATTCGGCCGGCGTCATCCGGTAGAGCAGCGACAGGATCATCGTGTTGATCGAAACGGACTTGCCCGAACCGGTGGTTCCGGCAACCAGAACATGCGGCATCTTGGCAAGGTCGGCGATCACCGGTTCACCGTTGATGGTCTTGCCCAGCGCCAGGCCAAGTTTGGCTTTGGAGGCCTCAAAATCCTGGGATGCCAGCATTTCGCGCAAGTAAACCGTCTCGCGGCGCTGGTTCGGCAATTCGATGCCGATTGCGTTCCTTCCCGGCACAACAGCCACACGTGCGGCAATCGCGCTCATCGAGCGGGCGATGTCGTCAGCAAGACCGATCACCCGGGAGGATTTGATGCCGGGCGCAGGTTCCAGCTCATAAAGCGTGACAACAGGTCCCGGACGCACCTGGATGATTTCGCCGCGCACGCCGAAATCATCCAGTACGCCTTCAAGGTTGCGGGCATTCTGCTCCAGCGCATCTTTGGAAAGCGATGCGTCCTTCACGACATTTTTCGGCTCGGCCAGCAAATGCAGCGACGGCTTTTCATAGCCGTCCGCAGCCAGGAGCGTCTGCTGCGCCTCACGGCTTACCCGCGATCCGGGTTTGGGCCGTGCAACTTCTGTTTCTATACGCAAGCCATTGACAGGCGCTGCCCGCCCGCCCATGCGGGGCGACGGCGCATCGATCATCATGTCGTCAAAATCATCATCATCGCTGACGTCGGGTTGCGAAACCTGGCCGCCAAGAGCGAACGCAGGTTCCTGCCGTCGGCGCGGCGCACGCACCATGTCATCGAGATTGCGGTCTTCATCGTCATTCAATTCATCGGCGGCCGCTGATCGGCGCGCCTGTTTGGCTGCAGGCGCAAACATCTCGTCAGCCTCGCTGCCCCGCCGTGAAGCAAATGAACCCGCGAGCCGTGCAACAAAGCCGCGCAACGCATACCAATAATGGGCAAGCGCACCGAGCGCCAGGAACCGGCCTTCTTCTTCATCTTCGAAGAGATCGTCTTCCTCCTCAGTAACCGTCTGCTTGCGCTTGGCCTGCGGATTTGCCGCCGGCGCAGCGCTTCCGGTCAAAGCGCCCGCATAGGCCAGCAGCCAAAGCGCCGGGCCTGCAAGCACAACGCCCGACAAAACAGCAAATAGTCCCTGCGGATAGCCAGTTGACGAGAATGCGCCGGGAATCTTGAGCAGAAGATCACCAATCACGCCGCCGACGCCGACCGGCAGCGGCCATGTTGCGGGCGGATTAAATGCGGCAAAGACCGCTGACATGCAGATCGCGCCGCCGATCAAGGCCAGCATCCGCCGCGAACGGTTGGAAATGCCCCGGCCGCGCGCCAGCCGGAACCCGGCTAACAAGACTGGCACCAGCACGGGCACGCTGGCCAGACCCAGGAATTGCATCGACAAATCGGCAAAAATCGCACCGGCATGGCCGAGGGCATTGACCGGAATGTTGCCGGTGGCGTGGCTGAAAGACGGATCGGCAACGCTCCAGGTGCCAAGTGCGGCAATGGCCGCCAGAACGCCCGCCATCAGCAAGACGCCGAACAGCGCCTCAGCCTGCCGCCAGAGGAAGCCGTTCACTCCCTGCCGCACTTCCCGTGTTGCGTACGCCGCCGAACTTTGAGGACGCATGTCCGATACCCCGTGATGCCGTAAGCCGCCGCGCTATCACGGCAGATTCCGGCCCGACCCTACGGGAGGATGGTAAAGAGCCTGTTAACCATGCCTGTTGGCGAATGCTTAAAAAGCGCGAACACACAGGGGTGGCTGCCAGTCATCAGTTGAACATGTTCCCGGCAGAATTTACTGGCCGCGGATTTCGCTTTCCGGATTGGCGCCGATCTTGTGGATCGACAAATCCGCGCCGCGCATTTCCTGCTCATCTGTCAAGCGCAGTCCAACAAACCGTTTGAGCGCGCCATAGAGCATAAATCCGACCGCCGCAGCATAGACCGCGCCGCCAATGCTGCCGATGATCTGAACCGGCAAAGAGACGCCGCCCATGCCGCCAAGCGCCTGCTGGCCGAAAATGCCGGCGGCAATGCCGCCCCACAGGCCGCACAGCCCGTGCAACGGCCAGACACCCAGCACGTCATCGATCTTCAGCTTTTCCTGACACCAATGGAAACCCCGGACAAAGATGAACCCGGCTGCACCGCCAACAACGAATGCGCCAACCGGGTGGAAAAGGTCCGAACCGGCACAGACGGCAACAAGCCCCGCCAGCGCGCCATTGTGGATGAAGCCGGGGTCGCTGCGTCCCGCCCATGCGGCAACAAGGATGCCGCCGACCATGGCCATCAGCGAATTCATCGCCACGAGTCCGGAGGCGGTGGCAACCGATTGCGAACTCATGACGTTAAAGCCGAACCATCCGGTGCACAAAAGCCACGAGCCAAGCGCCAGCCACGGAATGGACGAGGGCGGAATCCCGACCGATTTGCCGGACTTCAAGTAACGCCCGAGCCTGGGTCCAAGTGTGACAACCGCACCCAGCGCAATCCAGCCGCCAACGGCATGGACGACAATCGATCCGGCAAAATCATGGAATGCAAAGCCAAAAGTCTGTTTGAAAAACTCCTGAATGCCAAAATTGCCGTTCCAGACAATGCCTTCGAAAAACGGATAGGCAAGGCCCACCAAAATCGCCGTGGCAATTAGTTGCGGCTCGAACCGCATCCGCTCGGCGATGCCGCCAGAGATGATGGCCGGAACCGCTGCCGCAAATGTCGCCAGGAAGAAAAACTTCACCAGGCTGAAGCCTTGCGGCAAAAACGCCTGTCCCTCCCCGCCGCTCAGCGTTGCCGCCGAATGGAAGAAGTGAACACCATAGGCGACAAAGTACCCGATCAGGAAGTAAACCGTCGTTGATATGGCAAAATCGGCGATGATTTTGACCAGTGCGTTGACCTGATTTTTGTGGCGCACGGTTCCCGCTTCAAGGAAGGCAAATCCGCCATGCATGGCAAACACCAGAATCGCGCCCAAAAGCACGAAAAACACATCGTTTCCGATTGGATTGGCAGTCATCAGCCCCGTCCCGTTTGTGCTGCGGATCTTTTTGTCCGCGCTTGTTGGGGCAAGCGCCCCGTGCGCACAATCCAAAAACCATGCCAAACGGCAATGCGTTGATGTTTTTTGAGGCGGCCTGCTGAAATATTATGAAGATGCCTGTTTTTTAGACACGGCACTGTGCAACTGCCGCATTAATAGACAAAAAACGGACCCGGTTTCCCGGGCCCTGAGTTGGCGATCTTCACCGGAAGTGTCAATCGCGACGGGAGAAGTGGAGGCGGCCTGCGCCGCCCCCGATTCTTGGATATCAATTGTAGGCGCGCTCGCCGTGCGAGGAGATGTCGAGGCCTTCGCGCTCCTGGGCTTCGGTGAGCCGCAGGCCAAGGATTGCCTTGACGATGTAGAGCGCAACAATCGAAACGACGGCCGACCAGACGATGGCGACAATCACAGCAGTCGCCTGGATGGTGAACTGCCCGCTGATCGAATAGTCCGCACCGCCAACACCAAAGCCGTTGAGGGCTGGCGATGCGACGATGGCTGTGCCAAGCGCGCCGACAATGCCGCCAACGCCATGCACGCCGAACACGTCGAGCGAGTCGTCATACTTGAAGATCGGCTTCAGCGAGATCACTGCCCAGAGGCAGACAACGCCTGCCACCGCGCCAAGGATGATCGCGCCCATGGTGCCTGCAAGTCCGGCAGCCGGGGTGATCGCAACAAGACCTGCAACTGCACCGGATGCGGCGCCAAGAGCGGATGCATGACCGCGCAGCACGCGCTCTGCAGCCGACCAGGCAAGTGCAGCAGCAGCCGTTGCCGTGATCGTGTTGAGAAGCGCCTGAGCCGTCAGGCCGTTGGCTTCAAGGTTGGAGCCGGCATTGAATCCGAACCAGCCGACCCACAGAAGGCATGCGCCGATGATGGTGAAAGTCAGATTGTGCGGCGCCATGTTTTCTTTGCCAAAGCCAACGCGCGGACCGACAACAATAGCTGCAATCAGACCGGCGACACCGGCATTGATGTGAACAACCGTGCCGCCGGCAAAGTCAAGCGCGCCAAGACCGAAGAGATAGCCGGCAGGCGCGTCAGCAGCCGACGGGCCGCCCCACCACCAGACCATGTGGGCGATCGGCAGATAGGAGAAGGTGAACCAGATGGCCAGGAACAGCATCACCGAGGCAAAGCGCATGCGCTCTGCCACAGCGCCAATGATCAGCGCCGGGGTAATGGCAGCGAACGTCAGCTGGAACACGACGAAGGTCAGCTCAGGAATGTAAACGCCCTTGGTGAAGGTTTCGACCAATGATTCCGGACCAACGCCGGCCAGAAACAGTTTGGAAAGGCCGCCGATGAATGGCGTCAGCGCGGTGGCGTCAGCCGCCGTGCCCGCGCCAGTGAAGGCGAGCGTATAGCCGTAGATCACCCAAAGCAGCGCGATCATCGAGAAACCGGCCAGAACCTGCATCAGGATGGACAGCATGTTCTTGGCGCGCACCAGGCCGCCATAGAACAGGGCAAGACCCGGGATGGTCATGAGGATGACAAGGATGGTTGAAATCAGCATCCAGGCGGTATCGCCCTTGTCAGCGACAGGGGCAGCAGCTTCAGCCGCAGGTGCTGCTGCAACGGCGGCGTCCTGCGCCAGCGCAGGATAGGCGAACAAAAGAGCGATTAACCCTCCTGCCGCACCTGCCTTGAGAAAATTCTTGGTCATGGGTTCATATTCCTTTGCAAAAACCGTTCGAGCCGCTCAAAGCGCCTCATTGTCTTTCTCGCCGGTGCGGATACGCACGGCATGTTCGAGCGGATAAACGAAGATCTTGCCGTCGCCGATCTGGCCGGTCTTGGCCGCGCCGGTGATCGCCTCGATGGCCTTGTCGACCATGTCAGTGGACACAGCCATTTCGATCTTGAGCTTGGGCAGGAAAGACACGGCATATTCAGCGCCGCGGTAAATCTCCGTATGCCCCTTTTGCCGGCCGTAACCCTTCACTTCGGTTACGGTGAGGCCTTGAATGCCAATAGCGGTAAGGGCTTCACGCACCTCGTCCAGCTTGAATGGCTTGATGACTGCCATCACGATTTTCATAAGGCTTTGGCCCCCTGATCTTAATGAACACAAGCGCCAAAACCGGAAACGGTGATTTGACGGCCACAAGGCACAAGCGTGCGCTGCAACACAGATTGGAATTCAAGGACCGTGCCAGATTCGAATTACAGGCCTAACAATATGAATTTGTTCACTTTAATTCGTTCCGCACATTGCGCTGGTTAACAGAAAGTGAATGGCCATTGCGTATATAGTAGGCAATTTATCATTTATGCCTATTTTTTAGGCGATGCCTTGCGCAACCGGATGAGACCTTCCTGCGCCACCGATGCCACCAGTTCGCCGCCCCTGGTGTAAAACGCGCCGCGATTGTATCCGCGCCCGCCGGAGGCATTGGGGCTGTCCTGTTGATACAGCAGCCAGTCATCAAGCCGGTTCGGACGGTGGAACCACATGGCGTGATCAAGGCTTGCAGCCTGTATTTCAGTGTCGAAGACAGACCGGCCGTGCGGATAAAGCGAACCATCAAGCAGCGTCATATCTGAAATATAGGCCAGAATGGCCGCCTGCAGCGCCCTGTTGTCCGGCACGGTACCTGTCACCCGCATCCAGATATTCTGCTCCGGCGGCAAGGCTTCGCGGGAGATGTAGTGCTTGATCGAAGTCGGCCGCATTTCCACCGGGCGTTCACGCTCGAAATAGCCGCGGATAGGGTCCGGCGCGAGGTGCGAATAGGTTTCGCCAAACTCCTTGTCGCTGATCAGCCCGTCCGGCCCGGCAAAGCCAGGTTTGGCCGGGATCTGGTGCTCCAGCCCTTCTTCATCTGCCTGAAACGACGCCGAAAGCGCAAAAATCGCATGGCCATGCTGGATTGCCACCACACGGCGCGTGGTGAACGAGCCGCCGTCGCGGATCCGGTCCACCTCATAGATGATCGGGATCGCCGGATCGCCGGGCCGCATGAAATAGCAGTGCAGCGAATGCACATGCCGGTCCGGCTCGACGGTGCGCTGCGCTGCAACCAGCGCCTGCCCGATCACCTGCCCGCCAAACACGCGCTGCCAGCCTGTGCGCGGGCTGCGACCACGAAACAGATTGTGTTCCAAAGGTTCAAGGTCGAGAATGGACAAAAGTTCCTCAAGCGCTTTTGACATGGCAGAGCCCCTTGGTGTTTGCGTGAAAACGTTGACCTGCGCAGGCAATCCAAGTCAAGGCAGCCGCAACAACGGGCAGTATCGCATGCGTGAGACCAACGTGGATATCTTGATTGCCGGCGCCGGCTATGTCGGCATATCATGCGCTGTGGCGATCAAAACCGCCGCGCCGCACCTGACGGTCAAGGTGGTGGACGCCGCCCCGCCCGGCGTCTGGGAAAAAGACAGCCGCTCTTCCGCCATTGCCGCCGCTGCCGTGCGCATGCTGCGCCAGCTCGGCGTCTGGGAAGTTATCGAGCCGGAAGCACAGGTCATGGGCGACATGATCGTCACGGATTCTCGCGCCAATGATCCTGTCCGTCCTGTCTTCCTGACCTTCGAAGGCGACCGCGAGGCGGGAGAACCCTTTGCCTACATGGTCCCGAACGTCGCCATGAACCGGGCGCTGCGCCGCAAAGCCGCCGAAATTGGCGTTTCCGTAACCGACGGCATGGCAGCAAGCGCAATTCGGCCGGAACCTGCTTCAATGACTGTAACACTGGCCAACGGCGATCAGGTCAGCGCCAGACTGCTGGTCGCCGCCGACGGTGTGAAATCCAGACTGCGCGCCATGGCCGGCATCAAAGTGGTGCATTTTGACTATGGCCAGTCCGGCATCGTCGTTGAAGTGGCCCATGAGCGTCCGCACAATGGCCGCGCCGAGGAGCATTTCATGCCCGGCGGCCCCTTCGCCATTTTGCCGCTCAAAGGCAATCGCTCTTCGCTGGTCTGGACCGAACGGACGGCAGAAGCTGACCGTCTGGTTGCTTCCGATCCGCTGGTGTTCGAAGCAGAGCTGGAGCGCCGCTTTGGCCACAAGCTTGGCGAAATCAAAGTCGATTCAAAACCCAAAGCCTTCCCGCTTGGCCTCACCCTGGCGCGCGATTTCGTCAAGCCGCGCCTGGCGCTGATCGGCGATGCAGCCCACGGCATCCACCCGATTTCGGGCCAAGGTCTCAACCTTGGCTTCCGCGATGTTGCAGCGCTTGCCGAAACAATTGTCGATGCGGTTCGGCTTGGTCAGGATTTCGGCCAGCTCGACGTTCTGGAACGCTACCAGCAATGGCGGCGTTTCGACACGGTTCGCACCGGCATGACCACCGACGTGCTCAACAGGCTGTTCTCCAACGACATCGCCCCGTTGCGGCTGATCCGCGACGTCGGCCTTGGCCTGGTCGACCGGATGCCGCGCCTCAAGGACTTTTTCATCCAGCAGGCGTCCGGCATTGTTCCCGGCGCGCCGAAGCTGCTGAAGGGCGAGGCTATTTAGCGGTCAGCTCGTCCCAAGCGGACATTGCCTCGGCGGCATAGATCGCTGCCGGACCGCCGCCCATGTAGACGGCAACGCCAAGCGCATCGGCGACTTCCTCACGTGTCGCGCCGAATTTGGCGGCAGCTTTGGTGTGAAAAGCCAGGCAACCATCGCAGCGCATGGCAACACCAATGGCGAGGGCAATCAGTTCCTTTGTTTTCGAATCAAGCGCGCCCGGAGCAATTGCTGCATTGGCAAGTTCGGCAAAGCCTTTTGCAACAGCCGGATAGGCTTTGCGCATTTCGCCCATGCGCTTGTTGGTTTGGTCAGTAAATGATTTCCAGTCGGTGGCAGCCATGTCGGAATTCCCTCTTCAACATTACATATAGAAACATATGAATATTATGGGGAAATTTCAACCATCAATGTGCGGCGACGCCTTGATAAGCCTGGCTTCCCCAAACTTCCTTGACACGTGCATCGCGCCCGCAGCCCTTGCGGTAGCGCTTGTAGGCTTCCGACTGCTTGATGATGCCAAAGCGGGTGACAACGCGATTGTCGCCCTTGTAATAGTTCTGGTGATAGTCCTCGGCATTGCCAAAGGTTGTGAAGCCGATGATCGGGGTCACGATCTTCTGGCCAAGGGATTTCTCGGCCTCCGAAACCGCCTTTTCCGCAGCCGCTTTCTGCGCCGCATCCATCGGGAAAATTGCTGAGACATAGGACGGACCGCGGTCACAGAACTGGCCACCGCTGTCCGTCACATCAATGGTGCGCAGGAAAATCGAGATCAGCTCTTCATATGATGTCGCCGCCGGGTCAAACTCGACCTTCAGCGCCTCGGTGTAGCCTTCGTGGTTATCATAAGTTGGATTGTCGATGGTGCCGCCAGCGTAACCGGAAACGGTAGAGGTGACACCTTTGACGCTATCCATGTCGCTTTCCACGCACCAGAAGCAGCCGCCTGCGAACACGGCAGTTTCGGCTTGCGCGGCCGTGGCAGGCAAAAGAACAGTCAGCAAAAGCGCGGCAGCTGTGGCGGATTTCAACATGTCAGTCTCCAATGAATTGAGCATGTTATAGGGAAATTTGACCGGTTGTGGAAATCAAAGCCTCCACACAATGCAGTGAGTTCGCCGTGTTTGCATTTTCTGGACAGTTGACGCCCTCGTGCAAAATGCCATGTTCTGCTTGCGGGTCGTTGATCCGCAAGGCCTTGACCCTTGAAAGGACGACTCCATGAAACGTCACGCCACTGCGCTCTGGTCCGGTGATTTGAAATCCGGCAATGGCTCGATTACTGCCCAAAGCGGCGCCCTGTCTGCCAATCCCTATTCGTTCAACGCGCGGTTTGTCGACGAAAGCGGCAAGTCGGCCACCAATCCGGAAGAGTTGCTGGCCGCCGCCCATGCCGGCTGCTTTGCCATGCAGCTCTCGCACTTTCTGGCGGAGAACGGCACACCCGCAACCAAGCTTGACGCCACCGCGACGGTTGAACTGGTGCCCGGCAACGGCATTACCGGCTCGGCGCTCAAACTCACCGGCACCGTGCCCGGCATAGACGATGCCAAATTTCAGGAATTGGCAGCCAAGGCCAAAGCCGAATGCCCGGTCTCCAAGGCGCTTGGCGCAATCAACGTATCGCTTGAAGCAGCTTTGGCTTGAACGATGAGAGCGGGATGTTTTTGAATGGAAGCAATTGTATCGGAGGGATTTTGCGGCAAGGCCAAGGAAAGTCCCGATGGTCGCATTGAAATGCGTCCGAGGGAGTTTTCGCCGGTATTGGCGCGAAAGAACCCGATACAATGATTCCAGTCAACAACATCACGCTCTAATGGCGGGGAAAGGCACATGGCCGCGCCGCCGCTGCATCTGACTGCCCCGGTCATCGTCGGCGAGCGCGTCATCTTGCGCCCGCACAGGGCAAGCGACATCGACGCCATCGCAGCGCTCTATCAAGGCAGCCGCGCTGCCCATATCGGCGGCCGGCAATCGCGCGCCACGGTCTGGCGCTGGCTAGGCTATGATGCCGGGCAATGGGGATTGCTCGGCTATGGCTCCTGGGCGGTCGACGATCTGAAAACCGGCATGTTTGCCGGACAGGTTGCCATCAACAGACCGGATAATTTTCCCGAACCCGAGCTTGGCTGGCTGCTGTTTGACGCGTTCGAAGGGCGCGGACTTGCCCACGAGGCCGCACTGCTGGCGCGGCGCTTTGCCTTTGAAAAACTCGCCATGGACACACTGGTGAGCTACATCGCCCCCGACAATCACCGCTCGATAAAACTGGCCGAACGACTCGGTGCGGCGGTCGATCCCGGCGCGCTGACCCCGGATGGCGATGCATGCCTTGTATACCGGCACCGGCCGGATTGAAGGCAAACCTAGTCCTCAACTATCGCGGCCGGATAGGGCGTCTTCCACAAGATCACCAGACCGGCGATGAAAAAGATCATCAGCATGGCCATGCCAAGGCGGGCAGAGCCCGAAACAGCCGTGACCGTTGCGACCGTGAATGGCGCGAGAAACGAGGTGGCGCGGCCGGACAGTGCATAGAGGCCGAAATAGCGGCCTGCCTCATGGGTGGTCACCGAGCGGGCCATATAAGAGCGCGAGGAGGCCTGCACAGGGCCAAGCGACAGGCCGATGAGCAGACCATAGAGAATATAGGCTTTTTCCGCAGGCGTATCGAACAGGCCGCCGGGGCCTTCTGCCGCAAACGTCAATGCGCCGAAGAGCGTATAGGTCGGGCCGGTCGAGACGATCCCGATCGTAGCGATGATCAACAAAAACAGCGCCATGATGACCACGCGCTTGGAGCCAAGGCGCGTATCGATGACGCTGGCCGTCAGATTGCCGATGATCGCCGCCACGTTCAGCAGAATGCCGAATATGCCGATCTCTGTGATCTTCCAGCCAAACATGGCGGCAGCAAACGTGCCGCCCAGAATGATCAGGCCGTTGACGCCGTCCTGATAGATCATGCGCGCGACAAGGAAGCGGAAAACCCCGGCCTTCTGCCGTACTTCCCTTATGGTTTCCTTGAGCTCTGCAAGTCCGAGGCTCACAGCCTGTCCAAGCGCCTTGCGCCCGCCGTCGTCCGGATCCGGGGTCAACAAGAACATCGGCAGAATGAAAATGGCATACCAGATGGCAGCAAGCGGGCCGACGGCGCGGTCACCCTCAAAGTTTGCCGGATCGAGCCCGAAGATTGGCGACAGGCCGACGATGGTCTTGCCGGTCTCGGTCGAAGCCGCCATCGTCGCCAGTACGAAAATCAGGCAGATCATGCCGCCGAGATAGCCGAGCGCCCAGGCGATGTTGGACACACGGCCGATCTGCGCCTTGGTGACGAGGCGCGGCATCATCGAATCGTTGAAGACGATCGAAAATTCCGCCGCCAGCGTCGCCATGATGAAGAAGGCTAGGATCATGTAAGGGTTGGCGCCGGGGGCAGCATACCAGAGCATGAAGCAACCGATGATCTGCAGGATGGCGAAAACCCCGATCCACGGCTTGCGCGGGCCAGTCTGGTCGGCAATAGAGCCGAGGACCGGCGACAGTATGGCAATCAGAATGCCGGAAAATGCCGCCGCATAGCCCCAGAGCGCCTGGCCGGTGGCCGCATCTCCGGCAAAATGCGCCACAAAATAGGGTCCGAAAATGAACGTGGTGACGACCGTGAAAAACGGCTGCGCCGCCCAGTCGAACATCATCCAACCGTAGATCCCGCGCTTTGGAATGCCCGGCCTGCCAAGTTCCGCCATGATGATCTCCCTCAGGGCGAATCTGGCCCCATCCCCTGCCGCGATACTGTCACCAATAAGTGTGCCAGGGCAAGCGGCTCACAGCTCAACCACATGGTCGTCCAGTTCATTGGTGTCGATCGCCGATTTCGGGAAATGTGCCGCAAGCAACGCGCCGGACGCTTCGATCGCATCAAGAAAGCCGTTGGCGTAAGCACGGCGGCGTGCGCTGTCGATCAACATGCCGACTATGCGGTCCCATTGAGCCTGTTCGACTTTGTCGTTGATCGCCTCGTCAGCAATTACTTCGGCATAATGTTCGTCGACCGAGACAAACAGCAGCACGCCGGTGCGTGCTTTGGTGGCATGGATGTTGCGGGCAAGAAACTGGCTGGCGGCACTCATGTGCGCACGCCCATGCGCGATCTGGCGCGGCACGAGGCGGATGCACAGGCGCGGGAAAAGCAACAGCACGATCAGCGCAGCACCATAAGCGAGGGCAAATGCAGTCATGAACCTGAATGCATCAACGGGAACCCAATAGAAATGCAATGCAACGGCCAGCGCAAAGCCCGAAAAAACCGCGGCCAATGACACGGCAAATGCGGCAGGCGCAAAATAATCATCCGACCGGCGGGCGATAACGGCATAGATTTCGCCGTCGGTGTGCTTTTCCGCGTTTCGAATGGCGGCAGAAACGGCACGGTGGTCGTTCTCGTGCATCAATCTCATCACCAGCCTCCCGAAGAGCCGCCGCCGCCGGACGAACCGCCGCCGCCGGAAAATCCGCCGCCGGACGAACCGCCGCCGGAGGACCAGCCTCCTGATGAAGAACTGCCCGATGAGCGGCCCGGTGTCGTATCCACAGTCATACCGTGCCAGCGGTATTTGTGCGGACCTATCTTCTCACCGAACAGGCGGACCAAAACTGGAACGATAAAGGCGGCCAGAAAAATGCCGACGAAAATGGTGATGAAGACAAGAAAAATCCAATCAACCGATTCAGGTGTGTCCAAATTGCGCCGCGCCCGCGCTTCGAGCTCCGCGCCATCGCCAGTCAGAACAGTGAGTATATCGGTGACGCCATTTTTGATGCCTGTGGAAAAATCGCCTTCGCGGAAACGCGGCACGATGGTTTCGCGGATGATCAGCGACGACAGCGCGTCCGTGAGCATGCCTTCCAGGCCGTAACCCACCTCAATGCGCAATTTGCGGTCATCGCGCGCGACCAACAGCAAAACACCATTGTCTTCCTGGCTTTGGCCAAGCGCCCAGGCGCGGAACGTGCGGTTGGCAAAGTCCTCCAGCACTTCCCCGTCCAAAGCCGGGACAGTGAGGATCACCACCTGATCGGAGGATTTCTTTTCGAACGCCTCCAGTTCGCCATTGAGCGCTGCCTCCTGGGCCGGATCGAGCAAATCTGCCAGATCAACAATCCGCCCGGACAGCGCCGGTATGTCCAGCGCCAGCGCAGCGCCGGAAAAGCACAAGACCAGCATGACAGCTGCGATCCGGACCAAAAGGGTCCGGATTCCAATTGCTGTTTTTGCCAAGGCGTTGCCCATGGTGATCTGCTGTCAGGTCAGAACTTGACCGCAGGAACAGCCATCTTGTCTTCCGCAACAGTGAAAGTTTCATAGGCCTTGTTGCCGGTCCACCAGAGATATGCCCAGATTGCGCTTGGCAGCGTCTTCAGTGAGGTGTTGTAAACCCGAACCGCCTCAATGTAGTCGCGTCTTGCCACCGCGATCCGGTTTTCGGTGCCTTCGAGCTGCGATTGCAGCGCCAGAAAGTTCTGGTTGGATTTCAGATCCGGATAGGCTTCGGCAACGGCCAGCAGCCGGCCAAGCGAACCGGTGATTGCAGATTGGTTTTCCTGAAACGTCTTGAAGGCTTCCGGATTGGACAGAATGTCTGACGGGATTTGCACTTGAGTTGCCTTGGCGCGAGCTTCGACAACTTCAACCAAAACATCCTTTTCCTGCGTCGCGAATCCTTTGACGGTCTCCACAAGGTTCGGGATCAGGTCTGCCCGGCGCTGATATTGGTTGAGCACTTCGCTCCACGCGGCCTTCGCCTGTTCTTCAGCCGTCGGGATCGTGTTGAACCCGCAGCCTGACAACACAACTGAAGCGGCAAACAGGATGAGCGCGGTGAAGGCGGCGCGGACGCCCCGCGGTAAAGTGATGGCTGTCATGATGACACGTCCCCCGATTGAACTGGCTAGGCCGTGACCGTCACGACTTGATAATCACCCTATCGCGAAAACCAGTGACAGGAAAATGGCAAATGTCACAAATCGTTTCGGCAACGCCGCGCTGGCGAAGCGGTTCGAATCATGGTCCAATCCCGGCCATGGAAACCGATCAGCAAAAAAACGCGCGCGCGGCCTTATTGCGCGTGGAAAAAGAGGCAGATGGCGCGCAATTCGGCGCGGGTGCGCCGATCAAGAGTGACGACCCGATTGAGGTCTGGGGAACGCGGATCGGGCGCGGGCTCGGGCTCTTGATCACCGTGTTCTTGCTTTTGGCGATCATCGTCTGGTTCGGGGCATCCTTGCCGTCATGACCAAAACCACGCTGCCTTCCATCATTTCAATCTCCAGCCATGTCGTGCGCGGCGCGGTCGGCAACCGCGCGAGCGTCTTTGCGCTCGAGCAATTGGGGTTTGCGGTTTGGTCTGTGCCCACAGTCACCCTGCCCTGGCACCCCGGCCATGGCCGCGCCACCCGTATCGTGCCCGACGACGTGGCGTTTGCGAACCTTGTTGAGGAGCTTGCAGCTTCGCCGTTTCTTGAGGAGACGGGCGCAATCCTCACCGGCTATTTCGGCTCCCCTGCTCAAATCGAGCCAGTCGCAAATCTGATAAGAGCGTTGAAAGCAAAGCACCCGCAAGCGCGCTACCTATGCGACCCGGTCATCGGCGATGCCGCCGGGCTTTATGTGCCGGAGGCGACCGCCGGCGCGATCCGCGAGCATTTGCTGCCTCTGGCTGATGTCATCACGCCCAACCGGTTTGAGCTGGAATGGCTGGCCGGAAAGCCTTTGCCAGACAACAATGCGCTGGCAGACGCGGCGCTCACATTTGCGGCGCCCACTGCGCTTGTCACCTCGGCACATGCCATGATGGCAGGGTCGGCGGGCAATCTTCTGGTCGAGAAAAATTCGACCATGTTGATCGAACATCGACTGCTTGACGGGCCCTCAAACGGGCTGGGTGATTTGACGTCAGCTCTGTTTCTGGGCCGGATCCTGAAAGGCGAAACGGCAGAAACCGCCGCGACGCGGGCGACATCGTCCGTCTTTGAAATCATGGCAAGCGCTGCAAAGTCCAGGGCGGACGAATTGCAATTGGCCGCCAACGCCTCTTCCCTCACCCACCCGATGGCCATGGTGCAGACGCGCAGACTGTTCCGGCCGGTCAAGCGCGCCAAAGCGTGAAAACGCTCTGCGGCGTTGATGGCTGCAAGGGCGGCTGGGTGGCCACGTGGCAAAGCGCGTCCGGCGGCGATCCGCAGGCGGCGGTCTTCGCCGATTTTGCTTCATTGGTATTGAACTTGCCGCCAGATGCCATCATCGCGGTGGACATGCCGATCGGCCTTCCAGATTTCGTCAAGGGCGGCGGGCGCGGGCCGGAAAAGGCGGTGCGCCCATTGCTGAAGCAACGCCAGTCAAGCGTGTTTTCGGTGCCATCCCGCGCAGCCGTTTATGCGCAATGCGAGCCGCTTTCCGGCATGGAGCAAATGATAGCGGCGCATAAGCGGGCAAGCGCCATTGCGCTTGCGACGTCCGATCCGCCGCGCAAGATTTCGATACAAGCCTTCAACCTGTTCCCGAAGATCCGCGAGATCGACATCTTTTTGCGGGCAAATCCAAAGGCGCAGTCCCGCATTTTCGAGTCCCACCCGGAATTCGCCTTCACCATCCTCAATGGCGGTGAACCCATGGCATTGCCGAAAAAGACCAAGGGCAAGGCCAATCCAGACGGCATTGCCGAGCGGCGTGAATTTCTGGCTTCAAAGGGCTTCGATCCGGACTTCCTTTGCCAGCCTGTTCCACGCGGGGCCCATGCCGATGACTTTCTCGATGCCTGCGTGATGATGCTGATCGCCGGACGATTTGCCAACGGCGAAGCAAGACCTTATCCCGGCCGTTTAACATATGACAGTTTCAACTTGCCCATAGCCATCCATGCCTGATTTTCGATTAGTCCGGAAGTGGGCCGAAAGCAAAGCGGACAAACCAGGGATTTCTACTCCTGGACACCCCTGCGGCCGCTGATTTGATCAATTGACAGGCGAAAATAGACTGGCTCGAACGGTCGTGTCGCGCGGGGCTGGATTGGCTTTGCGTAGCCTGGCTCCCACCACAAATCACGCTGCTGCAGCAATTTGTGGGCAAGCACCCGGCTTGCTTCTGTCTCGCCTCCTTTGACAAGTTCTTCATACCGCCCGAAGACTATGACGCTCGTCCATTTCCAGGGGTTGACGATTTCATCCGCTTCGACACAGACCAGCGGGTTGGCGCGCAGCCATTCAATTTTCTGCCCTGCAGGGGAAAAGCTGTAGATGTAATGGTCGTGGCAGGCGAAGTTGAACGGTGTGACGTAAGGCTGCGCGCCGCTGACGCAAGCAAGCCTTCCAAAGCGGCGTTCAGCCAGGAACTGAAGACTGGCCGCCTTTGTGAGTTCTTCGATGTGCATGGTCCACCTCTCGGACATTTGCGGCGATAGGTCAGAAGCGTTCCTGGCGGAAATCTGAACGCTTGTTGTCAGCTCAGGTCCGGCTGGTCAGTGCGCCTGTGCGTCCAGTCTGGCACCGGCCAGTCAGGCCACCCGCGCCCGCGTGCGACAACAGGAACTTCGACGGAACAGAAGACGCGGCAAATTCAATCATCGCAAGGCTTCGCCGGCAAGAGGAGGCCAATGGCAAAGTCCGGATATCGCATTGGGGCGGCGCTTGCGAAACAGCGCTCGCTTATGAGGTGCAAGCTGCGGAATCTGATTTCCGGATGATGCGGCTGCAGCAATTGATCTGACCGGATTTTGCCGCTAATCGAAAGGTTATGGTCCATTTCCCTGAACGCCTTCTCGACGGCTACCGCGCCTTTATCAATGGCCGCTATGCCCATGACCTTAGCCGCTACCGCACACTGGCCGAGACCGGCCAGAAGCCAAAAACCATGGTTATCGCTTGTTGCGATTCCCGCGCCGCGCCCGAAACCATATTCGATTGCGGTCCGGGCGAATTGTTTGTCGTGCGCAATGTCGCCAATCTTGTGCCGCCGTACAAACCGGACGGCGAGTATCATGGCACCTCGGCAGCGTTGGAGTTTGCCGTCCAGAGCCTGAAAGTGACCAGCATTGTCGTGCTCGGCCACGGCCGCTGTGGCGGCATTGCCGCCTCGCTCAACCAGGACTTTGAACCACTTTCGCCCGGCGATTTCATTGGCAATTGGATGAAACTCGTCCAGCCGGCCGCAGACTTGATCGCTGCGAACACGCTGTTGACGGCCAGCGAGCGTCAGCGGGCAATGGAGCGCGTTTCAATCCGCTTTGCGCTGCAGAACCTGCGGACATTCCCGTGTGTGAACATTCTGGAAAGCAAAGGTCGCCTCTCGCTACATGGCGCTTGGTTTGATATTTCCACTGGCGAATTGTGGGTGATGAACCCGGAAACCGGCGATTTCGTCCGTCCCTGAAAGGAATGCCCGTGCGCGCTCGTTTGATCCTGTCATGTTTCGGTCTTTTTTGGTCGGGTATCGCCCTTGCTGGCGACGCGGAGAAAGCCGTGCTCGACCGCTGGTATACCGCGCTTGGCGCAGTCGATCGCACAGCCATCACCGGCCTCTTGGCCGAGAATGCTAAAATCACACTTGGCGATCTGGATATCGAACAAAGCAAAGCCGAGTTTGTCGCCAGTCTTGATGAATGGGCGGACGCGATGAAGGGCTCCGCCATCCGCCACGGCATCGAAAAAGACGAAGGCGGGCTGATGACAGCCATTGTCTGTTACAAATTCCCCGACAATGAGAGCCTGACGCGCGAAGTCTTCGCCTTCGAGGGCGGACAGATCAAATCATCCGAGCAGGAGACAGTCGCCGACAGCTGCGCCGAGTTTCCGTAAATGAAAAAGGCCGGCCAATGCCGGCCCCAATCGTCAAATTGGCGCGAAGACTTAGCCGCCATCAATCGCCGCGCCGATCTTGGCAATGGCTTTCTGGTAGACGCCAGCTGCGTTCCAGCCCTGGATCGCGCCGTAATTTCCTTCACCCGGCTGGTAGCCGCCGCCGCGCGACCAGCCATGGCCGGCCAGGAACTTGGCGGTGGAAGCAAGAGCGTCTGCCTTGGAGCGGACCATGTCGATGCGGCCATTGCCGTCGCCGTCAGCGCCGTAGCGCAACACGTTGAGCGGCAGGAACTGGGTCTGGCCGATTTCGCCGTGCATCGCGCCAATGGACGAACCAGAAATCGTGCCGTTCTGCACAAGCTTCAGTGCGGCATTCAGCTGTTCAGTGAAATAGGCCGAACGGCGGCAGTCATAGGCCAGCGTTGCAACAGCCGAAAGCGTGTTCTGGTTGCCCAGATAAGCGCCAAACCCGGTTTCCATGCCCCAGATCGCAATCAGCGGTCCGGCAGGAACGCCGTAGCGCTTTTCCAGTGAGGCAAAGAGCGCCGCGTTGGCTTTCTTGATGCCCTTGCCCTTGGCAATGATGGTATTGCCGCCGCGCTTGGCCATGAACTGCTCAAAAGAAAGCTTGAAGCTCTTCTGGTTGCGGTCTGCAGCGATGGTCTTGGATGCATAAGATGTTGAATTGAACGCCTTCAGGGCTGCGCCGCTCAGGCCGTTCTCAGCAGCGAATTCGGCCTTCCAGGCTTCATAGCCGCCGCCGGTATTGCCGCAGGATGCAGCCGAAGCAGCCGAAACGCCGGCCAATGCAAATGCGGCAGAAGCCGCCAGAATGAAAATGCGCCGACGCGCCATGGTGTGTTCTCCAAATCGGGTGATTCGCTGCCCCCGTCGCAAAATGCCGGTTCTTTGGCACTTTGTCATCGGTCCTATAGCGCGCAGATGCCTCAAGGTCATGGCAAAAACTTGACAAGCAAGTCACATTCCTGTTTATCCCGCGCAAATTCAGCGAAGAGTTTGGTCTTCGAGCATCCGCCCCGGACGTTCCGTAACAGGAAACCGATCCGGGAGGGCAACATCCGGCAGCGCGAGGCGCCCCCGGATGTCGTTTTGCTTTGGTCTTTGCTTTTCGCAAATCTGGCGCCACTTCCGGGCAAATCAGTCCGAAGACATAGGTTCCAGCTCAAAATTCGGCTTGACGAGTCGAATGGGGTGATTTTCGAGAACCGGAGCGGAGCGTACTCAAGTACGGGAGCACCGGAAGCGCAGAAAATCGCTCCAGTTGGCCGTCAAGGCGGATTGCGGTTGGATCTTAAGAGGAAAGTTTATGTTTGAATCCTTGCAGGAACGGCTTGGCACGATCCTGAATAGCCTCACCGGCCGCGGTGCGCTTTCGGAGGCCGATGTATCGGCCGCCATGCGCGAAGTGCGACGGGCGCTGATCGAGGCGGACGTGGCGCTGGATGTCGTGCGTTCCTTCACCGACAAGGTGCGGGCCAAGGCCGTTGGCGCGGAAATTCTGAAGTCTATCAAGCCCGGCCAGATGGTCGTCAAGATTGTCCATGACGAGCTGGTCGAATTGCTCGGCTCCGACAGCCAGGGCGTCGATCTGAACGCCCCCGCGCCGGTCGTCATCATGATGGTCGGCCTGCAGGGCTCTGGCAAAACCACCACCTCGGCCAAGCTTGCCAAGCGTCTCACCGAGCGCCAGCGCAAGAAGGTGTTGATGGCCTCGCTCGACACGCGCCGCCCGGCAGCGCAAGAGCAGCTGCGCCAACTTGGCGAGCAGACAGGCGTTGCGACGCTGCCGATCATCGCGGGCCAAACCCCTGTCGATATTGCCGCCCGCGCCGTGCAGGCAGCAAGACTCGGCTCGTTCGATATCATCATTCTAGATACCGCCGGGCGCACCCACATTGACGAACCGCTGATGGCGGAGATGGCCGAGATCAAGGCCCGCTCCAACCCGCATGAAATCCTGCTGGTGGCTGACAGTCTGACCGGTCAGGACGCCGTCAACCTTGCCAAATCGTT
>JBAVTG010000155.1:0-10906 GCA_049696015.1 Rhizobiaceae bacterium | reverse complement strand
GGATCGGCAGCGAACGTGTCGTGGTTAAAGGACATCCGGGCCGCCGGATAGTCGCACAGGGCGGACACGCCATGCGGACCCACCTTGATCCGCCACGTCGCCCAGGATTTTGGCTTCTTTGATGCAAAGGCGCGTGGCGTCAGTACTACCAGATTGTAACCCTTGGCCGGATCGCGCACCGAAATGGCGCGGATGGCCTCGAGACCAGCTGCTCGCGCCCTGTCCGCCAAAGCCTGGCATGGCGCATAATCGGTCAGGCTTCTGAGGGCCGGATTGTCATTTTCCGGCTTGCTCAAATCCAACGCAGACGCGGTCTTGATTGAAACAGAAAAGGCGCTGAAATCTGTCGGCTGATCAGGAAACGGCGTTGCTGGCGACTCGGCGAAAAATAACAACCGGTAAAATGCCAGTTCCGCCACTGCGGTCTCCACCTTTTCGGACGCGTAGAAGACGCCGTCGGTCTTGCCGGCGCGGCGGAAGCGCGACCCATAAGGATAAGGCGCATAGCGGAATGGCGCGGCCAAGAGATAATCAAGCCCGGCGCATTCCGGCGGCAGCGCCGGCTTGGTTTCATCCAGCATGGCTTCGAGCAGCATCTGCTCGTCGAGCGAATCCACCAGTTTTAACGTCGAGACGCGGTGTTGTGCTTCCACAAGCCGCCAGACGTCGCCGCTGTATGGCGTGCCGACAAGCGCTTCAGACAAGGGCGCGCCGAGCGTCCAGGTATGCAAGCGTATCCATCAGGCCGGAAATTGTACGGATTTTTGTAAGTGGACTTCCGCCGAGCGCCCGGTTGTCATTGGAAAGCCAGCCGCGCGCGACAGTCTCATCGCCGCCGGCAATCGCATCAAGCGAACGAAACAGCCGCACAAACAACAGTGCCAACTCATACGGCTTCGACCCCGGCTCCAGCGCCAGCCGCCCGGCGCGCATGCGCGACAGCGAAGCCTCCGACAGGCCAATGACTGCTCCCAGTGCATTTCCCGCCAGCCCGAGCCGCTCGGCAGCGCGGAATGTCGCCTTGGTGAGAACCGCCGATTCGGCGGTTGGAGCGGGTACGGATTTTAGGACGGCGGACATGGTGGATATCCTTTCATGTGAAAGAATAGTGTAATTCAATTTCAAATGCAAGATTGAACTAGAACTCGATCGCCTGCAGCGCCTGCCCGTTGCGCTTGAGCCAGGCTTTGGCTTTGTCCATATCGGCACCGGCTGATGTGCTCAATTGCTTGCACAGTTTCCAGAATTTTGGACCGTGGTTCATTTCGGTCAGATGCGCGACTTCGTGGGCCACCAGATAGACGATGACAGGCTTTGGGGCCATCATGATGCGCCAGGAGAATGCAAGGTTGCCGTCCGAGGTGCACGAGCCCCAGCGGCTTTTGGTATCCTTGAAGCGAACGGTCTTGGCGCGTTTGCCGGTCTCGGCAGCAAGGCGCAGCGCTAACGCCTCGATATCGCGTTTGGCTTCTTTCTTGAGAAAATCCTGCAAACGCCGCCCCAGCGAAGCCCGCTCTCCATGCACCATCAGGTACGGGCCGTCTTCGTCAGACGCCTGCTCGACAAAGCCGCGCTTGGCTGGCTCGTGGACAATCAGATGCGCCACGCCGCGCACCGGCAGTTTGACACCGGGGCGGAGTTTCGGCTTATCCGGATATTTGGCAAGCTTTGCCTCCAGCCAGCCTTGGTGGCGGAACAGGAAGTTTTCGACGTCATTTGAAGCCATGCCGGGCGGCACAGTCATTTTGAGTGCGCGCCCGCCGGTTTCAATGCGCAGCGTCAAACGTGAGGCGCGGCTGTTCTCGACCACGCGCAACATAAGCGTGCGCCCGGCAACCTGATGCTCGCGCTCAACCGGCGCGGCAGGTGTTTTTTTCAATGCGGTGCGCAAAAAGCCGAAGACCATGGGCAACACCTAGTCGATTCGCGGAATCTTGTCGAAAAATGAAAACGCCGACCCTTGCGGATCGGCGCTTGGCTTATTGTCTGATCGAAAGATCAGCCAATGTTGGTGTCGGGAACCGACTTGCCGCGTTTGGTCACGCCAGTGTTGCGGTTCGCATCGCGCTTGGCCATGAAGCGGTCAAATTCTTCCTGGTCCTTGGCGCGGCGCAGTTCGCGCAGCTCTTCTTCGAATTCCGCGCGCAGTTCATCAAGCTTGCGGCGCTCCTCGTTCAGGCGCTCGATTTCCTTTGAACGCCATTCGTCAAAGGCGACATTGCCGGTGGCGCTGAAGCCGTTGGACGAGCGGCGGCAGGATTTGAACATGCCGTCGACAGTGGCATTGGCATCGCGCTTGAAGCCTTCAAAGCGGTCGCCGAAGATCACATAAGCGAGCATGGCAAGGCCAAGCGGCCAGAAAACCATGAAGCCTGCGACGGTCAGGGCAACGGTTGCCGGGGTCCAAGCCGGACGGATCATGGTGGACGTGTTCATGTGCATAAGTTCCTCATGCAGGTGACCCTCGCCCGTAGCGGCCAATCCGCTGGTACTCGGTCGTTCAGGCAGCTTTTTGACTGCTCGCTAGGACATGGGATTGGAAAAACGGTGATTCAAGCACATGCGCAAAAATACCTGCTCACCTCTTGAATGCGGCGCTTTTCATCCCATCAAGCGCCAGGACGGCGACACCTGCGATAAGACCCCAGAAGGCGGAGCCGATGCCGAAGAAGGTGATCGCCGAGGCGGTGACGGCAAAGGTGGCGCCAGCGGCGATCCGCTCGGCATCTTTTGCCAGCGCGATGGAAAAGGCGTTGGCAAATGGCGCGATCAGCGCCAGCCCGGCTACCAGCGCAATCAGGCTTTTGGGCAGACCGGACAAAACGGCGACGAACCAGCCGCCGCCCAGTGCCAACACCAGATAGGTCAGCGCATAGGCGGGGCCGGTCAGCCAGCGCTTTTCATGATCTGGATGGGCGTCCGGTCCCGTGCAGATCGCCGCCGAAATCGCCGCCAAATTGGTAGAATGCCCGCCGAATGGCGCCGATAGCAGTGAAAAGAAGCCGGTGACGGCGATGAGCCCGCCTGCAGGCGGATGGTAGTCTGCGGCGCGCAGGACGGCGAGACCCGCCAGATTCTGGCTGGCCATTGTCACCAGATAAAGCGGCAGCGCCAGCCCGAGCGCGGCGCCGAGCGTGAACTCGGGCATGATCCAAACGGGTACGGTGACGGCGAAATCGGGCGCGGCGGTTGACAGGCCAGTTGTATAGGCCAGCGCCATTCCGCCAATCAAAACGCCCAATACAGCCAGAGCCGGATTCCACAGGCGCAGCAGGAAGTAGGCTGCTGCCAGCGGCAGGATCAGCATCGGATCCGTTCCCGCTGCTTTTGCTGCGGCGATGACGAAGGCGGCGAGAATGCCGGCGAGCATACCCGAAGACACTGATGACGGGATCATTGAGACAAGGCGCATCAGTGGTGAAAAAAGCCCGGTGATGATGAGCGCAATTGCCGTCAGGATGAAGGCTCCGACGGCCTGATGGATATCAAAACCGGTTGTTGCTGCGATAAGCGCTGCGCCGGGTGTGGACCAGGCGGTGATGATCGGCATTTTGTGACGCCATGAAAGGATGGCGGTTTCGGCCACCATGGCCAGGCAAATGGCCGTGACCCATGAGGCGATCTGGTCCGGCGATGCGCCGACGGCCACCGCGGCGGAAACCACAAGAGCTATTGTGCCGCCAAATCCGACGATGGCGGCAACAAGGGCTGCGGCAATGACCGAAAGGCGCATCTTTCAGGCTCCGGCGTTTGCCAGCAAGGCAAGGACCGTCTTTTCCAGCAACGCCAAATCCTGCGGCCGCGACAGGCGGTGATCGCCGTCCGGCACCAGCGTCAAGGTGACTTGATCAGACGGCAAGTGCGACACAAGTTTAAGCGCATGCGCATGCGGCACGTCTTCGTCCTTCATGCCTTGCAGAATATGCACTGGGCAATGCGTATTGATGATGCCTGACAGGACGCGGTTGGCATGTCCGTCATCCAGAAAGGCTTTGGACCAGCGGTTCGGCTCCGGCAGATAGTCGGACTGCTCTTCAAACCAGCCCTGTGCGACCAATGCTTGGCGCTCTGCATCTGTCAGTTTCGGCTCGATCAAATCCATGGCAAAATCCGGAGCCGGGGCAATAAGCACCAGCCCCTTGATCCTGTCTGCCTCGCCGGACTTCTGCAATTCGGCCAAAAGCCTCAGCGTGATCCATGCACCCATGGACGAGCCGACCAGAATGCAAGCTGCGGGCGCGGCATGGCGGAAGACGGCAAGGCTTTCTGCCACCCATTTGGATATCGCGCCGTCCCGCCAATTGCCGGAGGACAAGCCGTGACCGGAATAATCAAACCGCAGAAACGGAAATCCCGCCGTTTGTGCTACCCCATCGAAATGTTCTGCTTTGGAACCATGCATATCCGAACGCCAGCCGCCGAGCCATACAAGGCCTGCGCCTGAACCTTCGCGCTTGAGGAAAGCGATCTGCTCTTCGGCTACATTCAGGAATTGGGGGTCAGACAAACGCTAAGTCCCGGATTATGCTCTTGGATGCGCTTCTGCCATGATTGAGGCCCATTGCAAAGCTGCACGGCCTTTAAATCGGGCTTTTGGGCCGGCAACTGGTCCAGCGCCCCTTGACAAGCCACACGTCCCGCGCACATTGCGCGCACCGAAAAACATCAGGAGTCCACGCCCATTCGTCGTCCCTTCAGAGCACCGCCCGTCGCCGTCAAGGATGGCCCGAAATCCAACCGCGATATTCGCGTCCCCAAGATCCAGCTCATTGATGCCGAAGGCAAGAATGTGGGCATCGTCAACACCTTTGACGCGCTGGCCATGGCCGAGGAAGCCGGCCTTGATCTGGTCGAGATCGTTCCAAATGCCGAACCGCCGGTTTGCAAGATCATTGACCTTGGACGCCTGAAATACCAGACGCAGAAGAAGGCCGCCGAAGCGCGCAAGAAGCAGAAGATCGTCGAAATCAAGGAAATCAAGATGCGCCCGGGCATTGATGACCATGATTATGACGTGAAGATGCGGGCTGTGAACCGGTTTTTCGAGGAAGGCGACAAGGTCAAGATCACGCTTCGCTTCCGTGGCCGCGAGATGGCGCATCAGGAACTGGGCATGAAATTGCTGGACAAAGTGCGCGAAGAAACCGCCCTGATCGCCAAGGTCGAAGCCGAACCGAAGCTTGAAGGCCGCCAGATGATGATGGTTCTAGCGCCGAAATAGGCCGCCTTCGGCACAATTGCTTAGCTTTTTGTTCTGAATTCTGACGGCCGGCTGACAACTCCAGTCAGCCGGCCGTCAGCGTTGATGTGCGACCTTCTTCCCATCGGTGAGCGATTCACCAGACTTCAAGAAGGAGACGCACCATGACTTCCCTGCTTCGACGCCACTTGCTGGCTCTCATGCTCGGCGTGACCACCGTCACATTTGCCGCGCCTTTCCTGTTCGATTCCCCTGCGATGGCCAAGAACGGGTCCGATGATTCCAATGACGACAATTCCGGCGGCCGATCGGGCGATGACAATTCCGGAAGCGGCTCTGGCGACGATTCGAATGACGATAACGGCAATTCCGGCGACGACTCGAACGATGACAATTCCGGAAGCGGGTCGGATGACGGTAACGATGATTCCAATGACGATTCGAACGATGACTCGAACAAGTCAGGCAAAAAGTCGGATTCATCCAGCACCCGCCCGACGGCAACCATTACGCTTTCTGCTGACAGCCTGGCCAAGGTGCAGGCCGGAACACATGTCGTGGTCGACCAGCTTGGCCGCCAGCTTGAAATCCGCGTTGTCATGATCAACGGCCAGCAGGTCATCCGCGCCAAGCCGCATGGCGGCGATGCCAGGCGCAATCCGGGGCCAATTGCCGATATCAATGTCGTTCCCATCTCCAATGTAGCGGGCAATGATGATGGCACACCTGATCAGGGTTCGGGCGACCGCTGAACCTGACAGTTTGCTGACAAGACCAGTCAGCTTCCCGTCAGAGCCAGTGTGCTTGAATAACGGCTTGAGAAATCGGTCGCCAAAGGCAGGAAAGACAACCCCCTCGTCCAACTGCCTTGTTGCAATACCGCCAAACGCAAGCGGCGATCGCTTGGGCGGCCAGTGGGTAAAACTGCTGGCCGCCCATATCTGTTTGGACATATGGGTTTGGGTGACGTAAAGGTTAGCGATGTCTGAGGACGTGTCCATTGGCCGGAGGCAATTGCTGGCGCTGCTGTGCGGGGCCGCGATATTCGTGGCTTTCCCGGAAACAGCCCTTGCCAAGGATGGCGGCGATTCCGGCGGAGATTCCGGCTCGGGTTCAAGCGGCAGCGGATCGGGCAGCAATTCCGGCAGCGGATCAGACAATAGCGGATCGGGCAGCGATGACAGCGACGACGACGATGATGATGATGGCTCGTCGAACTCGGGTTCCGGCAGCGGCAAGGATCAGGACAAGGCCCGCGATGCGGTGCAGTCCGGGAAAGTCATTCCGCTTTCGAATGCCATATCCCTGCTTCGCAAGAAATATTCAGGCCGGATCATTCAGGTGCGGTTGACCGAAAAGGGGTCCCGGATCGATTACAGGTTCAAGGTTGTGGACGGTAATGGTAAAGTCGTTTCGGTCTCCATGGATGCCCAAACCGGACATTTTCGCGGTTTTCTCGGGTTTTGATGCATCATGAAAATACTCCTCGCTGAAGATGACTCTTCCATTGCCGACCATGTGATAGCAGCCCTCACTGCTGCGGGATATGATCTGGACCATGCGAAAACCGGGCCGGAGGCTTGGGAGGCAGGCGCGGATGGCGGCCACGCGGCCATCATACTTGATCTCGGCCTTCCGGGGCTGGACGGGTTGACCATCCTCAAGCGCTGGCGACGGGAGGGCGTGGAAACACCGGTCATCGTGCTGACTGCGCGCGGCAGCTGGATGGAGCGGGTGGATGGATTTGACGCCGGCGCGGATGATTATCTGCCCAAACCGTTCCGCACCGAAGAACTTTTAGCCCGGCTGAAAGCGCTCTTGCGCCGCGCAGCGCCCCGCCGGACAAATTTACTGTCCAACGGCCGTATCAGTTTTGATGAATCCAGCCTTCAGGCATTTCTGGACGGTAAACCGCTCGACCTGTCGCCGCTGGAGGCGCGGGCGGTGCAATTATTTCTGCACCGTGCCGGTTCCGTCATTTCGGCTACTGAAATCGCCCAGCATGTGCAGGGCCGCGGCGAGGATTCTTCTGCCAATTCGGTCGAGGCGATGATTGCGCGGCTGCGCAAGAAACTGGGCGCTGACACCATCATGACGCGGCGCGGTTTCGGCTACTATGTTCCCGGACAGGCAGAATGACGAAATCGCTTGGCGTCCGCTTGTTTGCTGGTGCGGTGATTTTTCTGGGCATTGCACTTTTCCTGACCTGGCTGGCGCTGAGCAGTTTGTTTCAATCCTATGTAAACGGTTCCTATTCGCGTGAGCTTTTGGCGGTCTCCGATACAATCGCTGCCGGCATCGCTGTGGATGCAAACGGCCTGACGCTGCGCCGCGAACCGACTGATCCGCGTTTTCAGGTTCCGGCGGGCGGCCGCTATTGGCAAGTTGAAGGCCTGAGCGGCGGCCTGCAGCGTTCGCGCTCGCTCTGGGATATGGAACTGAAGCACCTGGAGCCGCTCAGCGGCGATCCGGCGCTCTTTTATACCGCAGGTCCCGGCGGCGGCGATGTTGTGGTGTTGCACAATGAGGTGTCCTTCGAACGCAACGGAAAGACGCACAAAGCGATGATTTCTGTCGGGGCCGATCAGGCGGAATATGAAGCCGCCTCGGCACAGTTCCGCGGCGAACTTCTCAAAATGCTGGGTTTGACAGGCGTGTTCCTGGCGTTTGCGTCGGGATTGCAAATCTTTGTCGGCCTTCAGCCGCTCAAGCGCATCCGCAAGGCGGTTGTTGCCGTACGCCAGGGTTTGGCGCCGCATATTGACGATTATGGACCGGTCGAAGTACGGCCGCTTGTCGCCGAAATCAATACGCTTCTGGCGGCCGAACGCGGCGCGGTCGAGCGAGCCCGCGCCCGCGCATCGGATCTCGCGCATGGCTTGAAGACGCCGTTGACCATACTCACCCAGATCAGCGAAACGCTGGCAAAATCCGGCGATAGCGAGCGGGCGGCCCGGCTTGGCGAGCAGGTAAGCGCCATCCGCCAGCGCACCGACCGCCAGCTGGCGCTGGCACGCGCCGGCGGGCGCGGCTCGGCCCGCATTGATGCGGGTGAACTATCAGGCAAACTGGTCAAGGTGGTGACGCCCGTCGCCGCTGCAAAACAGATCGCACTTGAAAACCGGGTTTTGCCCGGCACCATCATTCGCGTTGATGCAACCGATTTTGCCGAAGCGGTCGGCAATCTGATCGATAATGCGATTGCACATGCCAAAGGCCATGTTGTCATCAGCGCCGAGCAGAAACCCGGCACAACGCGCATCACCGTTTCTGACGATGGCATGGGCATCGATGCCAAAGACCGGGCGACGGCGCTGGTGCGCGGGCAAAGGCTTGACGAAAGCAGCGCGGGCACAGGATTAGGCCTTGCCATTACGGCCGATATCCTGCGCGCATATGGCGGCTCGATTTCGCTTGATTCTTCCGCTATGGGCGGCTTGGCCGTATATCTGGATTGGCCGAAGGACCGGAAAAAACATGACGCCAACGGCATTTGAACTGAAAAGATCGAGCGATCTGGCGCGTTATCAAAGGTACCGCCGGCTTTGGTTGTTCATCGGAATCCTGTTGATCGGCGGCATTTTCATGATGGTCAAACCCGCATGGACATCCGCCCATGTTGCCGAACAAATAGAATTTGCAGGCGCCGGGCTGATCTGGACCGGAATTGTCGGCCGCCTTTGGTCAATTCTTTACATCGGCGGATACAAGGCCAGCACGGTCATAACCGACGGACCCTATTCGGTCATGCGCAACCCGTTGTATTTTTTCTCGACGATTGCGGCCATAGGCGTCGGACTGCAGTCTGGAGCTGTCACTGCTGGCGTGGTGTTCGGCCTGCTGTGTTACATCGCTTTCCAAATCGTCATCCGCCGCGAAGAAAAATTCCTTGGCCAGTCCTTTGGCGCTGATTACCAAGCCTATCTGGAAACAGTTCCGCGCTTTTTCCCGGACGTAAGACTGTTTCACGACCGTGATACCCGCGAAATCTCGACAGGAAAGATGTATTCAACGCTTCTGGACGGGCTGGTGTTCTTCATCGCCTTGCCGTTGTTCGAATTTGCCGAGTATCTGCAGGAGGCCGGCGTCATTCCGGTGTTGTTCAACCTTTATTGAATCTAGCGCCGGGGAGTTGCGCAAAAGCCGTGCTCCGGCTATAGAGCGCCGTCCAAACCGCCCGGCAGGGCATGCCGTGGCGGTTTTGCATGCTTGCGTTTCAACCGGTCTGTTGATCCGCACAATAATCCAAGGAGAGCAAAATGCCCAAGATGAAGACCAAATCCGCTGCCAAAAAGCGGTTCAAGATCACTGCGACCGGCAAAGTTTTGGCTGCCGCCGCAGGCAAGCGCCATGGGATGATCAAGCGCTCCAACAAGTTCATTCGCGATGCTCGCGGCACGATGGTTCTGGCTGAACCGGACGGCAAGAAAGTCATCAAGAATTATCTGCCGAACGGCCTGTAAGGCCCGGCTGCTTTAAGGAGAATCAATCATGGCACGTGTAAAACGCGGCGTAACTTCACACGCCAAGCATAAGAAAGTCCTCAAGCAGGCCGAAGGCTTCCGTGGCCGTCGCAAGAACACCATCCGCGCCGCCAAGGCTGCTGTCGATCACTCGAAGCAGTACGCCTACCGCGACCGCAAGAACAAGAAGCGCACATTCCGCGCTCTCTGGGTTCAGCGCATCAATGCGGCCGTGCGCGAGCATGGCCTGACCTATGGACGATTCATTGACGGCCTGACCAAGGCTGGCATCGAGGTTGACCGCAAGGTCATGTCCGACATGGCCATCCACGACAGCGCGGCATTCGGCGTTCTGGTGGCATCGGCCAAGAAGGCGCTGGAATATCTCAAGAGCCATACCGTCAACGAGTTTGAGGGCGCTGTCGCTTAAAGGCCAGCGTCTCCCAAAGACTTGTCTACCGATTTTGGGAAACCCGCGCTGGCAGGATCAGCGCGGGTTTTTCGCTTTTTAACATCTTCGCATCCGGTGATTTGACATGAGCGACCTGAACCAACTGGAAAAGACCCTGCTGGCCAACATTGCCGGCGCATCTGATGAAGCGGCAATTGAAGCGGTGCGCGTTGGCGCGATGGGCAAGAAGGGCTCGGTCTCCGAACTTTTGAAAACACTCGGGTCCATGTCGCCGGACGAGCGCAAGACCACGGGCGCGGCGATCAATGCGCTCAAAGACCGGGTGATGGAGTCCCTCGCCGCCCGCAAAGCCATTCTCAAGGATGCCGCTATCGATGAGCGCCTCAAGCGCGAGACCGTGGATGTCACACTGCCGGGCCGCGCGGCGCAAGTTCTCACTGGACGCATCCATCCGATTTCGCAGGTGATTGATGAAATCACCGCCATTTTCGGCGACCTCGGCTTTGCCATTGCCGAAGGGCCGGACGTTGAGTCCGACTATTACAATTTCACGGCGCTGAACTTCCCCGACGGCCATCCGGCGCGGGAAATGCACGACACGTTTTTCTTCAACACCAAGGAAGACGGCACGCGCAAGCTTTTGCGCACGCACACCTCGCCAGTGCAGATCCGCACGATGGAGATGCAAAAACCGCCGATCCGCATTGTCATTCCGGGCAAGACTTACCGTATGGATTCGGACGCCACCCATTCGCCGATGTTCCATCAGGTCGAGGGTCTGGTGATCGACAAGACGGCGAATGTGGCCAACATGAAGTGGGTGCTGGAAGA
>JBAVTG010000154.1:0-11436 GCA_049696015.1 Rhizobiaceae bacterium | reverse complement strand
GGGCGTGATAGGTGTCGATCCAATGCAACTCGGCACGGGTGAGAAGGCTGGTGTCGATCAGGCGCTTGTCGATGGGAGCGAGGGTTAGGGTTTCGAAACCCATCATGGCGCTATCGCCGCCGTCAATGTCTTCAGGCTCCGTGACGATGATCAGGTTTTCAATGCGGATGCCGTATTCGCCTGGTTTGTAATAGCCGGGTTCGTTGGACAGGATCATGCCGGGTTCAAGCGGGGTGACGCCGACTTTGGCGATGCGCTGCGGGCCTTCGTGGACGGAGAGATAAGAACCAACGCCGTGGCCGGTGCCGTGGGCGTAATCCATACCGGCGCCCCAGAGGGCAGCACGGGCAAAGGCGTCGATTTCAGAGCCTTTTGTCCCCTTGGGAAAACGCAGCATGGAGATGGCAATCATGCCTTTGAGCACAAGCGTGAAGCGGCGCTTGTACTCGGCAGACACATTACCAACGGGAAGTGTCCGGGTGATGTCGGTGGTGCCGTCACGGTATTGGCCGCCGGAGTCGAGCAGGAAGAGTTCGCCCGGCTGCAGGGTGCGGTTGGAGGTGGTGGTGACACGGTAGTGATTGATTGCACCGTTTGGACCGGTGGAGGAGATCGAAGGGAATGAAACGTCAAGCAGCGGCATCTGATTGACCTCGCCAGCGGTGACGCGGCACTCCTCCAATTTCACCGCCGCGCCAATTTCATCGAGCGAACCGGGAGTCTGGGCATCGTACCATGTGAGGAAGACGCTCACTGCCGAACCATCACGGCGATGGGCGGCGCGGGCGCCTACGAGCTCCACCGGGTTTTTGCGCGCGCGCGGCAGACGGCAAGGGTCTTGGACCTCGATGACTGTTCCGCCAGCGTCTTTGACAAGACGGCGCAATTTTTCGGCGGCAAGCGCCGGATCAAGCGCGATCGACTTTCCGGCGGCAATTTCGATCAGGGCAGCAGGGAGGTTTTCAGGGGCCGAGATTTCGCAGAGTTGCGTGAGATACGCGCGGGTCTTGATTGGCAGCTTGCGCTCATCGAGAAACACGACAGGTTCACCCTCGGCGCGGATGATGACAAAGCCAAGGGGAACCGGCGTGTGTGGCACATCATTGCCGCGGATATTGAAGGTCCATGCGAGGGAGGACGGGTCTGTGAGCACAGTGGCGTCTGCCTTGGCGCTCACCAATGTCTCTTGCACGGCCGCGAGTTTCTCCCGGGCTGTTTTGCCGGCAAACTCCAATGGCTGAATGGTGATTTCTGCAAGGGGCAGCTGCGGCTGATCAATCCAGATATGGTCAATTGGATTGGCATCAAGGGCAACGAGACTGCCGCCAAGTTTTGTCATGGCGGCTTCGAGCGCATTGACTTCGCTGATGGTATGCAGCCATGGGTCAAAGCCAAGTCTTGCACCAGGGCGGAGATGTTCAGGAATCCATTTGGCAGGCGGTGTGGCAACCAAATCCTCGACCTTGAAAACGGCAGCGTCGAGTTGCTGCGCTGCCTGCACGGTATAGCGGCCGTCGACGAAGACATGGGCTGACTTTTGCAGGATCAGCGCCTGGCCCCATGAGCCGGTGAAGCCGGTGAGCCAAGCAAGACGCTCGGAACGGGCGGCGACATATTCGCCCTGATGCTCATCGACACGCGGGACCAAAATGCCATCAATGGCCAGTGTGTCAAACAGGCTGCGAAGCTGGGCAACGCGAGGCGCGGAGGCATTGGCTTCATTTGTCGAATCATAAGTCTGGAACATTTCGCCTCCGCTTGAAAGCAGGCAGACTAAGCGGCGTGTTGGCACGGCGCAATTTCAATTATTGCATGCGATTCGATCAGTCTTGGTTATGCCGCAATGCACAATTATGTCTTCGCATGTGCAAAAAACGCATGGGAGTCATGCGCTTGCGCCCTAGCATTAAAGCGCGAAGCACCCTAGCTTGCACATTGCAGAGGGAGGCTGCGTAACGAGAAGGACGAATGAAATGGCTACTAAAGGGAAGCGCGGATTTATCCGCAAGGCCGTGGATGCCATGATCGCCGCCCGTACGCGACAGGCCGCACGCTATACCAACGGGGCGCTTTTGCGCCTGGATGAAGAATCGCTTCGTTCGCTTGGTCAAATGAAGACCGAGACGCGCAAGCGCAGTTCCGGCTACCAGCCGCTGTAACAAGTTCGGGCGGCAGCGATGCCGCCCTTTTCAGATCAATGCTTATGGCGATGATGCAAATCCGGATAATGGACGTGCGCATGGCGCATCTTGCTGTGTCTGTGGCGATGCGAGTGCGGCTCGCTGAAGGGGCCATCATGGGCATGCTGGTGGTGTTCGTCATGGACATGGCTGTGTTCATGCTCGATCTGCTCATGGACATGGTCATGGACATGGCGTTCAGAAAGATGAATCCACAAACCAATTCCCATCAGAACTCCTGCCAAGAGCAATTGTATCGTTACCGGCTCGCCGAGCAGCAGGATTGACAGAACCGCGCCGATGAATGGCGCCAATGAGAAATAGGCCCCGGTTCTTGCAGTTCCCAGATAGCGCAATGACAGGATGAAAAATACCAGACTCACGCCCACAGACAGAAAGCCGAGGAGCCCTGCCGCAAGAGCCAAGGGCAATGACGGAATTGATGCGCCTGCGTAGAGTGCAATCACCAGATTGAAACTGCCGGCGGCCAAGCCTTTAATCATGGCAATGATTGCCGGATCAGAGGCGGCGATGTTCCGGGTCAGATTGTTATCGGCGCCCCAGGCCAGGCAAGCGCCTGCAATCAGAAATGCGCCAGCATTGAGTTGAAGGCCTTGTCCGTCCCATGTCAGCATAAATGCGCCCGCGACGATAGCGGCAGCGCCGGCCAGCAGTCTGCGGTCGACATTTTCGCGGAACACCAGCCAAGCGATTGCCATTGTCGCCAATGATTCGAGATTGAGCAGCAACGCGCCGCTCGAGGCTGCAATCCGCGTCAGACCGGAAAGCAACAAGACCGGACCGATGATTCCGCCCGACACAGTGGCTGCGGCCAGCCACGGCCAATCTGCGCGGGTGAGCGGGGCCTGATCCTTATTTGGAACCAAAGTTGATTTGATCAGCCGATAAATCGCCAAGCCGATGCCTGCGCCCAGATAGAGCAGACCGGCAAGCAAAAACGGATCAATCGTTGCCAAGAGCAATTTTGACATTGGCGCACTTACGCCAAACAATATCGCCGAACCCAATGCCAGTGGCACGCCGGGCCAGAGGTGGGCGTGATCGTGTGAATCTGACACTGGATAATCCACTCCTGACGGCCTTGCCTCAAAAACGATTGTCTCAACTCAAATGCAATGTCACCCAGCCATTTCGCCACAGTGTCTTGCGGTGATAGAGCGCTTGTGTGCGGTAGGCAGCAAGGACCTTGTCGCGCTGGCTGGCGAGGATTCCGGAAAGAATAATGTCGCCGCCTCGGGACAGGTGTTGCGCCATTTGCGGGGCGAGTTTCATCAGCGGATTGGCCAATATGTTGGCGACGATCAAATCATAGGGCGCGGCGTTGCGGATTTCGGCGCGGTGAAAGCCGGTTGCGGTCTGGCAGCGGACCCATGCGGCGGCCTGATTGAGGCGCACATTCTCATCGGCAACACGGGTGGCAACCGGATCAATATCGGTGGCCAGCACGGGGATTTTGGCAAGGTGCGCGATGGCGATGGCCAAGACTCCTGAGCCGGTGCCCAGATCGAGCGCGTTGCGCGGACTGCGGTTGCGCACGACCTCGGTGATCATTTCAAGGCAGCCTGCGGTGGTGCCATGATGGCCGGTGCCAAAGGCAAGTCCGGCTTCAATCTCGATGGCGATTTGTCCGGCTTTGGGCGCATGACGGTCATGTGATCCGTGGACGATGAAACGGCCGGCCTCGACCGGGGCAAGAACGCCGAGCGAATGGGTGACCCAATCGGTTTCCGGAAAGTCTTCCTGCGCAAGTTCTAGGCCGAATGTGTCAGACCCGAGCACTGAAACCATGCGCGCCCGCACGGCTTGAGCATCCTCGGTTTCCAGGTAGAGCGAGACTTCGTGGATATCGAGGTCTTCATCGGCTTCCATGATGGATACGGGAAAGCCGTCATCTTCAAACTCGGTTTCGACGAGCCGGTAAATGCGTTCGGCCTCAAGGCGCGGCGCGGAAAGGTACAGACGGGACTGGGGCATCAGAGTTTGGCGAGCCTCTGCATCTTGGCGAAAGCGGTGTCAGGATCTTCGCCATAGGCGATGGTTCCGTGAAACTGGCCTTTTGAATTGATCAGGAAGACCAGTGCGGTGTGGTCCATCGTGTAGGAACCGTCGCTCGTCGGCACTTTTTTAGCGTAAACGCCCCAGGCCTTGATCATGGCGGCAATTGCGGTGGGATCGCCTGTGATACCGGTAACGCGGTCCGTCACATTTGAAATGTAATCCTTGAGCAGTTTGGATGTGTCGCGCTCGGGGTCAACTGAAACAAAGAAGGCTTTGATGGTTTTGCCCTCGTCGCCGAGCTTGTCGAACCAGCCTTTCATCTCGAATAGAGTGGTTGGGCAGACTTCCGGACAATTGGTGAAGCCAAAAAATACTGCAGAAGGGTGACCTTGCAGCGCTGCTTCGGTGATAGGCTGACCGTTCATATCGGTGAGGGCAAAGGGTGCACCATAGGGAGCTTCATCGGAGGTGCGGGCAAACCAGCTGTAACCCGCCCACCCAACCAAGGCGGCGATCAGGACAAACAGGACAGCGAAAATCGTGCGGACGGTGGACTGCATATTGGATCGGACTTTCAGAAGCACCAGGCGAGCGCTGAATCAGCGAGCGTGAGAAATATCTGCGGACCGTAGCTGAACCAAGCCGCAGTGGCGGCGCCGATTGCGGTTGCTGCTGCAAAGACGACAAGCAGGATTGTCAGCTTGCGCCAAAAGTTGTTGTGCGGTTGGGACAGTTGGAAGGTCATTGAATATATATAGTCCAGTTTGCCCGGTGGTGGCGATAAAAATCCGGTCAGCTCGATTGCGGCAGATATCGAATTTCGACGGTGCCGCCGGCTTCATAGACCGGGTTGCCTTCCAGAAGCATTTTGGCCTCATTCATATCGTTGGCCTGAATGCGCACAAAACCATTGATGTGGTGTGTCACTGGTGCGGAACCGCCTGCTTTTTTGAAGGTTGCTCCATCGCCAATTTCACTGCCGCCGCGCAGATATCCGCCTTGCGTGAGTTTGTCGAGCCAGGGTGACCAGTCACCCTCGCGGATGCCGTCCGGCAGCGCGTGCATGAGAAAGATAAAGTCAGTCATTGCACTTTTCCAATCCTGCTCCGTAGATGTTGCCAATCTTGTTCAGCATTGCAAACATCATTTGGCCGGTTTACCGCTCCGGTATGGATGAAATCTCGCAACGCAAGACTGACCAGCCGCGCATACACTCGACGGCGCAACTGAAAGGTTGCAGGGTCGGGCGCTATGGCGAAATTGGCGAGCGAGTGATCCTGCGCGAGGTGAATGTCGGCGATTTCACCTATTTCGAGCGCAACAGTGAGGCAATATACAGCGATATCGGCAAGTTTTGCTCGATCGCCGCCAATGTTCGGATCAATGCGCTGGAGCATCCGCTTGAGCGGATCACCATGCACAAGGTGACGTACCGGCCGAACGAATATTTCCGCTTCCATGGATTGGATCAGGACTTCCGCGCGCATCGCCAAGCACGGCGTGTGACAATTGGCCACGATGTATGGATCGGCCATGGCGCAGTGATTTTGCCGGGCGTTAGCATTGGCACGGGCGCGGTGATTGGCGCTAATGCAGTGGCGCGCCACGATGTCGAGCCGTTTCAGATTGTTGCCGGTGTGCCAGCGACGCCGATCCGGTATCGGTTCGATGAGCATGTGCGTGATCGAATCTTGACCAGCGCGTGGTGGGATTGGCCAATTGAGAAGATTGCGGAAGCGATCCCTGACATGCAGACGCTTGGCATCGAAGCTTTTCTCGACAAGTGGGCATGAAAAGCGGGCTAAAGCCTCAAAATGACAAAAGAGTAACTTGCGCCTGACGCATCAAAGACATAGCGATGGCGCGGGAGGCCATTTCCCGGAGAGATTTCCATGTCCATCACTGCCAATGCGCCGAAGTCTTACAGCACTATCCAAAAAAGCCTCCATTGGCTTGTAGCCGCCATCATCATTGCGCAACTGATCTTCGGCGAGGATATGGCGCATGCGCTCGAGGCTTTTGAAGAAAATGCTGATGCAAGCGGCTTTTCGTCTCCCATCGTTCTGTTCCATATTTGGGGCGGCTTGAGCATCATCCTGTTCGCTGTTTGGCGGCTTTTCCTGCGCAAGGCGCAAGGTGTGCCGCAACAGCCTGCTGAAGAACCTGCGTACTTGAAATTTGCGGCGTCAGCGACCCATGTCTTATTCTACGCATTGTTGTTCATGGCACCAATTTCAGGTGCGGTGGCCTACTATCTTGGTGTGGAAGCGGCCGGTGAATTTCACCAGTTGTTGAAGCCGGTGTTCATCGTGCTGATCGCAGCGCACGTCGTTGGCGCGCTTTATCAGCACTTCTGGCTCAAGACCGATGTGTTGAAGCGGATGACGTACGGCTGATCTGCCGCCATTTGCACTTGGAAATCCGGCCCGGATCCCTTTCTTGAAATGTAATTGCAGCGGGACCATGTGACTCCGGAGAAGGGGTTTCACATGACCGCACAAGCTGCACACGCCGGCTCTGCCTTGGAAGAGGCGCTGCTGAAATGGCCAGGGGTAACCACTTCGCCTGGGCGTTTCGGATCAATTGTCTACGAACTTGCTTCACGAGAAATCGGCCATGTACATGGAGCCAGCCACGCGGATCTGCCCTTGCCCAAACCAATCCGTAACTCGCTTGTCGCGGAAGGCAAAGCGCAGCCGCACCATTTTCTTCCCCAGTCCGGATGGGTGACAGTGCCGCTTGGCATGGAAGGCGGGGTCGCGCAGGCTCTCGAGATTTTCCGTATCAACTATGATTTGATAGTCAAGAAGAAGGGCCTTGTATGGCCTCAAGAGCAGGGCTGAACGCTGCCTGCTGACGGGACTTCTTTGGAACTGAACAACAGGAACAGACCGATGAAATTGAAACTCATTGTGCCATTCGCCGCTGCTTTGGTTGCGGCGACTACGTCGCTCAAGGCAGAAGAAGTTGGCCAAGTCGGCGTTGACTGGTTCGGCAATGACATCATTGTGGAGGCATTCACCGACCCTGAAGTGCAAGGTGTGACGTGCCACATTTCCTATTTCGACCGCGGCGTGATCGACCGGCTGCAGAAGGGCAACTGGTTTGAAGACCCGTCCGACAGTTCAATTGCCTGCCGCCAGACGGGGGCAATCACTGTTGGCGACATTTCGCTGGATGAAGAGGGCGAGGAGGTTTTCAACCAAGGGATATCGCTGATCTGGAAACAGCAGGTGGTCAACCGGATTTATGACAAGAAGAATGACACACTGATCTATTTGTCGCACTCGCGCCAGGTGCAGGATGGTTCGGCAAAGATGTCGATCACCACTGTGCCGCTGTACAATCAGACAGTGACCTGGACCAACGGCAAGCCGGCACCGTAACGCTCCAAATCAGGCAATGTTGGCAAAGCGGCGATCCGGCACAAACCACATGATGGCAACGGCCAGTATCAGCGCCAGCGCAATCCATTGGTTCAGGAATGCGAGCGGTATGGCCGCAGTATAGAGCGCCAACGAGATCTTGCCTTTGAAATCAGAGCCGAGCGCCTTGGCAAAGTCAGACTCTTTGCCGTGGCGTCCAACGAGCACGATGACAAGGATCGTATAGGCGATAGCGCACATAAGCAGGTCGAAGGCGTAAAGCGCGACCGGGATTTTTTCGAAGCCGTTTTCACCCATGAATGCGGTGGCGAAGGGCAGCAGCGACAGCCAGAACAACAGATGCAGGTTCGCCCACAACACAGCGCCGCCAATATGTTTGACGGCCTGGAACAAATGGTGGTGATTGTTCCAGTAGATGCCGACGTTGGCGAAGGACAGGACGTAGCTGAGGAACACCGGCACCAGCGGCTGCAGCGCGGCCAGATCATGGCCGTGCGGGACTTTCAGTTCCAGCACCATGATTGTGATGATGATGGCGATGACGCCGTCCGAGAATGCTTCAATCCGCCCCTTGGTCACTTTCGATCCATCCCTTTGGTGTCTGTGAAGGTATTCGAAGCGTTTTGCAGGTCAAGATTTTTTGACAAATTCGGTTTTCAGCACAAGGCCCTTGATTTCCTTGGAGCGGACTTCGATTTCACCGGGTTCGTCGGTCAGATGGATGCCTTTGAACACCGAACCGCGCTTGACGACTGAGGACGAGCCTTTGACTTTCAAGTCCTTGATGACTGAGACGGTATCGCCTTCTGCGAGGATGGCGCCATTCGAATCGCGCGTTTCCATAATCTTCTCCTGACGTTTGATTGCCTGGCGCTTGCCCTATGCAGGCCAATCCGGTTTGTCCATTGCAGGAAGGCACTTTGACCTGTCGCAAGGACAAGCAGACAGTTTTGCCTTGAATTTTGCCGCGCAGGCCAGTGCGGACCGAAGGCCGGGGAGGACAAATGACTGAGACGCTTAGATCCAATTCGCCATCGCCCATGCCGAAGGTGCGGATGCTGTCCTTTGCGGATCTGGCCAGATCGCTGCGCCGGGGCATTGCGGACTTTGCCGCCAAGCCGCAGTTCGGGCTGATGATCGGACTGACATGCGCTTTGTTCGGCATTGCGATCGTCGCCTGCATCAAATGGCTCGGCATTCCATGGATGATTTATCCGTTTGCCATCGGCTTTCCGTTGGCCGGGCCGTTTTTGGCCGTTGGCCTTTACGAGGTGTCGCGGCGTATCGAGACTGGCGAACCGGTGACATGGAGCGCGGTGGGCTCGCGCATGTGGGCACAGCGCGGGCGTGAATTGTCGTGGATGGCATTTGTCGTGCTATTCGTCATGTGGGTGTGGGTCTATCAGGTGCGGCTGTTGATGGCGCTGTTTCTGGGCATGAAGAGCTTTTCGACGCTGCCCGGGTTCATCAAGGTCGTGACGACGACCACGGAAGGATTTTTGTTCCTCGGGATTGGCCATGCTGTCGGGGCAGCGCTGGCGATCATCCTGTTTTCGTTGACGGTCGTTTCCATTCCGCTCTTGATGGAAAAGGAACTCGATATCGTCACCGCGATGATCATTTCGGTGAAGGCGGTCTTGGCGAGCCCTTTGGTGATGATCGGTTGGGGACTGTTTGTGACTCTTGCCGTCATCATCGCTTGCCTGCCGCTGTTCCTTGGGCTTGTCATTGTCTTGCCGGTGCTGGGGCATACGACCTGGCATATCTACAAAAGCGCGGTGGTATAGATGATTCACTGCCTTTTTTCTGTCAGTTGTTGACCCGGCAGCCCTTGGCGCGTTCGCGGGCCTTGATCTGCGCGACGCGGCGGGCCTCGGCGCGGGACAGCTGCGGATTTGAGGTGTAGCAGTCCGAATTGTCGAACGTGTCACGGCCCAGCTGCGATTTGAAACAGAAGCCATTGTCATCGTAAATCTGGTTGCGCTCATACCAGAGGTCGTAGCAGCTTTCGGCCATGGCGGGCGAAAGGCCGACTGTGAGGGCGAGGGCGAGGGCGGTGGTGGCTGTGAGCAGAGAAAGGCGCATGGAACAATCCTCCTGTCCGATTGGCTGATCAGTATCCACCCGTTTGCATGATGGTGGATTGATTTGCGTCATCAAAGCTGAATTTGCGCGGCGGCGCATACCCGGATTGGGGTATGGCGCTAAGAAAATGGGCGGGATTGCTCCCGCCCGAGTCTCGGGTAAACCAACCGGAGAGGTTGTCTGGTGCGCGGCCCTCGTCCTTTGAGGCCCGCTTTGCGGGCGCCTCAGCAGGATGAGGGATGCTCGTGTTGCGCCCGCTGTCAGGTGGCGAACTGGTTCCACGTCCGGATCGTTTGCGTCGCATTTCCGGACGGAAAACCGGTTCCCACTTTTCCTGGAAATGCTGTCAGGCGGCGAACTGGTTCATCGTGTTGTGCGCGCCGCCTGCTTTCAGGGCCGACTCGCCGGCGAAGTATTCCTTGTGATCGTCGCCGATGTCGGAGCCCGACATGTTCTGATGTTTGACGCAGGCGATGCCCTGGCGGATTTCGGCACGCTGGACGTTCTTGACGTAGCCGAGCATGGCCTGGTCGCCGAAATACTCCTTGGCGAGATTGTCCGTCGAGAGCGCGGCCGTATGGTAGGTCGGCAGCGTGATGAGGTGGTGGAAAATGCCGGCTCTTGCTGCGGCGTCGCGCTGGAAGGTGCGGATGCGCTCGTCGGCGATGGCGCCGAGTTCCGTGCCGTCATAGTCCACGCTCATCAGCCTGGCGCGGTCATATCTCGACACGTCCTTGCCTTCGGCCTGCATGGCGTCAAACACCTGCTGGCGGAAATTCAGTGTCCAGTTGAAAGACGGCGAATTGTTGTAGACCAGCTTGGCATTGGGGATGACCTTGCGGATTTCGTCGACCATGCCGTCGATCTGGGCGATGTGCGGCTTTTCCGTTTCGATCCAGAGCAGGTCCGCACCGTTCTGCAAGCTCGTGATCGAGTCAAGAACGCAGCGGGCTTCGCCGGTGCCGGGGCGGAACTGGTAGAGATTTGATGGCAGGCGCTTGGGGCGCAGGAGCTTGCCGTCGCGCTTGATGACGACATCGGACGACTGCAGCTGATCGGCGGTGATTTCCTCGCAATCGAGGAAGGCGTTGTACTGGTCGCCAAGATCGCCCGGCTCCTTGGAGAAGGCGAGCTGCTGGGTGAGGCCTGCGCCGAGGCTATCGGTACGGGTGACGATGATGCCGTCTTCGATGCCGAGTTCAAGGAAGGCGTAGCGGCAGGCGCGGACCTTGGCGAGGAACACTTCGTGCGGCACGGTGACCTTTCCGTCCTGATGGCCGCACTGCTTTTCGTCGGACACCTGATTTTCGATCTGCAGGGCGCAGGCGCCCGCTTCGATCATCTTCTTGGCGAGAAGATAGGTGGCTTCCGCATTGCCGAAACCGGCGTCAATGTCGGCGATGATCGGCACGATGTGGGTTTCGTACGTGTCGATCTTGTGCTGGATCTCCTTGGCTTTGACCTCGTTGCCAGCGGCGCGGGCGGCATCGAGATCGCGGAACAGGATGTTGAGCTCACGCGAGTCGGCCTGGCGCAGGAACGTGTACAGCTCTTCGATGAGGGCGGGCACGGAGGTCTTTTCGTGCATCGACTGATCCGGCAGCGGGCCGAATTCGGAGCGGAGCGCGGCGATCATCCCGCCGGAGAGGTAGAGGTAGCGGCCCTTGGTGGTGCCGAAATGCTTCTTGATGGAGATCATCTTCTGCTGGCCGATAAAGCCATGCCAGCAGCCGAGCGACTGGGTGTAATTGGCCGGATCCCTGTCG
>JBAVTG010000153.1:0-2392 GCA_049696015.1 Rhizobiaceae bacterium | reverse complement strand
TTTCGGCGCTTGGCACACTCGTCTGGCGCCATCCGCTGGCCGATGTGTCGGTTAAAGCCGCCGCGCCCATCGGCGCCGCCTTCACCTTTCTTGCGCTGCTCACCGGCTCGCTCTGGGGCAAGCCAATGTGGGGCACATGGTGGGTCTGGGATGCAAGGCTGACATCCGTGTTCATCCTGTTTCTGATGTATCTGGGCGTCATCGCCCTGTCGCGCGCTCTGGATGACCCGGCCAAATCGGCCCGTGCCGTTGCGATCCTCGTGCTGGTCGGCTTCATCAATATCCCCATCATCAAGTTTTCTGTCGATTGGTGGAATACGCTGCATCAGCCCGCCGCCGTTTTCCGCATGGACGGGCCAACAATTCACGCAAGCCTCCTTTGGCCGCTGATGATCTCAGCCATCGGCTTCACGCTGCTGTTTTTCGCCCTGCACATGGCCGCCATGCAAAACGAGATCTGGAACCGGCGCATCATCGCCATGCGCCGCCTTTCCGCCCGGTCCGGCACGGAGAGCGCGCGATGAACCATACCGCTTTCATCGCCGCCAGCTATGGCGCATCGCTTCTTGTGCTTGGCGCCCTGGCGCTTGTGATCATTGCCGGGCGCATCAAAGCCAAGCGCGAACTGGCAGAGCTCGACGCCGCCGGCATCAAGCGCCGTTCCGACAGTTGATCATCTGATGCCCGCGCCCGTCACACCGAAAAAGCCGATTAACTGGTTCGCCTTTTTGCCCATCCTGCTTTTCACCGGATTGGCAGGCCTGTTCGCCTTTCAGCTGGCATCAGGAAAGAACACCTCTGAACTGCCTTCTGTACTGATCGGCAAAGCCGCGCCGCAGACGAAACTGCCGCCGCTCGAAACTGCCTTGCCAGGCCTCAACTCCGATGCATTCAACGGCCGCGTCACGGTGCTGAACGTTTTTGCCTCCTGGTGCGTGCCCTGCCGCGAAGAGCATCCGCTTTTGATCGAGCTTGCCAAAGACAAGCGCTTTATACTCGCCGGTCTCAACTACAAGGACAAGCCGGATCAGGCCAAAGCCTTCCTTGCGGAACTTGGCAATCCCTACGCAGAAATCGGCGCTGATACAGACGGCCGCGCAGGAATAGACTGGGGCGTCTACGGCGTGCCGGAAACCTACATCATCGGCAAGGACGGCACGATCCGGTTCAAATTTGTCGGCCCGCTTGGCACTGACACGGTCAAATCCGTGCTTCTTCCTGAGATTGAAAAGGCATTGGCGGGGTAACTCATGGCTGATCCAACGTTGAGGCATGCTCTTGTGACCGGCGGAAACCGCGGGATCGGATTGGCCATTGCCAAGGGCCTCAAGCAACGCGGCCTGGATGTGACAATCGGCAGCCGCGATAAGGCGGATGGCGAAAAGGCAGTTGCAGGACTTTCGATCAGCTGCGTTGAATTGGATGTTTCTGATCCGGCCTCGATCGCTTTGGCAGTTGCAGATGCCGGGCCGTTTGATGTGCTGGTCAACAATGCCGGGGTTCTGTTTCACAGTCCGATGCTCGATGATCCTGATGGTTTCAGGGCCTGCATGGCGGTGATGGTTGAAGGGCCTTACAATCTGATCCGGGCTTGCGCGCCGCATATGGCGGCCTCCGGCCATGGACGCATCGTCAATGTCAGTTCAGGCTGGGGCGCGTTTTCGGAAGGGATCACGGCCCCTGGCGCCTACGGTGTGGCAAAAGCGGCGCTCAATGCGCTGACGCTTTCCCTTTCACAACAGCTGCCTGCTGCCACCAAGATCAACGCCCTGTGCCCCGGCTGGGTCAAAACCCGCATGGGCGGCGCAGGCGCAACCAGAAGTGTTGAAGAGGGCGCTGATACGGCCATCTGGCTTGCGACACTCGCCGCTGATGGCCCGACTGGCGGCTTCTTCAGGAACCGCAAGCAGATCGGCTGGTAAAGGCCCTTACTTCCCCTCCACCGAATGCTTCATGACAAGCGGCATCTGCAGAAACGTGAACGCCAGCGTGATCGGCATCGTGCCCCAGACTTTGAACGCCACCCAGAAGTCGGTCGAGAAATTGCGCCAGACGACTTCGTTCAAGACCGCGAGAAACAGGAAGAACAGGCCCCAGCGCAAGGTCAGCTTGCGCCAGCCGTCCGCATCCAGTTTGAACGCCGCGCCGAAGACATAGCCCAGCAGCGATTTGCCGAACCAAAGCCCGCCAAGCAGCACGCTGCCAAACAGCGCATTGATAATCGTCGGCTTCAATTTGATAAAAGTCTCGTCCTGCAAATACAGGGTCAGCGTGCCGAAGACGAGCACGACCACGCCTGATACCAGCGGCATGATCGGCAAAGTGCCGGTGAGGATTTTCGATACAATCAGCGCCACCGCTGTCGCCACCATAAAAGCGGCAGTTGCAATGA
>JBAVTG010000152.1:0-2448 GCA_049696015.1 Rhizobiaceae bacterium | reverse complement strand
TCGTGCAAAGCCTATTAAATTCAAGATGTTGAACAAAGGGGACGGCCCATGTTGACCTATGATGTTTCGGCAAAACGCGTGGATAGCCACGGCAGTCTGGCGCAGGCCAAGCATGCTCAGATCGTGCTGGACACGGATATGGCGGGCAGGGTTGATGCGTTCAACCCGGCTGAGTTGTTTCTTGCTGCGATTGCCGCCTGCATGATCAAAGGCATTGAGCGGGTAATGCCGATGCTGAAGTTTGAGCTTCGCGGCGTCGAGATCAGCCTGCACGGCGAGCGGCAGGATAGCCCGCCCAAGATGACATCCGTCACTTACGTGCTTACTGTCGACACGGACGAAAGCGATCAGCGGCTGGAGCTGCTGCACAAGAATGTCCGCAAATACGGTACGATTTCCAATACGGTGGCTGAGGCGGTCAATCTGACCGGACAAATCAGGAGAAAAGCATGAGCCGCTTGCACAATGAGAACCATCTGGTTGAACGCATCGGCTGGCTGCGCGCGGCCGTCCTTGGCGCAAATGACGGGATAGTGTCGACCGCCAGCCTGATCGTCGGCGTCGCGGCGGCTTCCGCTGCAACAAGCGATGTGCTGGTCTCGGGCATTGCCGGCCTTGTCGCGGGCGCTATGTCGATGGCTGCGGGCGAGTATGTTTCTGTCAGCTCGCAATCCGATACGGAACAAGCGGATTTAGCCCGCGAGACGAAGGAGCTGTCGACACAGCCAGAGCAGGAACGGCATGAGCTTCAACAGATCTATGTCAAGCGCGGCCTGGATGAAGCGCTGGCCTTGCAGGTGGCCGACCAGTTGATGGCAAAGGATGCGCTTGGCGCGCATGCGCTGGATGAGCTTGGCATATCCCATGTTACGGCAGCCCGGCCAGTCCAGGCCGCACTCACGTCCGCGCTCACATTCGCCGTCGGCGCTGCCATGCCGCTAGCCATGGTTCTTGTGTCACCGTCGCAATATCTGGTGCCAGCCGTGTCGGTCGCATCGCTTCTCTTTCTGGCATTGCTGGGCGCAATTGGCGCGCGGGCAGGCGGGGCAAATGTGGTCAAGGCAACCGCGCGGGTCACCTTCTGGGGCGCGCTCGCGATGGCGGCGACGGCAGGCATCGGCGCGATGGTGGGAACCGCAGTCTAGAGCGATATGACTTCATCTGGAATCACAATCTGCGGGTCCTTTTGCGCCAATACCGGCGAAAATCCCCTTGAACGAATCTCGATGCGTCCGGCGGGTCTTTCCTTGGTCTTGCCACAAAATCCCGCCGCTGCCTGTGCGGCCAACTGAAGTCATATGGCTCCAGGCTTGGCCCGCCAGCTCTGCGTTTATTGCCACCGTCATGCGTGCAGTTCTCTTAAATCGCCGCCCGTGATAGAAACCGCAGAAGCAGTTCCGCTTTTGGCAGGAGCCTCAGCGCATGAAAGAAGAAACGAAATTCCATCTGGCTGAAGGCATCAAGCTTGCGACAGAGGCAATCAAGATGCTTTTCTTTCTCAACGGGGCGGCTACCATTTCCGTCATCACCTTCATTGGCAATCTCAAGCAGTCATCTGCTCATTTGGTCATGGCCATGCAGCTGTTCGCATTCGGGGCGGCCTTGGCGCCCGTTGCGCTTGTGCTTGGTTACCTGAGCCAACTTTACTTTGGCACGGTTGAAACAACCTTCAATCCAAAAGAAAGACGGCTGGCTGCGGGACTTGTGCATTATTCAGTCTACAGCGCCATGTTCGCGTCGTGGATCTTGTTTCTGGCCGGTGCGCGATACGCAGCAATCGGGTTTGGTTCGCTAGATTACTGACGCCGGGCTGCCTTGGGAATTTTACCCGCGCCGTCCCTTGCGCTCGCGCCGGACTTCACTGCCTTGCACGGCGGCAACAGTGTTGCGCATCGGGCCAATTTTTTCGACGACTTCAGCGACTGTCGGGCGAGTGCGCTTTGTGTGGCCGTCAATGGCGTGGCGCATGGCGGCGAGGTGATTGTAGCTTGTGCCGCAGCAGCCGCCGATGATCCTTGCGCCGCCGTCGATGGCAAGGCGCGCGTATTCGCTCATCAATTCGGGCGTTCCCGAATAGAAGATTTCCGCGCCGCGAAATTCCGGAATGCCGCAGTTGCCCTTGACGATGACGTTGGCCGCCGGATCGCTATCGGTCATGTCGAGCAGGCTCGCCAATATGTCGGATGCGCCGACGCCGCAATTTGCGCCTACGGCAAACGGCTTGACGGGCAGGGGCTCAGCGACCTTGTGGATGTCGCGCGGGTGCATGCCCATCATGGTCTTGCCGGCGGTGTCGAACGAGGCGGTGAAAACGAACGGCATGTTTTCGGCAATCGCCGCTTCGGAGGCCGTCTGCATTTCCTCCGGCGCCGACATGGTCTCGATCCAGACGACATCAATGCCGCCTGCGATCAGGCCCCTGATCTGTTCGCGAAACGCATCGACGGC
>JBAVTG010000151.1:0-24702 GCA_049696015.1 Rhizobiaceae bacterium | reverse complement strand
GTGACGAAAAGGCCCGGGGTCCATCAAAATGGCGGCGCAAATGCTGCCAACCCGATCACGGTCAAGGCCGCGGGGGTCCCGGCGCATGCAGTCTTTAACTTCGCCCCGCTTGCGGGGAGAAGGTGGCCCGCAGGGCCGGATGAGGGGCAGCTCTCATTTCAAGATTGCCCAATCTGGTGGTTACCAACCTGCTCGGGAGCATGAAGTGCCAGACGTGCGGGGGGTGTGGCTTGCCACATACTTAAATTACAGAGGCAGGTTCGCACACCCCGCTTCCACCTGTTCTTTGAAATGGCCAGACCGGCAACGGGGCGTGGCGAGGAGAAATCGCGCCCGTCAGTGGGTCCCGCGGGCGACGCGTTCGATTTCTTCGCGAACAAGACGCTCGACCAGCGTCGGCAGATTGTTGTCGAGCCAGTCCTGCAACAGCGGGCGCAGCATGTCTTCGGTCATGGCCGCTACTGATGTGTGACGCTCTTCCTGCAACGCCACTTGCAAATGCTCGAACGATTTTGCGACTTGGCGGCTTGCCGCTTCCGAAATGATCGGGCGCAATTCATGGAACGGCTGCGGCACATTGGAAATCGTCGGCGATTCGGGAGCAGCCATGGATGCGGCCGGGCGATCAGGGTCAACGTCGTGCAAGTGGATCAAAACCGGCTCCAGGCGAACTTCCAAAGTCTGCGCCACGGCGTCGCGCACCGGTGGTGAAAACACGTCTGCATCAGCAAATTCACGAGAAAATGCGGCAATTTCCGCATTTCCATCCGCTGCTGCGGCATCCGAAGGCTCCATCTCTTCATCCGGCAATTTTGGCGGATTGCCGTCTTCGATGATCCGGCGGATGGAAGCGAGAATCTCTTCCATGGTCGGTTCACGGGAAACGGATTGTGATTGTGTCATGTCATGCCGCGCTTTGTTGATGAAGGCCGAAGCCCGATTCGTTTGCGCATACTAGAACGGCTTGGCGTCCGCGTGAATCCTGCCGCGGCAATTCAATTGCCCAGTCAACAGTTTTGATGTGCAGCTCAGCGATGGATTATTGCAGGCCAGTTGCTTCAGCGACCGTCTGGTGTGCGAAGGCCAAACCATTTGTCCTTGACTGCTTCATAGTGCTCTTCGGGCTTGTGCTGTTTGACATTAAGGCCAAGGCGCGCCGACGTCAGGCGGCCTGTTGCCGACAGGACAGCATAGCTTGCCACCACAACATCTCGCTCGGCGTTGACCAGATTGATTTGCGCGTCCACCACGTCGCTTTGCGCATTGAGCACATCCAGCGTTGTGCGCTGGCCAACCTTGCGTTCCTCAACAACGCCGTCGAGCGCCAATTGCGCGGCGGCAACCAGCTGCTTGTTGGCCGAGACGCCAACACGCGAGGCCTCCATCTGGGTCCATGCAGACGTGACAGCGGCACGGACACTGTCGCGGGCCACATCAATCTCGATGCGGGCCTGCCCCAGTCTCTCCTTGGACTGACGCACGGTCGCCGATGCCTTGCCGCCCTGATAGATCGGCACGTTCAACTGAAATCCGACGGACGCCTGGTCAGACGTGCTGTCGCCACCTGAGAATATGTTGCTGCTGTCGCCGCCGCCCAATTGCCGGGTGCTGCGGCTCACGCCAGCTTCCACCCCAAGCGTCGGCAGCAATGCGCCTTCGGCCACTTTCACCCCGTATAGATTGGCATCAACCACATACTCGGAAGCCTTGATCGCCGGATGCTGGTCGGCAGCAACTGCCAGAGAATCGTTGAGGGATCTGGGCAAAAGCTTCGAGGCTGCAGACCCGGCTTTCAAGTCCTTGGGGTCTTCACCGATAACCTGACGGTACACGGCGGCGCTGGATTTCGCCTGCGCATCGGCTGCGTTTGACTGTGCCAAGGCGGCAGCGCGCCCGGCATCGGCCTGGGCGACGTCCGTGCGGGTGCCCTCGCCCACTTCGAAGCGGGCTTGCGCCGAGCGGAGCTGTTCTCGCAAGAACGCCACGTTTTTCTTGCGCAGCGCGGCGATCTTGCGGTCGCGTATCACGTCCATATAGGCCGAAACGGCATCAAACAGAATGTTCTGCTCGGTGTTGAGCAAATTCTCGCGGGCCGCAAAAACTTGTGATTCGGCGGATTTGATACCGTTTTTTGTCCGAAAGCCGTCAAAAATGGACTGTGAAATCGTAATGCCGAATGAGCCTGTGGTAATCGACGTGCCGGCTTGCGACACATAGGAGCCGTTGGCTGTGCCGCTGATCGTCGGGCGATAGCCGGATTTGGCAATTGCCACGCCTTCATCGGTGACACGCACACCCGCCCGGGCCGAATTCAGACTCGAATTGTTGTTGTAGGCTTTGGCCAAAGCACCCTGCAGGGTTTCGCCAAGAGCGGCGCCGGACATAGCGGCGATGAAAGCGGCAGCCAAAAGCGCCTTTGAAAAACGCGGAAAATATGCGGACACCAAAGACCCCATCAAATTTTGAACTGCTGGGCAGGCAAGAATGCTGCGTGCCCCGGAATCAAATGGAGCACCCACACGTCAGCTGCAAGCCCCAATTAGCCGCAACCCACAATCTAAGTCCAGTCCCGGATTGTGAAATATATGTAACTTTGAATGTTTCCAACAAGGAATAAATGCTATTCCTGACAATATATTGTATATTGTCAAAACGCGAAAACCGGCTCCGCCTTGAATGCGACCAGCGGCTTGACTGAAAGATTAAAACCTCTGCGTGCCGAGACTGTTGTTCCGGACTTGACATGGACACGCGCCACACCGGTGAGGTTTACGCCTTCAACGGCAACCAATCTGCCATTTTCAGCCAGTTGACCTGTCAGCGATGCAGGAACTTTGTCCACCGCGCCTTCAATGATGATAACATCAAATCCTGATTTCGAAGCGGCGCCTGCCGCGAGGGGACCAGTCATGACTTCGACATTTGTTACCCCAATCGACGCAAGCGCCGACTTGGCCTTGGCAGCAAGCTCAGCATCTTCTTCCAAGGCGACCACATTGGCGGCAATGGAAGCTATTATCGCGGCGCCATAGCCAGTGCCGCAACCGACCACGAGGACTTTGTCGGCCGGTTTGACTTCGGCCAGCTGAATGAGGCGCGCCAACGGAGACGGCTCCATCATGTAGCGGCCATTGCCAAGGTCAATATCGTCATCAAGATAAGCCAGGTCCTGCATCGCAGCAGGTACAAAGGCTTCGCGTGGCATGGCGAGAAATGCCGAAAGAAGCACGTGGTTTGTCACATCGGTCGTGCGCAACTGGCCATCGACCATTTTGATGCGCAGTGTGTCGAAATCAGCGTGCGACATGGCAAAGTCCCCGGTCAGTGCGCTCAATTGCGGACAAGTGGCTGTCCGCAACGGCAATTGCGGGAAATTGGAGGCCTCGCCCGGAATCGAACCGGGGTGCAAGGATTTGCAGTCCTCTGCGTAACCACTCCGCCACGAGGCCTTTGACTTCCCGCGATTAACGCGCGACCTGTTAACAGAGCGTTTTGAAAGCGGCAAGCATTGTGGCGCTGGCCGAACGATTATTTCCTGCTCACGGAAGCGGTCCTTGGCGGCGACGCCCCCAGCGCACGGCCAACCGTCGCCGCAGGCGCCTGATCCAGCCAAATTCCTGGCTCAACACGAACAATCCCAGCGGAATCATCCAAAATCCGAGAACAGGGAGAAATCCGAGAATCCCGAAAAATATCAGAGCTACGCCAATGGCAACCCGCGCTGCCCTGGAGCGTGGCAGGTGAAATTGCCGGCCAAACAGGCTGAGCGGCTTTCGCCTTGCCGGCTTTTCTGCATTGTCTTCAGGGGTCAACCGCAATCTCCAATCAAGTCCGCCCCAATGTGGCGAGAAAACCGGCGAAATCAACGCATTTCCGGCGGGCGAAGATTCAGCATATAAGTGCTTGGCAAATTGGAATTGCTTTTGCTATAGGCACGGCGCGTTCGCGCATCATGTTCCCCGGTAGCTCAGTGGTAGAGCAATCGACTGTTAATCGATCGGTCGCTGGTTCGAATCCGGCCCGGGGAGCCACTTTTCCAACTCATGCCATGATCTCCTAATCGCACCGCTGCGAAATCCATTCGGGTTGCACTTGCGTAAGCTTGCCGTAACAATGCGCGAAAAGGCGGAGGCGGGGGCGAATGTCATTGGCCAAAAGCGGACCAGCCATCATCTGGTACCGCAATGATTTGCGGGTGGCCGACAATGCCGCACTGCTTGCCGCCGGCGCAAATGGCCGTCCTGTCGTGTGCCTTTATGTTCGAGATACGGCCAGCCCTGTCCGCGCAAGAGGCGCCGCGCAGAATTGGTGGCTGCATCATTCGCTGACAGCTCTGGATGAAAAACTGCGCGCGCTGGGTTCCCGCCTGGTTTTCAAAAGCGGTCCGGCACAAGCGGCTATTAAAGATGTGATTGCGCAAACCCAGGCCGCCTCAATCTGCTGGAACCGTCGTTACGATGCCGCTGCCATTCCTTTCGACAGCGCGAGGAAGGCCGAGTTCAAGGCTGAAGGCATCGACGTGCACACCTTCGATGGACAGTTGTTGCATGAGCCGACGCAAATAGAGACCGGCGGCGGCACGCCATTTAAAGTGTTCACCCCCTTCTGGCGCACTGTTTGCGCCGGGCCGGAACCCCGTTTGCCGCACCCTGCCCCGCTGAAACTAATTGACGGTTCGCAGCGTTTGCACAGTGAACGGCTGGAAGACTGGAATCTTCTGCCGACAAAACCCGATTGGGCAGGCGGCATGCGCGAGGAATGGACACCCGGTGAAGACGGAGCACATGAGCGGCTCGACAATTTTCTGCATGGCGCGATCGACGGCTATGCCGAGGACCGCAATGTGCCGGGACGGCTTACAACGTCAAAACTGTCAGCTCACCTTGCCAATGGCGAGATCACACCTTTTCAAATCTGGCATGCCGCCAGCAAGGCAAAGGGCGCTTCGGGTCGGGATATCGAAAAATTCCGGTCAGAAGTCGGCTGGCGCGAATTTGCATATCATCTGCTTTTTCATTTCCCCAAGCTGGCCAACGACAATTTCAACCAATCGTTTGATGCGTTTCCGTGGGGTGCGGCAAACCCTGATCACTTGCGCGCCTGGCAAACAGGCCAGACCGGGTATCCGATTGTCGATGCGGGCATGCGTGAACTGTGGGTAACCGGCTGGATGCACAACCGCGTGCGGATGGTGGTGGCCTCGTTTCTGATCAAACATCTTTTGATCGACTGGCGCGAAGGCGAGAAATGGTTCTGGGACAAGCTGGTTGACGCGTGCCCTGCCAACAATCCGGCAAGCTGGCAGTGGGTGGCCGGTTCCGGCGCAGACGCAGCGCCCTATTACCGCATTTTCAATCCAGTGCTTCAAGGCCAGAAGTTTGATGGCGATGGCGCTTATGTGCGCCGCTGGGTGCCGGAAATTGCGGCATTGCCGGATAAATTCCTGCACGCCCCCTGGGCCGCGCCGCTTTTGGCTCTCAAAGCAGCAGGCGTGCAACTCGGCTTGACCTATCCCAAACCAATCGTCGATCACGATCAAGCGCGGCAACGCGCGCTCTTGGCTTTCCAGTCCCTCAAAGGCGCAGCATGAACTTTCCACAAATACCTGCAGACTCATACAAAAACGGCAAACCGGTCAAACGCGTTGCGGTGATTGGTTCCGGTATTTCCGGCATGTCCGCTGCCTGGGCGCTGGCAAAGACTTACGATGTCACTGTCTATGAATCTGATCCCAGGGCCGGCGGACATACCGCTACTGTCGACATTGACTATGACGGAACACCGATTGCCGTCGATACGGGCTTCATCGTCTATAACGAATTCAACTACCCTAACCTTACCGCCCTGTTCAAGCATCTGTGTGTTGCAACCCACGCGTCGAACATGAGCTTTGCCTTGTCGCTGGATGAGGGCCGACTTGAATGGTCTGGTGCTTCCTACGCTGCGCTGTTCGCGCAGAAACGCAATGTGGTTTCAATTCCCTTCCTGTTGATGTTGAAAGAAATCGTACGGTTCAACAATGCCTGTGTGACGGACCGCAACTGCGGTTTGACGCAAGGCAAGTCGATTGGCGACTATCTGGACTTCCGTAAATTTTCCCGGCGGTTCCGCGACGACTATTTGATCCCGATGGCTGCGGCGATCTGGTCGACGCCACGTGTCAAAATGCTGGATTTCCCGGCCGATGCCTTCATCACATTCTTCGAGAATCACCGTTTGATTCACAACGAACGTCCCGATTGGCGCACGGTTTCCGGCGGTTCGCGCACCTATCTGAACACACTCATCGCGGCATTGCCCAATGGCGTCCGGACGGGCAAGGCCGTCATCGGCCTGCGGCGATCAGACCATCATGTCTTTGTCACAGACGTGACGGGTGCGACTGAAAACTACGATCGTGCGGTCATTGCCTGCCATTCAGATCAGGCCTTGGACTTGTTGCTCGATGCAAACATTGCCGAACAGCAGATCCTTGGTGCGATCAGCTACCGTCCAAACCGTGTCATTCTCCACCGCGATGCCTCGCTTATGCCCAGGCGCCGTCGTGCCTGGTCAGCTTGGAACTATTTGCGCAATTCAAGGGATGGCGCCGAACCGGAAGTGTCAGTCACCTACTGGATGAACCGGCTGCAGGGCATTGACGAGAAGATGCCGCTGTTCATCACGCTCAACCCGCCGCGCGAGCCGAAAGCGGGGACGGTGTTTGGTGAATGGTCTTACGAGCATCCGCAGTATGACGCCGCAGCGCTGGCCGCCCAGGCAAAGCTCGGTCAAATCCAGGGCCGCCGCGGCGTCTGGTTTGCCGGCGCGTGGACCGGCTATGGCTTCCATGAAGACGGTTTGCGCTCCGGACTGGAAGCGGCAGAAGCCATAGGTGCGCAATTGCCATTCCCCGTGCAAAGGTCCACAATTCGCTCTGTGCTGGAGGCTGCGGAGTGACAAGCGCCAACAACAAGCCCAATCACACGCCTGCCCGGCTTTGCAAGGGCAAGGTCATGCATCAACGGCTGAAACCATTTGGCCACCGCTTCGAATACAGCGTGTTTTCACTGTTGATCGACCTCGACCGATTGAATGAGGCACATCTTCAATCGAGGCTCTTTTCCGTCAATCGTTTCAACCTGGCGGCGTTTCATGAGCGTGATCACATTGATCCGCGCCTGTCCGATCCGGCCAAGGGCATACGCGCCTACGCAGACATGCTCTTTGCGCAAGCTGGATCCAAAAGGCCGCATCGCATCGAGCTTTTCGCTTACCCGCGCATTCTGGGACATGCGTTCAATCCGATCACGCTCTACTATGGTTATAACGAAATCGGCGCGCTCAGCGGCATGATCTATGAGGTGCGCAACACATTTGGCGAGCGCCACGCCTATGTCTGCCCGGTTGAGCAAGGTGAATTGAGCGCCGCCGGTCTGCGTCAGACACGGCGCAAATTGCTGCATGTCTCGCCCTTTATCGGCATGGCCGCGCGGTACGATTTCCGGCTGAAACCGCCGCAAGACAGTCTGCAATTCCGCATTCTGGAAAGTGATGAGGACGGCCCGCTGTTGGCGGCGGCTTTTTCCGGCCAGATCGAGCCAATGAGTTCTGGCAAGATCTTGAAATTGTGCATGCAAATTCCATTTCTCGGCTTGAAAATCGTCGGTGGCATTCATTTCGAGGCATTCCGGCTTTGGCTCAAAGGCGCAAGGTTTCACAGGAGCCCGCCGCCGCCCGTTCCGGCAAGCTGCCTGGATCGGCCGATCAGAATGACCGGAGAATGAAATGAGTACTGCGATTTATGGCGACGGGCCTAAACCCAAGTCGGCTCTGTCTGCGTCAGCGAATGCCGTTCGGGTCACACGGGACAATGTCTCGGCGGTGATCCGCGGCCTGCCCGGCAAAGCCAAGCTCGCCCTTTCCGCTGCGGTGCACCTGCCCAAGGGTTCATTGACCATCGTGACACCAGAGGGCCGCGTGCTGCACATCGATGGCAATGAGCCGGGCCCAAACGCCGAGGTGCATTTGCACAATTGGAACCTGCCCAAACGGGCTTTTTCCGGCGCAACAGTCGGCGTTGCCGAAAGCTATATTGACGGTGACTGGACCAGCCCGGACGTGACAACGTTTCTGGAACTGTTTTTGGTCAACCAGGATATGGGCGAACGGCTTGCCGGCGGAACGAGTTGGCTGTTGACGACATTCCAACGCATCCGCCACTGGCTCAATGACAACAACAAGGCGGGTTCCAAGCGCAACATTTCGGCACACTATGATTTGGGCAACTCCTTTTACAAGGAATGGCTCGACCCAAGCATGACCTATTCGTCAGCGCTCTATTGCGAAGGCGCTAATGACCTTGAAAGCGCGCAGGCAGCGAAATACCGCGTTTTGCTGCGCGACATTGGTGCAAAGCCTGGCGATCATATTCTCGAGATCGGCTGCGGCTGGGGCGGTTTTGCTGAAATCGCGGCGCGATCGGGATGCAAGGTGACCGCCCTGACGATCAGCCGCGAACAGTTCGATTTTGCGACGGCGAAGATGAAATCGGCGGGCCTGTCGGATCTTGTAGACATCAAGTTTGAAGATTATCGCGATGAGCGCGGCAGCTATGACCACGTGGTTTCTATCGAGATGTTTGAAGCTGTCGGCGAAAAGCACTGGCCGACCTATTTTGCAGCGCTGCGCGACCGGTTGAAGCCGGGCGGAAAGGCGGGCCTGCAGGTCATCACCATCAATGAAGCGGCATTTGAACCTTACAAGAAACGTCCCGACTTCATTCAGGCCTATGTGTTTCCAGGCGGCATGCTGCCGACGCCAAACCATTTGCGCGCACTCGCAGCCGGCGCATCGCTGGCAGTAACGAGCGAACTTGTTTTCGCCCAGGATTATGCCCGCACCCTCGCCGAATGGCGGACTCGCTTCTGGGCTTCGTGGAACACGGTGGCGCGAATGGGGTTTGACGAACGCTTCAAGAGACTATGGGAGTTCTACCTTTTCTACTGCGAGGCCGGATTTCGTTCGCAATACATAGATGTTCGCCACGTGGTGTACGCAAAAGCAAGCGTCTAGTCGGGACGCGTTGATGTTCGCCATAGCGCCAGCATACATGCCTATAAATTGGGCAATGTGCCTGTTTTATGTTCATCGCAGTTCAGGGCGATCGTTGCCGGTCATCAAAAACTGCCGGACTCCGCCCGTTTCCTGCCTTGCCCGGTGCGCTTTGATCATGCCATAGACACGTTTCAGACTGGCACAAAACCTGCTTACTTCTGCGTGGAGTGAACGCGCGGTTCGCTTCCGAATTTTGCGGAGATCGTCCCTATGAAAAAAATCGAAGCCATCATCAAGCCGTTCAAGCTCGACGAAGTGAAGGAAGCCCTTCAGGAAGTCGGCTTGCAGGGCATCACGGTGACGGAAGCCAAGGGCTTCGGCCGCCAGAAGGGGCATACAGAACTTTACCGCGGGGCAGAATATGTTGTGGATTTCCTGCCCAAGGTGAAGGTCGAAGTCGTGTTGATGGACGAGAATGTCGAAGCGGCCATTGACGCCATCCGCAAGGCGGCGCAAACGGGCCGCATCGGCGACGGCAAGATATTCGTCTCCAATATCGAGGAAGTCATCCGTATCCGCACCGGCGAGTCCGGCGCGGAAGCGGTCTGATCCGCGCCCGAGCTTTTTCAATCTCAACGCCAAGGGAAATCACACATGGCAACTGCAACCGACATCCTCAAGCAGATCAAAGACAAGGACGTCAAGTTCGTCGATCTGCGCTTCACCGACCTCAAGGGCAAACTGCATCATGTGACCATGGATGCCGGCCTTGTGGACGAAGACATGTTCACAGATGGCGTCATGTTCGACGGCTCGTCCATCTCCGGCTGGAAAGCGATCAACGAGTCCGACATGGTTCTGATGCCCGATCCGGTGTCGGTCCATATGGACCCGTTCTTCGCCCAGTCGACCATGGTGATCCTGTGCGACATTCTCGAGCCGCTATCTGGCGAAAAATATAACCGCGACCCGCGCGGCATTGCCAAGGCCGCTGAAGCCTACATGAAAACGCTCAACGTTGGCGACACCGTTTATGTCGGCCCGGAAGCGGAATTCTTTGTGTTCGACGACGTCAAGTTCAAGTGTGATCCGTACAACACCGGCTTCAAGCTCGATTCATCCGAATTGCCGTCCAATGATGATACCGATTACGAAACCGGCAATCTTGGCCATCGTCCGCGCGTCAAGGGTGGCTATTTCCCGGTTCCACCGATCGACTCGGTCCAGGATATGCGCTCGGAAATGCTCACGGTTCTGGCCGACATGGGCGTGACGGTTGAAAAGCATCACCACGAAGTGGCCGCCGCCCAGCATGAACTTGGCGTCAAGTTCGACACGCTGCTGCGCAACGCCGACAAGATGCTGCTCTACAAGTACGTCGTGCATCAGGTTGCCCATGCCTATGGCAAGACCGCAACCTTCATGCCGAAACCCATTTTTGGCGACAACGGCTCGGGCATGCATGTCCACTTCTCGATCTGGAAAGGCGGCAAGCCGACATTCGCTGGCGATCAATATGCCGGTCTTTCGGAAAACTGCCTGTACTTCATTGGCGGCGTCATCAAGCATGCCAAGGCTGTCAATGCCTTCACCAACCCGCTGACCAACTCCTACAAGCGACTGGTTCCAGGTTATGAAGCACCGGTTCTTCTGGCCTATTCGGCCCGCAACCGCTCTGCATCCTGCCGCATTCCGTTCGGCCAGGGTCCGAAGTCCAAGCGCGTCGAAGTCCGCTTCCCGGATCCGGGCGCAAACCCGTATCTCGCCTTCTCCGCCCTGTTGATGGCCGGCCTTGACGGCATCAAGAACAAGATCCATCCGGGCCAGCCGATGGACAAGGATCTGTACGACTTGCCGCCGAAAGAACTGAAGAAGATTCCGACGGTCTGCGGTTCGCTGCGCGAAGCCTTGCAGTCACTGGACAAGGACCGTGCGTTCCTAACCGTTGGCGGCGTATTCGACAACGACATGATCGACGCCTTCATCGAGCTGAAGATGGCCGAAGTGATGCGTTTCGAAATGACCCCTCATCCGGTCGAATTCGACATGTACTACTCGGTGTAAGCCGCTCAATCGAAACAACAAAACCCCGGCGGCGACGCCGGGTTTTTTATCGCGCCAAGCCGGTCTTGATCGCATCGCTCAAAGGAGCGCGGTTGGGCACCCGGCTTGCGCTCACCTGAGTGCAATCGGACGCAGAAGCTGCATTTTCAGGGCAGCAATAAATGCCGCTTGATGTGCAGACGAAGGCGATGAACGTGGTGTTGTTGATCACAGATTGATCCTGAAGGCGCGAGCACTCCCGTCCGGCCGGCGTGTCATTGGCGGCCTTGATCAATTGCTGCATCGTGCAGCCGAGCGATTTGGCTGTCTTGGGCTTGGCAAATCCGTCCGAAGCGCCAGTCAAGCTTGCAAGCGCTGCACATGCAAACATGGCGGCCAGCGGTTTTATCGATTGAATGGACATGGCTTGATCCTCAAATCAGCCCCACATCATCATTCAAACATCAGGCGGTGGCGCCGGCATCACCCATTTGGGTGATGCATGCCAATTTACCGGACCGAAACTGCGGTCAAAACGTCTGCCGCCGCTTTCATATCGAGCCATCGCAAAGCGCGCCGGACTGTGGCCTCATGGTCTTCGCCCCAGTTTTCGCTGGTCCAGTCCTCGTCAAGATGTGCCGCCTGCCAGGCCTCTTCCGCTGTTGCCTCGCCTTCCAGCACCGAAAGCGCCAGAATTGCCGAACCGGTCATGGTCGTCATCGTGTGAACGGCGGCAAGCATCATCGGGTCAGAAATCTGCTTGATGGCAGAACCAATCAACGTGATCGCCTCGTTTGGTTGCTTGATGTGCATGACGCCTTCGGTCAGGTACAGGCGCGCGCCATAATGTCCCCTCGCCCATTCGATGTAGCGATCCCAGACATCGGCTTGCCGCGCCACCAATCTGTCCGGCCCCTCGGCCCGGTAGCAAAGAAGGTCATTGGAGGCGAAACGAATGATGTCCTCTTGAACTTCTTCAATTTCGTTGGCGACACCGTCAATGGCAGTGTTGGCAAGGCGGGTCACCGGCATGGTGGCCGGATTGATCTCTTTTTCCTGCGCTTCAAATTCATCTGCCGCCATCTGTGCGGCACTGCGCGTTGAAAATGAAAGCCAATGCTTGGCTGGCGTTTTGACAGGCTTGCCATCAAGCAGGACGACAAACCGGCCTTCCAGTTCGCCAACAGCTGCCTCCGTGTAAAATCGCTTCGGCAAAGGGGTGAGCATCGCCTTCTGCGCCCGTTTCATCGGATTGGGGTCAGATAGCAGCGCCGCCTTTTCCGCATCGCCAAGAATGTCACGCATGCGATTGCTCCAATAGTTCCATCAAATGCCCGGCGTCTTCGGCTATGGCATCTGCACCGGCCGCCAACAACTGCGGAACCGCATTATAGCCCCAGGCGACGCCGATGGCGCGTGCGCCTGCTGATTTGGCCATCTGCATGTCAAAGACGGAGTCGCCGATGACAGTGGTTTGCGCGGGTGCAATTCGAACCTCTGTGCAACATTCTTCCACCATTGCCGGGTGCGGCTTTGAGGGGCAGTCATCAGCAGTACGGATGGGGCGGAAGCAATGGCGCATGCCATGGGACGTGAAGAACATGTCCATCCCGCGGCGTGACTTGCCGGTTACCACGCCTAGGATTGCATCTGTGCGGGCGGCCAGATTTTCAACCACTGCCCCCATGCCGTCAAACAGGGACTGGCTGAAACCCGGCGCGTGATAGATCTCGTTGAAGATCTCCTTGTAACGGGCCGTCATGCCAGTGATTTCTGCGTCGATCTCAGCGCCTCGAAGGCGAGCTATCGCCAGATCTAGCGTCAGACCTATAATGGATCGGGTCTGGATTTGCTCCGGCGGCCGGTGGCCAAATTCGACGAATGTGCGCGCCATGCTGTCGTGGATGATGCCGACGCTGTCGAGGATGGTTCCATCGCAATCAAACAGGTAAAGCCTTCGGTTCATTTGGCCTTGCCAAAACTTGTGTTGATCAGGACCAACCCGAAAACGATCAAGCCCGTCCCGTATATGACGTTCATCGTCAGGGGATCACCCAAAAACAGGGCAGACAGCAACACACCGAAGACTGGCGATAAAAACGTGAATGCCGACAATCCGCCGAGCGGATATTTTGCCATCAGCCAAAACCAGATCACATAGGTGAAAGCGACGACAAAGAATGCCTGAAACGCCAGTGCAGCCCACTCTGCAAGGCCGGGATTGCGCAGCAGCCCATCCGAGTATGGCAAAAACGGCAAGGCAACGAGGACGGCTCCGGCCAGCTGGTAAAGCAGTGTCTTTTCGGGCGCAACCGTACCGACACGGGTTGCGCGAATTGCAAGGGCCGTTGCGGCCCACGCCGCACCACCCATTATGCATAGCAGATCACCGAGCACGGCATTAGGCGCTGGCATCGACAGCTTGTCGAAGAAAACAAAAAAGACGCCAACAAAGGCGATGATCATGGCAATAAACTTCAGCCAGGAAACACGTTCCTTCAGGATGTAATGCCCTCCGATCAGCGTGAAGAGCGGCATTGTATTTGTCATGAGATTGGCCCGCGAGGCGCTGGTCAAATCCAATCCCCAGTAGATCAAAAGAAATTCTATACCGAATAGGATCCCGACCAGGCAACCGGACAGCAAAGACCCGTCGCGCTCAAATATCCGGATCTTCCTGTAGCGGCACCAACCGTAAACAGCGACGATTGCCAAGGCGGCCCGGAGAAACGACAGAAAGATCGGGTCAAAGCCTTCTACTGCAACTTTACCCGCAACCGCGTTCATCCCCCAAACGAGGGTGAGGAACACCATCAATAAGGAAGCATTTCCATCCATGCGTGTGTTTCGAACTTGCAAGATGCTGGTGCTCATTGGTTTGCGCTCGCTTCATCCAAGCCTAGCAGGTTCCATGACTGAACCATATGTGGCGGCATCGGCGCTGTGACGTCAATCATTCCGCCGTTCGGGTGCGGGATCTGAATACGCCGCGCCAAAAGGTGCAGCCGGTTTTGCATGCCGCCTGGGAAATCCCAGTTTGGGTCCGCCTCGAAATACTTCGGATCGCCGATGATCGGGCATCCCATGTCGGCGGTGTGAACGCGCAGCTGATGGGTGCGTCCGGTGTGCGGCACCAATTCGAGCCAGCACAGCCGCTGTCCGGCGGTTTCGATGACGCGGTAGTGAGACACGGCATGGTCCGCACCTTCCTCGCCATGCTTGGCAACACGCATGCGATCACCGTCCGGCGTCTGCTCTTTGACCAGCCAGTTGGAGATTTTGCCTTCGCGGCGGCGCGGTGTGCCTTTGCACAGTGCCCAGTAGATCTTGCCGGTTTCGCGCTCGCGGAACATCTTGGTCAAAAACTGCGCTGCGCCGCGTGTGCGGGCGACAACCAGACATCCAGCCGTATCACGATCGAGGCGATGGACGAGGCGCGGCTTTTCGCCCTTCTTATTGCGCCAGGCTTCCAGCATATCGTCAACATTGCGGACAACGCCGGAACCGCCCTGCACCGCCAGGCCGGATGGCTTGTTGAAGACGAACACCTTTTCGTCCTCATACAGCAGCATCTTTTTCAGGACATCGCCGTCTTCCTGGCCACGGATGGTCTTACCGGTCAGATGTCCGCCTTTGGCAGGCGCTTGGTCAACGGCGAGCGGCGGCACGCGCACGGATTGGCCTGTCACCAACCGTGTATCAGACTTGGCGCGCCCGCCATCAATTCGCACCTGGCCTGAGCGCAGCAGTTTTTGCAGCGCGCCAAAGCCCAAGCCCGGATAATGAACCTTGAACCAGCGGTCGAGGCGCATCGCATTTTCGTCGTCAACGACGGTCTTTTGTTCAACGCCGGCCATGAGCCATGCCCCAATTCAGATTGATGCAGCCGGATTTCATGCCAGCATCCTGCCAATCCACAGCCCTGCAAATAGCGCGAGAATTGAAAGAACAACACTGGCAATTGCATAAAAAGCTGCTTGCGCAACCTCCCCCCGCTGAGTGAGCGTGGCAAAGTCGAGCGAAAACGCCGAGAACGTTGTAAATCCACCCAAAATGCCGGTAGCAACAAACAACCGCAACTCACTGGAGCTCCCAAAGCGGCGCATCAGCACCTCAATGAAGAGACCCATGGCCAGGGAGCCCGCAATATTGATACCCATTGTGCCCCATGGGAAACCAGCACCGAAGGCCCGCAATGCGGCGAGATTGGCAAGATGGCGAAGCCCTGCCCCGATGCCGCCGCCAACCATGACCACTACAAAATGAAACATGGGGCCTGATAACCGAAAGCGACGCTGACCGGAAGGCCTTCCATGCATGGCACCGAATTCAGCGGCGTGCCAGAATCCTGACGGTCTTGGCCAACAAGAGCAGCAATGGTGTGCCATGCATGAGCAGGTCCAGCCAGTCCACCGGCTTGAACGGCAGACCCGCCAATAGCCATCTTATCTTTTCGAGCAGATGCGGCTCAGGCACGAAGGGCACCAATGCGAGGATGAGCGCAGCAATGGCAAGTGGCTGTATGGGAATTTTGTCGATCAGCTTGCCCAACTTGTCTGCCTAAACCCGCTCACTTGTCATCTTTGTTGCCGCGCAATTTTGTCCAATAATCCAGGCGCTTGCGGATGTCGCGCTCGAATCCGCGATCAGGCGGATCGTAAAAAGTCTGTCGTCCGAGTTTTTCGGGGAAATAATCCTGCCCGGAAAACGCGTTCGGCGTGTCATGGTCATAGATATAGCCCTCGCCATAACCCTCGTCCTTCATCAGCTTTGTTGGCGCGTTGAGAATTGTGCGCGGCGGGACAAGCGAACCATGTGCCTTGGCCGCAGCCATCGACGCCTTGAAAGCAGTGTAGACAGCGTTGGATTTGGGCGCGGTGGCGAGATAGACGCAAGCCTGCGCCAGCGCCAACTCGCCCTCCGGCGAGCCAAGGTAATCATAAGCGTCTTTGGCGGCAAGCGTGATGACCAAGGCTTGCGGATCGGCAAGGCCGATGTCTTCAGAGGCCATGCGTACCAAACGTCGGCCGATGAAAAGCGGATTTTCTCCGGCATCAAGCATTCGCGCCAAATAATAGAGCGCAGCATCCGGGTCCGAGCCGCGCACGGATTTGTGCAGGGCGGAAATCAGATTGTAATGTCCGTCCTGTCCCTTGTCATAGACGGGGGCGCGGCGCTGGACGATCTGCTGCAACGCCTCAACGCCAAACACCTCATCCGGCTTGGCCGCGCGCCAGACTTCTTCTGCCAGCGTCAGCGCCGCGCGGCCGTCGCCATCGGCCATGGAGACAAGCATGACGCGCGCATCGGCATCCAGAGGCAACGGCTTGGCTTCCAGCGCTTCGGCGCGGTCCAGCAGCGTGTTGAGGCTTGCTTCGTCATGCGTCTTGAAGGTCAGCACCCTTGCCCGCGACAGAAGCGCCGCATTCAGTTCAAATGACGGATTTTCCGTCGTCGCGCCGACGAGAATGATCGTCCCATCTTCCATGACAGGCAGGAAACTGTCCTGCTGGGCGCGGTTGAAGCGGTGAATCTCATCGACGAACAGCAGAGTCTGCCGCCCGCCCATGCGGCGTGACCGTGCGGTTTCGAACATTTTCTTCAGATCCGCAACGCCGGAAAAGATCGCAGATATTTGTTCAAAGGCGAGATTTGTCTCACCGGCCAGCAGGCGCGCCACAGTTGTCTTGCCCGTTCCCGGCGGGCCCCAGAAAATCATTGAACCGAGCGACCCGGAAGCAATCATGCGGGTAAGCACACCATCTTCGCCAGTCAGATGCTCCTGCCCTGTCACATCGGCGAGCTTTTGCGGGCGCAACCGATCCGCCAGCGGCCGGTGGCCCACGTCGCGCGCATCAACAGCGAAAAGATCAGCCACGGCGGTCTATCGGAAAAGCTGGCGGATGATCTGCCCGCCGCGATTGATCTTGAAACGCCAAAGGGCCGGCTCGCTCTCTGCCGCCGCGATGACATCGTCGACAGAAACAATTGCATCTCCGTTGATTTCCAGAAGTATGTCCCCGGGCCGGAAGCCCAAACGCTGCGCGGGTGAGCCGCGGTAAACGTCTTTGACGATGATTCCCGCGGCTTCTTGGGGCATGCCCAGTCTTTCGGCGAGTTCTGGCGTTACTTCTGTCACAGTCAAACCGGAAAGCGGCGAGCGCCCTTCTATGGCTTGCTCGGCAGAGGCGAGGTTTTGCGGCGCCCGCTGGAGCTTAATGGCAACAATGCGCGTCTGGCCCCGGCTCAACACTTCAAAACGCGCAGTTTTGCCCATGCCCGTCGTCGACAAGCGGTAGCCGAGCGCGTCCGGATGCTCCACCGCAACGCCGTCCATCGACAGGATGACATCGCCCGCGCGCAGACCGGCCGCTTCAGACGGGCCGCCGCGCACGACGGCTGTAACCAGAGCGCCATAGGGGCGGCGCATGCCAAGGCTATCTGCAACATCGGAAGAAACAGGCTGGAAAGTCGCGCCGATATAGGGTCGCTCGAGACGGTCGCCGCCGCCCTTTGCGGTATCGACGATTACCTTGACCATGTTGGACGGAATGGCAAACCCGATGCCGATCGAGCCGCCGCCGCGCGAAAAGATCGCCGTATTGATGCCGATCAATTTGCCGGACATGTTGATCAGCGCGCCGCCGGAATTGCCGGGATTGATGGCTGCATCAGTCTGGATAAAGAAGCCGAAATCGGAAATGCCGACCTGATTGCGCGCCAGTGCCGAAATAATGCCGCTGGTCGTCGTCTGGCCCACACCAAAGGGATTGCCCATGGCAAGCACCAGATCGCCGACTTCCAGCGCATCCGAATTTTCAAATTCCAGGACTGGCAGCACTTCGCTGGTTTCAATTTTAAGGACAGCAAGATCAACCCGCTCATCCTTGAGCAATATCTTGCATTCAAATTCGCGCCCGTCCGGGAGAGCAATTTTTACTTCGTCAGCGTTGGCTATCACGTGATTGTTAGTGACAATGATGCCGGATGGATCAACGATAACGCCGGAGCCAAGCGAGGACTGGATGCGCGGGGGACCGCGAAATTCACGGCCGAAAAACTGCTCAAAAAACGGGTCGCCTTCAAATGTCGAGCGCTGGCGATTGGTGCGGGCGGCATAGACGTTGACGACGGCAGGCGACGTTGCCTTGACGAGCGGGGCGAAGGACAATTCCATATCCTGGCGGCCGAACGGAATGCGTTTGTCCGGCGCATCCATGCCAACTGGCGCAGATGGCGTCAATTCCCGCTGCTCGCCTTTGCGCACCAGATCGTCAAACAGTTTTCCAAGCTCTTCGGCAACACCGTTCTGCGCAAAGGCAGCCTGCGGCGCCGTAAGCGCGAAGATTGCGAACAATGCCAAGATCAAGAATGCGCGCAAAGTGCTGATCATCAATATGCTCCGAGTCAGGTGCGGAACCATCTTTGCGGACTGTGTCGAAAAAGGGAAGAAACAAACAAAGCCCGACGTCGCCGCCGGGCTTTCAATTGGTATTGACAGAACCGTCTGCTTACGCGGCTTCGGCTTCCGAAGCGCGTTCAGCCTCGACACGGACCTTGTCGCCAGCGCCCTTGGCGGACGTGTCGCGGTCGACGAATTCAATCACAGCCATTTCAGCATTGTCGCCATGGCGGAAGCCGGCACGCATAATGCGGATGTAGCCGCCGTGGCGGTCCGCATAACGCGGAGCCAAGGTCGCGAACAGCTTGCGGACCTGCAGCTCGTCGCGGATCTGCGAGATTGCCTGGCGGCGCGCATGCAGATCGCCCTTTTTGCCGAGCGTGATCAGCTTCTCAACGATCGGGCGAAGTTCTTTCGCCTTCTGCACGGTCGTCATGATCTGCTCGTGCTCGATCAGCGATGCGGACATGTTGGCGAACATGGCCTTGCGGTGGGATGCTGTGCGGTTCAGCTTGCGGTATGCATTACCGTGGCGCATGAGCCTTCTCCTTCAAATTCGGTTTTGAGAACGCCTGGCGTCTCAGTATTGATCTTCGTAGCGCTTGGCGAGGTCGTCGATGTTTTCCGGCGGCCAATCGGCAACTTCCATGCCCAGGTGGAGGCCCATCGATGCCAGCACTTCCTTTATTTCGTTCAGCGACTTGCGGCCGAAGTTCGGGGTGCGCAACATCTCGGCTTCGGTCTTCTGGATCAGGTCGCCAATGTAGACGATGTTGTCGTTCTTCAGGCAGTTTGCCGAACGGACAGACAGTTCGAGTTCGTCCACCTTCTTGAGCAGCGCCGGGTTGAACGCCAGTTCCGGAACGGACTCGGCGGCGACTTCCTTTTGCGGCTCATCAAAGTTCACGAAGATCGACAGCTGGTCCTGCAGGATGCGCGCGGCATAAGCCACTGCATCTTCGCCTGACACCGAACCATCAGTTTCGACAGTCATCGTCAGTTTGTCATAGTCGAGATACTGGCCCTCGCGGGTGTTCTCAACCTTGTAAGAAACCTTCTTGACCGGCGAATAGAGCGAGTCGACCGGGATAAGACCAATCGGCGCGTCTTCAGAACGGTTGCGATCGGCAGCGACATAGCCCTTGCCGGTCGAGACTGTGAATTCCATCCGGATTTCCGCGCCTTCATCGAGGGTGCAGATCACATGTTCCGGATTGAGGATTTCAACGTCGCCAACGGTCTGAATATCGCCCGCGGTGACAACGCCCGGGCCGGACTTGCGCACAACCATGCGCTTGGGACCATCGCCGTCCATCCGGATGGCAATTTCCTTGATGTTGAGGACGATATCGGTGACGTCTTCGCGTACGCCCGGAATGGACGAGAATTCATGCAGCACGCCGTCGATCTGCACTGCTGTGACGGCAGCGCCGCGCAGCGACGACAGAAGGACGCGGCGCAGCGCGTTGCCGAGCGTGAGGCCAAAGCCGCGCTCGAGCGGTTCGGCAACCAGTGTTGCCTTGGTGCGGGCGGAACCCGGTTGAAACGCAACCTTGTTCGGCTTGATCAAATCTTGCCAGTTCTTCTGGATCATCAGTCAAATTCCTTGTTCTGCCACCATCCAATCGTGGCAAAAGCGTTGGAAAAAGCGGCGGATGGATGCCCGCCACTCAAGTGAAACGAATTAGACGCGGCGCTTCTTGCGCGGGCGGCAGCCATTGTGCGGGATCGGCGTCACATCACGGATCGAGGTGATGGTGAAACCGGCAGCCTGCAGGGCGCGCAAAGCTGATTCACGGCCGGAACCCGGTCCGGTGACTTCAACTTCGAGCGTGCGCATGCCGTGTTCGGCTGCCTTCTTGGCGCAGTCTTCGGCGGCCATCTGGGCAGCAAAAGGGGTCGACTTGCGCGAACCCTTGAAGCCCTGAGCACCGGCAGACGACCAGGCAATTGCGTTGCCCTGTGCGTCGGTGATGGTGATCAGCGTGTTGTTGAAGGTCGAATTGACGTGTGCAACGCCAGTCGAAATGTTTTTGCGTTCGCGTTTTTTAACGCGTGTGGCTTCCTTGGCCATGATAGTCCTTTCGTTGATCTCAGCACCGCCGTAGTTCCAGCGGCTCCACCTTGGAAGCGAGTAGCAAATAGTGAGCAGCGAATAGAAAGCCGGCCCTATTCGCCAATCGCGCGTTCGCTATCCGCTCCAGATTACTTCTTCTTGCCCTGGATGGCCTTAGCCGGGCCTTTGCGGGTGCGGGCATTTGTGTGCGTGCGCTGGCCGCGGACCGGCAAGCCCTTACGGTGACGCAGACCACGGTAACAACCCAGATCCTGCAAACGCTTGATGTTCATCGACACTTCGCGGCGCAGGTCGCCTTCTACCTGATAATCGCGGTCAATGGTTTCGCGGATGGCAAGAACTTCAGCATCGGTCAACTGGTTGACACGGCGTTCAGCCGGGATCTTGACCTTTTCCATGATTTCGGCGGCGAACTTCGGGCCGATACCGTGGATGTACTGAATCGCGATGACGACGCGTTTCGCAGTAGGAATGTTAACACCGGCAATACGTGCCATTCATGCGCTCCATGTGGGCCGTTTGACCGGCACTTTGAGGTTTACCCGCGTCCGGTGGAGGCCGGCCCATGCAGGTTGTGATATCGGGGCGCACAAATACGCACGCCTTTTCACCACGTGAGAGAAGCGCCGCTATAAGGCGACGCTTCCGGTTCGTCAACTGACAACAGAAACTATTTCCGTGTCAGATCTTTTTCAGGATCGCATCAATCGATGCGGTCACTGCGTCAATCGAAGCCATGCCGTCGACATTGGTCAGCATCTTCTTGGCATAGTAGTAGCCAGTCAGCGGCGCGGTCTTCTTGTAATACTCGCGCAAGCGCTCGTCGAACACTTCAGGCGTGTCATCCTTGCGTACGGGTTTGCCCGCCGCCTTTGCCTCTTCGGCACGCTTGACGATGCGCCCGACCAGCGCTTTGTCGTCCACCAGAAGCTCGATAACCGCATCAAGTTTCATGCCTTTGGATGCCAGCATTGCCTCGACCGCATCGGCCTGCGCAAGCGTGCGCGGATAGCCATCAAGAATGAAACCCTTTGCACAATCGGCATCGTCAATCCGGTCTGAAACAATACCGTTGACGATCTCATCCGAGACCAGTTCACCAGCGTCCATCACGGCCTTGGCGCGTTTACCAATCGGCGTTTCTGCTTTGACCGCAGCGCGCAGCATGTCACCAGTCGACAGCTGCGGAATGCCATACTTCGCGACCAGCCGCTCCGCCTGTGTGCCTTTGCCGGCGCCAGGCGGTCCCAACAGTATCAGATTCATCTACCCCTCTTGCCTCCGCGCAGTTTCGACTTCTTGATCAGCCCTTCATACTGGTGCGCAATCAGATGGCCTTGCACCTGAGCGACAGTATCAAGCGTGACGCTCACAACAATCAGAAGTGAGGTGCCGCCAAGATAGAACGGAACGCCGGTCGCCGAAATTAGGAATTCGGGTAAGAGGCAGACAAGCGCCATGTACAAAGCGCCTACTACGGTGATGCGGGTAAGGACGTAGTCAATGTAATCGGCAGTCCGTTCGCCAGGACGAATCCCTGGGATGAATCCCGAGTGCTTCTTCAGCTGATCTGCTGTGTCTTTCGGATTGAAAACGATGGCCGTGTAGAAGAATGCGAAGAAGATAATCAGCGAAGCATAGAATAGCATGTAGAGCGGCTGGCCATGGCCAAGTGCGGACAGGATAGCTGTGGCCCAGGATGGCAAGGTGGTCGTGTTCGAGAAGCCTGCCACTGTTGCCGGCAGCAAGAGCAGCGACGACGCGAAGATCGGCGGAATGACGCCTGCAGTGTTGAGCTTAAGCGGCAGATGCGAGGTGTCGCCCTGGAACATCTTGTTGCCGATCTGGCGCTTGGGATACTGGATCAGCAAGCGGCGCTGGGCCCGTTCCATGAAAACAATAAACGCAATCAGCGCAATTGCCAGCACGATGATCGCCAGGATCAGGCCGGTCGTCAGCGCGCCGGTGCGGCCAAGTTCCAGCGTACCGGAGATAGCGCTGGGCAAATTGGCAACGATGCCAGCGAAAATGATCAGCGACGTGCCATTTCCAATGCCGCGCGCAGTGATCTGCTCGCCAAGCCAAAGCAGGAACATGGTGCCGCCAACCAGGGTGATCACGGTCGAAACGCGGAACAGCATGCCGGGGTCATTGACCAATCCCGCGCTGCCTTCGAGGCCGACAGAAATGCCGTAAGCCTGCACAATGGCGAGAAGCACGGTGCCATAACGCGTGTACTGGTTGATGATCTTGCGCCCCTGCTCGCCCTCTTTCTTGAGCTGCTCAAGCGTCGGTATGACGGACGTCATCAGCTGGACGATGATGGACGCGGAAATATAGGGCATGATGCCTAGGGCAAAAATGGCCATGCGCGATACGGCGCCGCCTGCAAACATGTTGAACAAGCCGAGCACACCATTTGCCTGGCGATTGAATGCCTGCGCCAAAGCTTCCGGATCAATGCCGGGCAGCGGGATGTAAGTGCCCAGACGGAAGACAAGCAAAGCGCCGAGCGTAAACCAGATGCGCTTTTTCAGCTCTTCGGCTTTGCCAAATGCGCCAAAATTCAGGTTTGAAGCGAGCTGTTCAGCTGCCGATGCCATGGGAATTCTCCGGAATCAATGGCGCCGGAACCGGCAGCCCTGCTGCCGAGATAAGACTCCGGGGCCCAACATGCAAGCGGCGGGAGTTACCCGCCGCCTCGTCAATTATTCTGCTGCGGCCACTTCTGGAGCGGCCACTTCAGGCAGCTTGATCGAACCGCCGGCCTTTTCGATCTTTTCGATCGCAGCCTTGGATGCGCCATTGGCGACAATCTCGACCTTCGACTTCAATTCGCCGTCGGAAAGGATGCGCACGCCGTCTTTGACCTTGCGAATCACGCCGGCAGCCTTGAGGGCCTCAAGCGTAATCGGCGCCTTGGCATCAAGCTTCTTGGCATCGATGGCAGTCTGAATGCGGCCAACGGACACGGTGTTGAAGTCTTTGGAGAAGATGTTGTTGAAACCGCGCTTTGGCAGACGACGATAGATCGGCATCTGGCCGCCTTCGAAGCCATTAATGGCAACGCCGGAACGCGAGCTCTGACCCTTGACACCGCGACCGCCGGTTTTGCCGGAGCCCGAGCCGATGCCGCGACCGAGGCGCTTGCGCGACTGGGTGGCACCTTCAACGTCTTTGATCTCATTGAGTTTCATGGAAATGCTCCTTGAGCGGCTCAGGCCTCGTCCACGACGCGGACGAGATGCTGCACCTTGGCCACCATGCCGCGCACGGAAGAGGTGTCTTCCAGTGTCGACTTGCGGTGGAGTTTGTTCAAGCCCAGGCCAATCAGCGTTGCGCGCTGGTCGGCCGGACGGCGGATCGGGCTGCCGATTTGCTCAACTGTGAGCGTCTTGCCCTTTTTCTTCTCAGCCATGGTCATGGTCCTCGATGCTGGGCTTAATCTTCGGTGCCGACGATCGCCTGACGGCGAGCCTGCAGGGTTGCGTATTTGATGCCGCGCTGGGAGGCCACATCCTTGGGATGCACCTGGCTCTTCAGAGCGTCAAACGTGGCGCGAACCATGTTGTACGGGTTGGACGAACCGAGCGACTTGGTGACAACGTCAGCAACGCCGAGCGCTTCAAACACGGCGCGCATCGGGCCACCGGCAATAATGCCCTTACCGGCAGGTGCCATGCGGATGATGACGCGGCCTGCGCCATGACGGCCCTCGGTGTCATGATGAAGCGTGCGGCCCGAACGGAGCGGCACGAAAATCAGTTCGCGCTTGGCAGCTTCTGTTGCCTTGCGGATGGCTTCCGGCACTTCACGCGCCTTGCCATGACCGAAACCAACGCGGCCCTTTTGGTCGCCGACGACGACCAGAGCAGCAAAACCGAAGCGGCGGCCGCCCTTGACGACCTTGGCAACGCGGTTGATGTGAACCAGTTTGTCGACGAACTCGCTATCGCGTTCTTCGCGATCACGGCCGCGGTCGTCGCGCCTTTGTCTTTCCTGTGCCATTATCCTTGATCCTTATTTTTTTCCGGAAGCACGGTGGGTTAAGTTTAGAAGTTCAGACCCGCTTCGCGGGCTGCTTCGGCGAGAGCTTTGACGCGTCCGTGGTAAATATAGGCGCCACGGTCAAAAACCACGTCCT
>JBAVTG010000150.1:0-2372 GCA_049696015.1 Rhizobiaceae bacterium | reverse complement strand
GGCCGGAAAGACCCGGACGGCAAAACTGTCAGTGTAGCTCGATACGGTCCCGCGCATCGGCGACAAGGCTTGCGCCGCCGCCCCAGAGGGCGACAGCGCCAGTGCAAAAGCAAAAGCACACGCAGTTCGGATGATTTTCGTTTGTGTGTTCACAGACATGATTTTCCCCGCTTATGCCGTGTGCTTTCGATTACTTATTCGCAGCGAAGAACCACGATGCCGGCATAGGTGCCGGTCGGGAACGAACCCGAAGTCTTGGTCGCCGACATGTTGACGGTGACGTTCGATGTACCCGTCAGCAGCGGAGCAGCGGTGTTGCGGGCCGTCAGCGTCGTCGCGCCAGCCGAAGCGTAGGTCGCAGCGAAGTTGACGTTCGTGCCGCCACCGACCGGTGCTGCCGAAAATGCAGTCGGCTGGTCAACCGATACTGTGTAGTTTGCAGACGTGGCAACGATTTCAGCAGTACCGGCGGAACCGCCAGCGTTCGTCGACGACAGAACGGTCTGGCCAACGTTTGCAGTCAAAAGACCGGCGGTCTGCACTGTGATGGCGCAGGTGTTGTTGACAGTCGCGTCAAACTGGACATTGCCAGTAGCAGCAACGGCCGGAAGCGGAGCAGCCAGCATTGCCGATACAACCGCGAACTTTACAAAATTCTTCATTTCCCTGTTTCTCCTAGAAGCCTTGATGGCGTTTTCTTTGCAGCATTTTCGAACCTGATCCGGTCGTTTGGATTGAACACCCAAGCCGGACCCGTATTCAGACAACCGCTTGCTACCACGCAGTTCGTTGCAACCGGCTTAAGCGAGATGGTTAACCGGGAATTAGGAAAAGTCTCGAGGAAGGCTTTTACTTTCCTTTGAAATCCGATGGAGAAAATCACCTATATTACTAAATATAAGCCAAAGCGCATTTGCGATTATATTAGGAATTTGAAAATACTATATATTTAACAATATGTTGATGTCGGACATGACGCAACGTCCGAAATCCGTATTCTGTTTACACTTGTCAATTTTGCTTTTCAAATCCGCGACGCAACGGGAATATTGCGTTCCGCAGACTCCACATTTCGACCCTGGCGGGTATTTTTGGGTTAAATCGGCTGGTTTCAGGTTGCATCAGGTTGAATCGGGTTGCGTTTATCGCTGCGCAATACTTGATGGCGTTGCAAAACATGACTTTGCCCTGCAAATTCAAGCGGTGAAACACATGTCAAAAGCCAATTTACCCCAAAAGCCCTGCGTCCATTGCGCCAAGCCAATGGTTTGGCGAAAATCCTGGGCCAAAAACTGGGAAAAAGTAAAATACTGCTCAGACCGGTGCATGACGGATGCAAAACGAGAACGCGCTAGTCGGCAAGCACCCCGCCAGCAGCCTTGAGCGATTCGGGAGTATCCACATCAAGGCTCGCGGCCTCACCGATCTCAACGTCGATCACCTGACCGGAAAAGCCCTCGACAATGGCGCGGGCGCCCATATCGCCAGTCAGCCGGGCGATTTGCGGAAAGACCGAACGCGGCAGGATAACCGGATTGCCGCGCTTGCCGGCATGGGTGGCGCGGATAATGGCCAAGCCGCCGGATTTGGCAAAAGCATCCGCCATCAAACGCATGGCGCCGGATGTGACGCCGGGCATATCGGCAAGATGAACAAGCACACCATCGCAATCCGCAGAAAGCGCCGATATGCCAATGCGCAGTGAAGACGCAAGCCCGTCGGCAAAATCGGGATTGATGACCCGCCGTATGGCAGAGGCCTCAATGAGCGGCTGCATCAGATCCGCGTCATGGCCAAGCACGACGAGCGAGGAACGCACACCGGCGCCGGCAAGGGCTTCGGTTGAACGCTGAATGAGCGGCTTTCCATCAAACAGGGCCCGCAATTTGTGCGATCCGCCCATACGCGAGGAGCGGCCGGCGGCAAGCAGCAGCCCGTCGAGTATTGTCTGGCGCTTGATTGTGCCGGTCTCTCGCGGGCGCGGGCGCGTTTCGATTTCCATCAACAGTCCGCCAACGCCCATGCCGGCAAAATCCTCTGGCGTAACATCGATGCCGCACAGGACCCGGTCCAAAATCCAGTCGAACCCATTCTCCTTAGGCGATCGCGCGCAACCCGGCGCACCGATAATCTTGATGCCCTGGCGCTCGCCCAGCACCAGGAGATTGCCCGGATCCACCGGCATGCCGACCTGAATGACTTTTCCGCCAGACAAGCGGATCGATTGCGGAATGACGTCGAGACTGTCCACGACTGCCGATGCGCCGAAAACGATGACGAGTTCCGCGCCCAGATCGGTCAATTTTTCAATCGCCCGGGCAACTGCATTCTCTTCATGCGGAACACGGATCTCCGACATCACTGACGACCCT
>JBAVTG010000149.1:0-3587 GCA_049696015.1 Rhizobiaceae bacterium | reverse complement strand
ATTTCTCGGTTGAGGCGTGCTTGATTGCCAAGGGCTGCAGAGCCGTCGCTGGCACAGACGAAGCGGGGCGCGGACCTTTGGCCGGTCCTGTTGTTGCCGCCGCTGTCATTCTCAATCCCGATCACATTCCCTTCGGCCTCGATGATTCCAAGCGCTTGGACAAACGCGCCCGTGAGGAAGCGTTCGGGCGCATCCTCACCCAAGCCCGCGCGGTCAGCCTGTGCTCGATGCCTGCAGAGTCCATTGACGCCACCGACATCCGCAAATCCTCGCTCGAAGCCATGCGCTGCGCCGTGGCGGGGCTGTGTCTGATTGCCGATCATGTGCTTGCCGACGGGCGTGACGTGCCGCCCGGATTGACCTGCCCGGCCTCGGCCCTGGTCAAGGGCGACCAACGCTCGGTTTCCATCGCCGCCGCATCCATCATCGCCAAAGTGATGCGCGACCGGATGATGGAAACTGCCGGACTGGTCCATCCAGCTTACGGCTTTGATGCACATTCAGGCTACGGCACCGCGCGCCACATCAAGGCGCTGGCAGATAACGGCCCCATCGTCCGGCTGCACAGGTTCACGTTCGCACCGATCCGCACGTGACACACAAAAACGCCGCCCCGAAGGACGGCGTTTTCAAATTCTATTCCAATCCGCTCAGTTCAGGCGCGATTTCACATCCGCCAATGCCTGCTTGAAAAGGTCGGCGTTGGCCTTGGAGTCGCGGCCGGACAGAATTTTGGTGGATGCCGCTACCGCCAGATCAACCGCCGAGGCGCGCACGGCGTTGACGGCTTCGGCTTCCGCCTGGCCGATTTTCTGTTCCGCCAGAGCAGTCCGGCGGCGGATATAATCTTCCGACTTGGTTTTGGCGTCGGCGGCAATCAAATCCGCTTCGCGCTTGGCAGCGGCAACGATGCCTTCTGCTTCGGCCACTGCCTCATCGCGCTTTTTTTTGTATTCGTCGAGCAGCGCCTTGGCTTCCTCGCGCAGCCGCTTGGCTTCATCGAGTTCGGCCTTGATCTTGTCGGCGCGCGCATCAAGCGAGCCGGTGATCGTCGCCGGCACTTTCATGTAAAGCGCTATGGCGAGAAAAATCAGAAGCGCGGCAAATGCCCAGAATGTGTTGTCCATAAGCCCGTCCTCAACCCTTCACGGATTTGATGGCCGACGCGATATCGGAAGCGGAAATCTTGCCGCCGGTCAGCTGCGTCAGGATGGCGCCAGCGGTTTCTTCGGCAATCTTGCCGACTTCCGCCATGCCGGCGGCGCGGATTTTGGCGATCCGCTTTTCGGCGTCCGCCAGTTTGGCTTCCAGTCCGCTTTCGGCCGACTTGCGCTTGGTCTCGGCTTCCGCCTTGGCCACATCACGCGCCTTGTTGCCAATCTCGACCGCGTTCTTGCGGGCCGAGGCCAGATCCTGCTCATAGGCGGCGACGGCGGCGTCCGCTTCTTCCTTCATCTTGGCCGCATCGGCCAGATCGCGGGCGATCCGGTCGCGGCGGGTGTCGAGAATGGAGGAAATGCGCGGCGCGATGACGCGCGAGAGCAGCAGGTAAAATGCGCCGAAGGTGATCGCCAGCCATAACAGCTGCGAAGCATAGGTGGAGGAGTCAAACGGCGGAAAGACCCCGCCATGTTCACCCTCTTGGGCGACGCCGGTTTCAGTATGGACGGTCTGGCCCGCCGCGCCGTGGGTCGCGCCTTCGGCCTGACCCTCTACGGCAGGTTTGGCGTCCTCGGCATATGCCTTGGTCACAAAAAACATGCGTTCACCTTCAAAGTGCAGTTTCCGGCCGCCACTTCTGGCGGCCGGTCAATTGCGAACTGATTTGTCTTAGACTGCGAACAGCAGAAGAAGAGCAACGAGCAGCGAGAAGATGCCCAGAGCTTCGGTCACGGCGAAGCCGAAAATCAGGCGGCCAAACTGGCCGTCAGCAGCCGACGGGTTGCGCAATGCGCCAGCCAGATAGTTGCCGAAAATTGTGCCCAGGCCAATGCCTGCGCCACCCATGCCCAAGCATGCGATGCCTGCGCCGATGTACTTTGCTGCTTCTGCTTCCATTTTTAAAGCTCCTTATGGATCGCGGGATTTCAGGACGGCGGGTTGTCCGCCGCTGTTTGGTTCCTAGTGGCCAGGGTGAATGGCGTCATTCAGGTACATGCAGGTCAAGACCGTGAACACGTAGGCCTGAAGGAAAGCCACCAGAAATTCGAGACCGGTCAGCGCAACGGTCATGGCAAGCGGCAGGATGGACCCGCCAATGCCGACCGCGCCCATCGCGGAGAGGGAAACAACAAAGCCGGCAAACACTTTGAGCGTGATGTGTCCGGCGAGCATGTTGGCAAACAGACGCACCGAAAGGCTGATCGGGCGTGACAGGAATGAGATCACTTCGATCAACACCACCAGTGGCACCAGCAAGGCTGGCACGCCTTGCGGCACAAACAGGTTCAAAAAGCCGAAGCCATGCTTGTAAAAGCCGTATCCGACAACCACCGCCATCACCAGCATCGACAGCGCAAACGTCACGATCAGATGGCTGGTTACGGTGAAGAAGTACGGGATCATGCCGAAGAGGTTCGCCGTCAACACGAACATGAACAGCGAAAACACAAACGGGAAGAATTTCATGCCGGAGGTTCCGGCCGCGTCGCGCAGCGTATTGGCGACGAATTCGTAGGCCATTTCCGAAACCGACTGCAGGCGGGACGGGATCAGACCGCGGCCGGCGGTCGAAAAATACAAAAGAGCCGAGGCGGCAACCACGGTGGTCACCATGAAGGCAGACGAATTGGTGAACGAGACATCATAGCCGCCGATTTCGAGCGGAATCCATTTCTGGATTTGAAACTGATGGATGGGATCTGTGCCGGCCACGTCTTTCAGTCCTCTTCGTCGTCCTTCCAGGCATTGCCCGGCGGGGTCGCATCCTTAGCGGAGGGATTCAAGTCAGTCCCTCTCTCCGATTTGGCCACGGCAATCAAGCCCGCCGAGCGCAAAACGTTCAAAATACCTGCGGCAAAACCGAGCATGAGGAAAATAATGAGCCCCCACGGCCCTGTTCCGGCGACTTTGTCAATCAGCCAGCCGATAAAAGTGCCCACCAAAATGGCCGCGATGAACTCGCTGGACAGTTTGAAGGCAAAGGCCGCGCCTTTCATATTGCCGGACTGGTCCATGCCTTTGGCCGCTTCTTTCCGCTCTTTTTGGATGTCTGAAAGTGCAACGTCCAGTTCCGCGCGGCGACGCGCCAATTCCGCGTCGCTGGCATTCTGCTTTCCGTCGTTTCCGGCAGCCAAGGCAAATTCCCTTCGGGCAGACGGCGGGCAGAATCCCCGCTTCAAAGCCGCGGGCAACATAGTTTTGCACCCTCGCCTAGTCAAGGCAGCGACAGAGATTCAAAAAATGTTGAATTATATAGGAATTTCAACAGCTTGCAGAACAGAGCGCGACATGGCTAAAGCAGCCTGCGGCAACCGGCTCAAAATTTGGTTTGGTGAGTCAAATGACGTGGTTTTCGAGAAACATGGGGTCCCCGCCAGTCCCTTGGGACTTTCGGGCGCGGCAGATTTGGCGCAGCGTACATCAAT
>JBAVTG010000148.1:0-9369 GCA_049696015.1 Rhizobiaceae bacterium | reverse complement strand
CGCCAATACCGGCGAAAACTCCCTCGGACGCATTTCAATGCGCCCATCGGGACTTTCCTTGGTCTTGCCGCAAAATCCCTCCGATACAATTGCTTCCACTCAAAAACATCCCGCTCTAGCGGCATTTGGCTTGTCCGTGAAAGAAGAGACAGTTCCCGAACCAATGCCTGCTCGACCCGTCTATCCCCCAATCAATGACTGAACAGGGACTGCAGACGATTGAACCGTTTCCTGGTTTGGCGGTCAGCCGCCCGCACGGCACTGACGAAACAGCATGATGGAAAACCCGGACTTCTGCGGGCGGCAATGATGAGAAGTTGCCGTCGCCCGGCCGACTTTCACATCCAAACGGGCAACGGTTGCATAATGCAGGATTTTCTTGGCTGCAACCATGGCAACGCGCGCTCCGGCAAGGCCGGAACGGAGTACTAAGTCATTGTTATATATTATAAATCAAGAATTATCACGACGTATTCATCACATCAAGCGCGAGGCCATGGCATTCACGCAGGACGTGATCGACCTCGTGAATGGCGCGCGCTCTCCGGCCGGGCGGCGGGCCAGGGCGGATCGGCGAGAGGCGCATCGGCCGGAACGGACCTTTGCGCTGTAACAAGAAATCCCGCCGCGCCCGCCAGCGGGCGAGCCGCCGGGCTTGTCTGGGCAAGTCGGACAACGCGCGCCGGAGCGACTGCAGGCGCAGTATGAGAGGCGCCGCATCGACTGGCTCGTCAGGTGAAAGAGCTGGAGGCGATGCGAGGAAATCCTCGTCATACACACGGAAAAAGCTGTTGTGCGGGATGGCGCCGGCGGTGTGATCAAAGTGATCAATCGTAAAATGCTTGAGCGGATCCAAGAGAGAAAAGGCAGGCCCCCGAAATGCGCCAGCGGCCGAGAACGCCGGCAGACCCGCCGGAACCGGGCGCGTCACGCGCGGGTTCAGGACCAGCCCGCGCGCAGCGATGAATATGAGGCGCCGGACAGCGGCTTCGGCCGGACGCAGGACGTGCATCACGGCAGCGTAGACATGCCGCGGCAGCGTGGAGACCGGTCCGCCGCCGGCCAGCCCGGCCAAGGCGAACAACGCGGCCACGATGCGCCTGAGCGCATCCCGGTTGCGGTCAATGGCCAAATCCCAATCCACAGGCAGTATTCCCAATATCGAACAAAACAGGAACAAAATGGATAAATTCCAAACGTTTGTCAAGTCCGGCGTGAACCTTGGAAAGACGTTGCGATCTTCAATCATGCGGCAGGCATCCGGCACGTAGGGCAACACGTCCGCTCGGGGGCCGCAAGTCCAGGCAAATGGCATCCTTGGGACCCCTCCGTGGACTTGTTCTAAAATCTTGGCGCGGCAATTGCTCCATATCAAAGCAATTCTTTCTCTCATGCGCACATAATTCAAAATCAGCGTTGCCGAGGGAACGGAGCAACCTTTGTAGCGTTTGGATGGTGAAGGCGTTTCAACGCTTCAAGCCGTCGGCGGATTTGCCGATTTTCCGTCGGCGTTCTCATAAAGCAAAGGAGTCGGCCCATGTTAAAGCGAATCCGCAAAGCCGTTTTTCCTGTAGCCGGTCTAGGAACCAGATTTCTGCCTGCAACGAAGGCGATCCCGAAAGAGATGCTGCCCATTGTCGACCGGCCCGTGATCCAGATGGCGGTCGATGAGGCGCGCTCTGCGGGTATCGAGCATTTCGTCTTCGTAACCGGACGAAACAAGAATGCAATCGAGGATCATTTCGACAAGCAAACCGAGCTTGAGTGGGCGCTGCGAAAGCGCGGAAAATCCGCCGAACTTGATCTGCTTGAAAAAGATCTGCCCAGCGCCGGCCACACGAGCTTTACACGCCAGCAAGAACCATTGGGACTTGGTCATGCGGTCTGGTGCGCGCGCCATTTGATTGGCGATGAGCCTTTTGCATTGCTGCTGCCGGACATGGTGATGCAGTCAGAGCCAGGCTGTCTCGAGCAGATGATGGATATCTATGCCGAGACCGGAGGCGGGAATGTCATTGCAGTGCAGAAAGTGCCGTGGGCAGATGTGGGCAACTATGGTGTTATCGGATTCAATCGGACGAGCGGGGCAGCTTTGGCAATCACCGAGATGGTGGAAAAGCCAATGCGGCAACACGCGCCCTCGAACCACATTATTTCCGGCCGCTATATTTTGCAGCCGCAGATTTTCGGGAAGATTGAGCTGGCAACACCGGGCGCGGGCGGTGAAATCCAGCTGACGGATGCGATGAAAGGATTGATGGCCGACCAACCGTTCTGGGGTTGCAAGTTTGAGGGCGTGACCTTCGATTGCGGCGACAAGCTGGGTTTCCTCATGGCCAATGTTGCCCATGGCCTGATGCGCGAGGACATCGGCCCTGCCTTTCGCGCCGGTTTGGAGGCTCTGCTGCTGCGCCATTCTTCATGTGGAGCTAACATTGAGTACAAGCGCGCCGCCCAAGCCGCGCGCGCTTCGTTGACGGACGAGCGGCCTGCGGCTGCCTGAGTTTCAGGTGAACGCAGATGCTGAAAAACACTGACTTTTCGGACAAGACGGAACAAGAGCGGTTCAGGTTGCGCTGGTGGAACCGCTCGCCTCAACCGGTTTCTTGTTCGGCAGCTTTGAGATTTGGATGTTCCAGTTCGCGCTGGCAGCCGCCATTGGCTCCTGTTTGAAATCTGCGTCGTTGCCCGGCTCGCCGACGGCGCGATGCGGGCGATATGCTGACTGTGCGAACCCGCGATGCCGCTCAGACCCGTTGCGGCCCGCGTTCACTTTTGAAGGCAAATCCCGATTGATCTGGACCGGAAGGGCATCAGAAGCCTCACTGATCAATTCTGCCACAACATCAGGGTCGCAGGACAAGATCTGACTGATTTGGCGCGTTGCAAGGCCCTCCAGCTGCATCAGCAGAAATGCCTCCCGCGCCTTAGGAGACATCGGGGCATACGCCCCGGCGGAAAGCTGCATGTGCGCTGTGAAGGGAATCGACTCCCACAAATGGCAGAAGCGTTGATAGAGGGCGACCCTGACGTCCGCTGCATCGTCGAACTTTGCGGGTTCGGCAATGATCGACTCAAGCAACACCGCGACATAAGCATCGCCGCTTGTCCGATCACCCGTCAATTCGCGGGAAAATCGTCGCAACTGTGTGATGTGGGGCGCTATTTTGAGAGAAAGGTTCATTGGTGTTCTCCCGGAATTTGAATGGCGTCAGCAAGAAATAACGGAAAAGAGCAGCCGGGGCCTCACGCCACGTTACGCACTACGAACCGGTGAGTCCCAAGCGTACTGAAAGTCTATCATGCTTTGAAAACCTGCGCTGCCGGAATCGGGATAAACAAAGCCGACAAGGTCAAGGGTGCAGCGAACCAGCCGCAGGCGATGCCAGGTCCGGTCTCAGGTCCGCCGGGGTTTGCGTGCAGATCGCGAAAATGGCGATCAATGGGGCCACAGCAAAAATAGCAAATGAATTTCCATGCTGCATTGCACAATCCGATTGCATGCGCAAAATAGCGGCATGGAACACAAGCCGCTCAGCGTACTCGTTGTTGACGAGAATGCCGCCCGTGCTGCGATTATTGAGGCCGGCGCGCGTGAAGCCGGCCATGATCGCGTCACGGTCGTGCATGACGTCAGCGGGCTGGCCCGTCAGATCGCTGTGATTGCACCCGATGTGATTGTGATCAATCTTGAAAATCCCAATCGTGATTTGCTTGAAAGCCTGTTCGCGCTGACACGCGCCGTAAACCGCCCGATTGCCATGTTCGTTGACCAGTCGGATCGTTCCGCCATGGAGGCAGCCATTGACGCCGGTGTGTCCGCTTATGTCGTGGACGGCCTCAAGAAGGAACGCATCAGGCCAATTCTCGATATGGCGATCAGCCGGTTCAACGCCTATTCGCGCATGGCGCGCGAATTGGAAGACGCGCGTTCGGAACTGGAAAGCCGCAAGCTGATTGATCGCGCCAAGGCAATCCTGATGAAATCCAAGGGCATCACCGAGGACGAAGCGCATACGCTGTTGCGCAAGAGCGCCATGAACCAGAACCGCAAAATGAGCGAGCTGGCGCAAAGTCTCGTGCTCGCCGCAGGCCTATTGGAATGAGCGCGATGACCAAGCATGCGATGACAGCCGGATTTATGCCCCTGACCGACAGCGCGCTTCTGGTTGCCGCCAAGGTTAAGGGATTTGCCGAGGCCGAAGATCTGGACCTGACATTGGTGCGCGAGACATCCTGGGCCAATATCCGTGACCGGATGGCTGTTGGCCATTTTGAAGCGGCCCACATGCTGGCGCCGATGCCAATTGCCTCAAACCTTGGCCTCACGCCTTTGCCGCTGCCGCTGATAGCGCCGATGGCGCTTGGACTTGGCGGCAATGCGGTGACAGTGAGCGACAGACTTTGGAAGGCGATGGCAAACGAAGGCGCGCAGCCGAACCTTGACCCGGCGCTCAACGGCGCGGCGCTCAAACGTGTCGTTGCGCGGCGGGGTCATGCGGAGAAATTGCAGTTTGCAGTGGTCCACCCATTTTCAGGCCATGGTTATGAGTTGCGCTATTGGCTGGCGGCTTGCGAGATAGACCCGGCCAGCTTGATCGATATTGTCGTTGTTCCGCCCTCGATGATGGCCGACGCCATGAAGACGGGGCGCATTGACGGCTATTGCGCGGGTGAGCCGTGGAACAGTTTCGGCGTTGAAAACGCGTCTGGCCATCTGGCGACTGTCAAAGCGGCAATCTGGAAATCCAGCCCGGAGAAGGTGATCGGTGTTCAAGCCGGGTGGGCGCAGAAGAACCCATCAACACTGGATGCCCTCTTGCGCGCCTTGCACAGGGCCTCAAGCTGGTGTGCCGACAAGCGCAACCACGGTGAAATGGCATCGATACTGTCCCGGCCTGAATGGATCAACGTCGCCCCGGAACTCATCCTTCGCGGAATAACCGGACAACTGGAAACCGGCAGTGGCGTGGTTGATACGCCGGATTTCTTTGTCACCCACGACCGCGCTGCGACCTTTCCCTGGCAGAGCCATGCGCTGTGGTTCTATTCGCAGATGGTGCGCTGGAATCACGTCTCCGCCTCGCCGGAGCATGCTGACATTGCCGCCAAATCCTACAGGCCGGATATCTATCGGCGCGCTCTCAAGGCGACAGGCGCGCCTTTGCCTGCGGCAAATGCCAAGGTGGAAGGCGCGCTGAAGGCGGCAACAGGCGTCGGTTCGGTGCAAGGCAAACTGGTCTTGGGTCCGGACGGCTTCTTTGACGGGCAGGTTTTTGATCCCGACGAACTGGACGCCTACATCGCCGCGCAGGCCGGTAACCCCGCCTGATTTCGCTGGTTCAAATATTGTGCACTGCAAAATAAATGTGCATTTGCACATCGCCTGTGGTGAGGCAAACGCCACAACGCCCGGCAGGCACGCAGGCAAAATTCAATTAAATATTTGATTCGAAATAGTATTTTCCAGTTCTTTCAAACTGGCACGGTTTCTGCATTGCTTAAGGCAAGTCCTCCCAGACTTAACTGGCGTCCAAAGACGGGCGCGCAAAGGCAAGGCTGCCAAACAGGTCAACTCCATCCCGGATGTACGGATGGCGCAGCCTGTCTGGCAGCCTTTTTGTTTTCAAACGCGGCGATCCCTCCCAGGCGCTGCTGAACCGGAGACGGACCATGACCAAGACCACAGGCAGCAATCCATTTCTGCTTTCCCGCCGCAGTCTGTTGAAGAGTGCGGCAACGACGTCTGCCATTCTGATTGCAGGCCGCACCTTGCTTCCAGGGGGCGCATGGGCTGCGCCTGCCGCGCCGGAAGTCACGGCTGTCAAGCTTGGCTTTATCGCGCTGACCGATTCAGCGCCGTTGATCATCGCCAAGGAAAAAGGCCTGTTTGAAAAGCACGGCATGCCGGGCGTCGAGGTTTTGAAGCAGGCTTCATGGGGCGCGCTGCGCGACAACATCGTGCTCGGCGGCGAGGCGAACGGCATCGACGGCGCCCACATTCTGACGCCGATGCCCTACCTCATTCACACCGGCAAGGTCACGCAGAACAATGTGCCTGTCCCGATGACCATCCTTGCCCGTCTGAACTATGACTGCCAAGGCATTTCGGTCGCGCAGGAATACAAGGACACGGGCGTCGGCCTCGACTCCTCCAAACTCAAGGCGGCGTTCGAAGCCAAGAAGGCGGCAGGCAAGGAAGTCAAAGTCGCCGTGACGTTCCCCGGCGGCACGCATGATTTGTGGATGCGCTACTGGCTCGCCGCCGGCGGCATCAATCCGAATACGGATGTCTCGACCATTGTTGTCCCGCCGCCGCAGATGGTTGCCAACATGAAGGTCGGCACCATGGATGCGTTCTGCGTCGGCGAGCCATGGAACGAACAGCTGGTCAACCAGGGCATCGGCTTCACGGCTGCGACCACGGGCGAGCTGTGGAAAGGCCATCCAGAAAAGGCGCTGGGCATGCGCGCCGATTGGGTCGAGAAAAACCCGAATGCCGCCAAGGCTCTGCTCATGGCTGTCATGGAGGCCCAGCAATGGTGCGAAGACATGGCCAACAAGGATGAGATGGCCGCAATTATCGGCAAGCGCAACTGGATGAACGTTCCGGTCGCCGACATCATCGGCCGCCTCAAGGGCGACATCAATTATGGCAATGGCCGCGTGGTCTCGGCGCCGGATCTGAAGATGAAATTCTGGGCCGGCGGCGCGTCCTACCCGTTCAAGAGCCATGACTCATGGTTCATCGCCGAGAATGTGCGCTGGGGCAAATTCGCGCCGGATACGGACATCAAGGCGCTGGTGGATCAGGTCAACCGCGAGGATATCTGGAAGGCCGCCGCCGCCGAACTCGGCGTTGCAGCAGCAGACATCCCGGCCTCGACGTCACGCGGCGTCGAAACCTTCTTCGACGGCAAGACCTTCGATCCGGCGGATCCGTCCGCCTACCTCAAGAGCCTGACGATCAAGGCGTCGTCCTGACGCGCTGCGGGCCGGCGGCTTGCGCCGGCCCGCTTTCTGACATCCGGAGAACCTGATTTATGGGCCTTGCTCTTTTGAAAACAGAGACCGCCGTTGAACCCGTCCCGACCGCCGCAACGGTTCATCTCCTGAACCGCCCTTCGGCCCGGCGCGAATGGCTGGGCAAAATTCCTGGCGCGCTGGCGCGCAATGTCCTGCCGCCGCTGTTGGTCATTCTGGTTCTCCTGACCATCTGGCAAGTCGCCTGTTCGAGTCCCGGCGCTTCGCTGCCGCCGCCCACGCAAGTGTTCACCGAGGCGTATGACCTGATCGCTTATCCGTTCTTCAATTATGGAGATCAGGATATCGGCCTCGGCTGGCGCGTGTTGGTTTCGCTGCAGCGTGTCGCCATCGGATTTGGCATTGCGGCGGTCATCGGCGTGCTGGTCGGCGCAATCATCGGCCAGTCTGATTGGGCAATGCGCGGGCTGGACCCGGTGTTTCAGATCCTGCGCACTGTGCCGCCGCTGGCATGGCTGCCGCTGTCACTTGCCGCGTTCCGCGATTCAAGCCCATCGGCGATCTTCGTGATCTTCATCACCTCCGTATGGCCGGTGATCATCAACACGGCGGTCGGCGTGCGCAACATTCCGCAGGACTACCGCAATGTGGCGCAGGTGCTCAGACTCAACCCGCTCGAGTTTTTCTACAAGATCATGGTGCCATCCGCCGCGCCGTACATTTTCACCGGTCTGCGCATCGGCATCGGGCTGTCTTGGCTTGCCATCGTCGCGGCGGAAATGCTGACCGGCGGCGTTGGCATCGGCTTCTTCATTTGGGATGCGTGGAACTCCTCGCGCCTCTCCGACATCATCGTCGCCCTGGTCTACATCGGCGTCACCGGCTTCCTGCTCGACAAACTCGTGTCGGCCGTCGGGCGTATCGTGACCCGTGGGGCATAAGGAAAATTCCATGAGCACCTCTGTGAAAACCCACCTCAAGCTCGATCACCTCGACAAGACTTTCGAGCGCGCCGGCATAAAGAGCCACGTGCTGCGGGACATCAACCTTCAAATTGCCGAAGGCGAATATGTCTCGATGATCGGCCATTCCGGCTGCGGCAAATCCACCTTGCTCAATCTCATTGCCGGCCTGATTCCGGTCACGGCAGGGGCTGTGCTTCTCGACAATCAGGAAGTGAACCAGCCGGGCCCCGAGCGTGCGGTTGTGTTCCAGAACCACAGCCTGCTGCCGTGGCTCACTGTCTATGAAAACGTCAACCTGGCAGTCGCAAAAGTCTTCTCCTCCACCAAGTCCAAGGCTGAGCGGCATGAATGGGTCATGCGCAATCTGGACCTGGTGCAGATGGCGCATGCCAGGGACAAGCGGCCGGCCGAAATTTCCGGCGGCATGAAGCAGCGCGTCGGCATCGCCCGTGCTTTGTCGATGGAGCCGAAAGTGCTGCTGCTTGATGAGCCGTTCGGCGCGCTTGATGCGTTGACGCGTGCGCACCTGCAGGACGCTGTTATGGAAATCCACGCGCGGCTCGGCAACACGATGATCATGATCACGCATGATGTCGATGAAGCAGTGCTGCTGTCCGACCGGATCGTGATGATGACCAACGGCCCGGCGGCGACGATCGGCGAAGTGCTCGCCGTGCCGCTCAAGCGCCCGCGCCATCGCCTCGAGCTGGCAAGTGATCCGGTCTATCTCAAGTGCCGAGAAGCTGTCCTCAAATTCCTCTACGAGCGTCACCGTTTTGTAGAAGCTGCGGAGTAGGATTATGACCCAAAAACTCGTCATTATCGGCAATGGCATGGCGCCGGGACGCATGCTGGAGCATCTTCTCGAAACAGCGCCCGACGCCTACGCGATCACGATTTTCAACGCCGAGCCGCGCGTCAACTATGACCGCATCATGCTCTCGCCGGTCCTGTCCGGTGAAAAGACGTTTGAGGAAATCATCATCCACGGCGATGGCTGGTACATCAAGAACAACATCACACTCTACAAGGGCCACAAGATTGTCGCGATTGACCGGGTGGCAAAAACAGTAACGTCCGATCATGGCGTGACAGTGCCGTACGACAGGCTGGTCATCGCCACCGGCTCCAACCCGTTCATCATTCCGGTGCCCGGCGCAAATCTTCCGGGCGTCCTTTCCTACCGTGACCTCGATGATGTTCAGGCGATGATGCTGGCCGCCCAGGCGCGCGCCAAGGCCATTGTCATCGGAGGCGGGTTGCTCGGCCTTGAGGCTGCAGCAGGGCTCAAGGAACAGGGCATGGATGTGACCGTCATCCATGTCATGCCAACCTTGATGGAGCGGCAGCTGGACGCATCGGCGGGCTATCTCCTGCAAAAACAGCTGGAAGACCGCGGCATCAAGGTGATGACCAAGGC
>JBAVTG010000147.1:0-1947 GCA_049696015.1 Rhizobiaceae bacterium | reverse complement strand
CCTTGCCTGCGCGCGAACCCAGACGCAGCACCGATCCGAGAAGTTCTTTTGTATAGGGCTGTTGCGGGCGGTTGAAGATGGCGTCGGCTGTCCCCTGCTCAACCAGCCTGCCGTGCTGCATGACCAGCACGCGGTCCGCCATTTCGGCGACAACGCCCATGTCATGGGTGATGAGAATGATCGACGTGCCGAATTCAGACTTCAGCTCGCGCATCAATTTCAGGATCTGCGCCTGTACGGTGACATCAAGCGCGGTGGTCGGCTCGTCGGCGATCATGACCTTCGGCTGGCAGGACAGCGCCATGGCAATCATGACGCGCTGGCGCATGCCGCCGGAAAGCTCGTGCGGGTACTGGGTCAAGCGCCGCACCGGTTCGCTCATGTGCACAGCGTCCAGCATGCGACGGGCAACCGCCTCGGCTGCCTCGCCACCCGCGGCATGATGCTCGCGGATGACTTCGGTCATTTGCGCACCGATCGTCATCACCGGATTGAGCGATGTCATCGGCTCCTGGAAAATCATCGCGATGTCGCCGCCACGGATGCGGCGCATCTCGCGGTTTGACAGGCTGACCAGATTGCGCGTTCCGAGCTTGATCGAGCCTGACGCGATTTGTAGCGAGGCTTTGGGCAGCAGGCCCATGATGGCAAGCGACGTCACCGATTTGCCGGAGCCGGATTCGCCTGCGATGCAAAGTGTCTCTCCGGGGATCAGATCAAAGCTGATTGCATCAATCACCCGCCGCCGGCCTTCCGGCGTGCGGGCGTCAATGTTCAGATCAGCAACCGACAGGACCGGCTGAATGGCGACCTGCATGTTCACGCCAGAACGATCCTCGGGAAGTAGAACGACACTACCCAGTTCGGCATATCAACAATTTCGCTGATGCGAAGATCGCCGCACACCGAACAGAGCATGTAGGCATCCACCGGATTGTAGCCATGCTCGGCGCACAACAGATCAACCATGCGCATGACCGCTTCGCGCGCGCCGGTCATCAGATCCGGACCAATGCCCGTGGTGACTTCATAGCCCATGCCGTCGAGATGGCGGGTGACGGGCTCAGTGGTGGTGAGCGCGGCGATTGCAGGTTTGCGCCTTTGATGAGTTCGAGCGTAGCTTCAACATTCATCTGGCTTTCAATGGCGGTGCCGCAGACTTCGCCATCGCCTTGGGCGGCGTGGGTATCGCCGATGGAGAACAGCGCCCCCTCCACTTCGACAGGCAGGTAGAGCGTGACGCCTGCCGTCAGATCGCGAATGTCGAGATTGCCGCCGACACGGCGCGGCGGAACGACCGAATGCAGGCCGGGCTCGGCGGGCGCAAGGCCAATTGTTCCAGCAAACGGCTTCAGCGGCACCTTGCCGCCAGGACCGTAGAGCGCGGGCGTCATGCCGATGGCGTCATATTTCCAGACATGCAGCGCAGGGTCCTTGAACTGATCGGCGAGCAGGCCAAAGCCTGGAATATTGGCAGTCCAGCCGGAGCCGGACGGAATGAACTTGCGCAAGGTGACCTTGAGCGCATCACCGGGCTTGGCCCCCTCGACATAGACAGGACCGGAAACCGGATTGATCTTGCCGAAATCCAGATCCAACAGCGTCTCGAGCGTCGCGTCGGCGCCGAGCTGACCGGCAGATGAGTCTGAGCATTCAAAGTGGATTGTCTCGCCGGACTTGGCGACAACAACAGGTTCAAAATCTCGGTTCCAGCCGAAATGATGCTGGGCGCGGTGAATGGTGTGGGTGCAGGCAACGCACATGATTTTCCTCCTGATTGAAAGTCCTCCGCCGTGTCAGGCGGAGGACAGGTCAATGGCTTGCTGTCACTTTACGAAGATCGCGTCGTAATTGATGACGCGGGTCGGATCGATGTAGATGTTGTCCGCGCCGCCCATGCGGGCAGACTTGGCGACCACGCTGCGCTCGTTCGTCACTGGAATCCAT
>JBAVTG010000146.1:0-9645 GCA_049696015.1 Rhizobiaceae bacterium | reverse complement strand
CCCTGTCCATGAAATCGATGGCGGCATGGGCGGGCAGGCGGCGCAAAACGCGCAAGAGGGCAAAAGTGATTTGCGCGAATATCCAGTATTCGGCGTGCCGGAGCCGGCGCCAATGGCGGTAGATCGTCAGGTTTATTCTCAAGGGGTCAGCTCACGCGCAACAGGATCTTGCCAAAGACATCGCGCCCTTCCATGCGGGCAAGCGCAGTGTCAATGCCGTCAAAGCCGACTTCGGTGTCGACAACGGGATGGACCAGGCCCTGCGCCATTTTCTGCATGGCGTCGGCCATGTTTTCCATACGGCAACCGAATGAGCCGATGAGGCGCAGCTGCTGCTGGAAGAGCATCATCAGGTTCATCGAGGTGGAAACGCCGGAGGTTGACCCGCAGGTGACCAGACGGCCGCCGCGCTTCATGCACAGCATCGAGCCTGCCCAGGTTTCCGCGCCGACATGTTCGAAAACGACATCGACGCCTTTCTTCTTGGTCAATTTGCGGGTGACGCCTTCGAACCGGTCTTCGCGGTAATTGATGACATGATCGGCGCCAAGCGCTTTGGCCTTTTCGATCTTGTCATCGGAGCCGACCGTGGTGATGACAGTGCAGCCGATCATTTTGGCCAGCTGGATGGCGGCAGAGCCAATGCCCGAACCGCCCGCCTGAATGAGGATGGTTTCGCCGGGTTGCAGTTTGGCATTGTCAAACAGCATGTGCTCGACGGTGCCGAAGGTGACGGGGGCGACGGCAGCGCCGATATCGGTGACACCGGGCGGGGCGGGCACCAGCTGGCGGGCGGGGATGTTGATCTGCTCGCAGGCAAAACCGCCAAGGTGGAAACCGTGAACGCCGGCGACATGTTCGCACAGATTGTCGCGCCCTTCACGGCAGGGCTTGCACAGGCCGCAGGTGCGCGCGCCATAGATCGAGACGAGCTGGCCTGGAAGCACGTTGGACACGCCGGGGCCGATGGCGCTGACGATGCCGGACGCTTCCGCGCCGATCGTGAGCGGCAGCGTGCGCTTGGCGAAGGCCATGCCGCGCCAGCCCCAGACGTCAATGTGATTGAGCGCCACAACCTTGATATTAAGCGTGACTTCTCCCGGACCTGGTGCAGGCGGGGCGTCGACGGTGCGCAATTCAAGGCGGCGGTCTTCGATCAGTTGCAGGGCGTGCATTGAATTTCCCAGATTGGTCCCGCAAGCGCTTAAGCGGGTTCGCGCGCCATGACAAGGCAGCTGTTCTGTCCGCCGAAACCGAATGAGTTCGACAGGACCATCGAAACATCCGCCGCGCGGGCCTTGTTGGGGACGCAATCAATAGGGATGGCGGGATCGGGATTGTCGTAATTGATGGTCGGCGGAATGAGGGAGTTCTGCATGGTCAGGAACGAGAACGCAGCTTCCACTGCGCCAGCGGCGGTCAAAGTGTGGCCGATCATCGATTTGTTCGACGAGACCGGGATGGAGGCAATGCGCTCGCCAAAGACGGTGGAGATCGCCAAAAACTCCATCTTGTCGTTTTCCGGCGTCGAGGTGCCATGGGCATTGATGTATTGGATTGCGCTTTCATCGACGCCGGCATCGGCAAGGGCGGCGCGAACGGCGCCAATGGCGGGGGACGCATCCGGCTTGGAGCGGGTGCGGTGGAAATCATCAGCCTTTTCGCCGCAGCCTTTGAGAATGCCAAGCACCTTTGCGCCGCGCGCGACGGCGCTTTCGAGCGATTCCAGCACCAATGCCGCCGAACCTTCGGCCATGACGAAGCCGTCACGGTCTTTGGAGAAGGGCTTGGCGGCCTTTTCAGCCGGGTCATTGTGGGTGGACAGCGCCGAGAGCAGAGAGAAGCGGATCAGCGATTCGGCGCTGACCGAACCGTCGGTGGCGATTGACAGGGCGCGGGTGGTTTCGCCGCGGCGGATCGCCTCGACGCCAAGCTGAATGGCCGTCGCGCCGGAGGCACAGGCGGTGGACAGGGTAACAGGCAGGCCGCGGGTGCCGAAGCGTTCCTGCAACTGCGCGGCAATCGAGACGAATTGGGCAGCGTCAAAGAACGCATCGTGGCGGCCGGCGCGGCAGGCAGCAAGCATCCGGTCATATCCGGCCTCGCTCTGTGCGGCGAGTTCCTTTTCCAGCGCGAAACGATGCTGCCATTCCAATTCAACCGGCGGCGCGGCAAGGAACAGCGGGCCGCCAAAGGGACCATTGAGGCCTGACTCGGCGATGGCTTCTTCAGCTGCAGATGAGGCCAGCGCAAGCGACAACAGAGATGCGCCCTTGTTGCTCTCGGGCAGAAAATCGACCGTTCCGGCAATGCGGGTTTTCAGCAGGTCCGTCGGGAAACGATTGATGGCATGAATGCCGGATTTGCCGGAGGTCAAGGCCGCCCAATTGTCCGCCTTGCCCTGTCCGAGCGAGGTGACAACGCCGATGCCGGTGACGGCAACGACCGGGCGGCCCAACTGGTCGGTGAATTTGCTGGCCATCGGTCTGTTCTCAGGCTTTCACAACAAGTGCGGCGCCTTCGCCGCGATGATAGCCGACGGTGAGCGCCACGGCCTTATCGACGGCGCCGGACGAAGGCTTTTCAAACGAGGGGTCGAGCAAGGCCAAAGGCTTGCCATTGGCGACGGCAAGAGCGGCGAGCGCGACCGCGAACGGAAACTGCGCTTCTTTCATGTGGCCGGTGGCGGTGGCAAAGGCGCGCACGGGTGCAGTGGCGGCGGACAGGATCTTGCGCTCTGCGGCGGTCGCGTTGGTCGCGCCCGATGCGCCGGTTACAACCATGTCGCCCGCGCCAACATCGGAAAGGACGGAGGCAATGCTCTCTTCCAGATCGCCTTTACGACCAGACTGATTGCCGGACACGGCGGCGAGGCGGGCATAAGCACGGGCGCCGCGCTTTTCTGCGTGATCGCGCGATTCCAGCACGAGGAACGCCGAGCCGGAACCGGTGATGACGCCGCCGCCTTCCGAACCCTCGCGGCTCCACAGCGGGGCGTAGCCATCGCGCTTGAGAAATCCGCCCAATTCGTAGGACAGGCAGATATCCTTGTGTTCGGCATTCAAGGCGCCGCCGACAAGAATATGGGTGCTCTGGCCGGAGCGGATGCGGGCAAGGGCGGTTTGAAGCGCGGAAATGCCTGCGCTTTCCTCGCCCATGAAAGTGCGCGAGGAGCCGGTTACCTTATGGACGATGGAGATATTGCCAGCGAGCAAGTTCGATAATTGCGCAAGAAAAAGGGTAGGGCGGAGTTCCGTTGCCAGCTTCTCGTTGAGCATGACATCGCGGTCGTTGCGGGTGCGCGAAGCATCGAGAATTTGCGTATCCACGGCCACATCGCGCTCGCCGCCGCCGGCAGCGACGATCATGTCCATCGACGCGGTCAGGTCTTCATTTTCGCGGATGCCGGCATCCTGCAGCGCAAGGCCGGCGGTATAGGTTCCAAGGCGCTGCCATGGTTCCATCTGGCGCTGCTCCTTGCGGGGCACCATCAGGTTCCAGTCAATATCCGCAGGCAAGGGATGAACGACGTAAGGGGCGAAGTTTTCAGTATCGAGGCGCGGTTCGGCTGGGCCGGTCAGCGCTGTCCAATGCGCATCGGGCCCTTCGCCAAGCGAGGACATAAGGCCGATACCGGTGATGAGAACATCGTTGCCGCTCATGGGTATTGATTTTTTCGCGTTGCCGCTATTGCGTATTTATTTTTTCGCGTTCCGCTCATGGGCGCTGGATTTTCCGCTCAAGCCTTCTTGGCCGCGACGAGTTCGTCGATCTTGGCGCAGAGGTTTTTCAGAACGAAATACTCTTCAGTGGGCGCGCGGCCTTCGTTGACGTCCTGAGTCCACTGCTCCAGCGGGATCTTGATTCCGAACGCCTTGTCGATGGCGAAAACGATATCAAGGAAATCTAGGCTGTCGATGCCAAGGTCGTCGATCGTATGGCTTTCAGGCGAGATCCAATCACGTTCAATTTCGCTGGTTTCGGAAATGATATCAGCGACTTTGTCAAAAGTTGACGACACGGGAAAAACCTCATTTTTAGTGGGCGGAGCGCATCTTCGACGCCGGTTCCGCCATGCAAGACCATGATTTGAAGCGGCTCCTTAGCCTTTTTTGCTGACTTGGGAAAGGCCGAAACGCCGCATGCAAACAGTCCTTGCGGCTTGTATTCAAACTGCCGCGGCGTTACCAGTGCAGCTTCATTTCAGGCGGAGCAATCAATGGACATTTTCGGGCAGACGGCAGACGGCGAGCCAGTCCAGATGGTTGAAATCGCTGGCGGCGGCCTCAGCGCCCGGATCATGAGCTGGGGCGCTGTCGTTCAGGATCTGCGCCTGAAGGGGCATGGCGCGCCACTGGTGCTCGGATTTGACAACTTTGATGATTATCCGGCCCATTCGCCGTATTTTGGCGCAAATGCGGGCCGCAACATCAACCGTATCCGCGATGGCGAACTGGTTATCGACGGCAAGAAATACGACTTGGACAAGAACTTTCTCGGCAAGCACAATCTGCATGGCGGGACAAACGGGATTGGCACGCGCAATTGGACATTTGTTGCAGTTTCCAAAGATGAGGCGGTGCTGGAGATCCGCTGTCCGGATGGAAACATGGGATTTCCGGGCAATCTGGATGTCCGCTGCACCTACCGGTGTTCGGCAAAGGGCACACTTTCGGTGCTGTTTGAATCTGTGACGGACAAGCCGACCGTGTGCAACATCGCCCACCATTCCTATTTCAATCTGGAAGATGGCGGCAGCACAGACATATTGGATCACCGGATGCTGATATTGGCGCAAGCCTATCTGCCCACGGACGGCGATCTCATTCCCGATGGGCGGGTTCTCCCGGTTGCGGGTTCCACGCATGATTTTCGCGAATCGCGAATTATCCGGCACATGAGCGGCAAAGCGCAGACGGTTTATGACAATACATGGTGCCTGTCAGGCGCACGCGGGCCGATGCGCCATGCCGCGCATGCCGAAGCGCCGACAACGGGCGTGACGCTGGATGTATTCACAGGGGAGCCGGGCCTACAATTTTATACGGGCGAAACAATGGAAACCGGACCGGCGGGGCTGACCGGAAAACCCTATTTCCGCTATGCCGGATTTTGTCTTGAAACGCAGGGATGGCCGGATTCGACGCATTTTCCGTATTTTCCATCGAATATCCTTCGGCCGGGCGAGGTTATGCGCCAAGAGAGCGAGTATCGGTTCAGCCGGGGGTGAGACCCTTTTGTGGAACTAGCGTAACGAGGTCGGTGTCCGGCCAAATCTCTTTCCGAAAGCGCGTGAGAATGTTGCGGCGCTGGAAAAGCCGGTGCGGCTTGCGATTTCTGTCATGGGCAATTGCGTGTCGGTCACCATCTTGCGCGCTGCGACAAGGCGCAGGCCGAGATAATAGTGGCCGGGTGTTTCAGTGATCTGTTCCGTGAAATCGAGCTCGAGCGTGCGGGCGGTCACGCCGATGCGGCCAGCAATGGCGGTGATGGCAAGCGGATCGCCGATATTGCTTTCCATCAGGCGAATGGCCGATGTGACGCGCGGGGTTCCAAACTTCAAATGACCGGATGATGCCGGCGCGCCTGGCTGCGGCATGGCGGTTGTCTGCACATGAACGAACACGGCGGCGACTTTCAGGGCCAGACCCACTCCGTGGCGGGCGCGGATGAGATGGAGCATCAGATCAAAAGCTGGCGATGCGCCGCCGCAGGTGAAGATTGGACCGTCGATGACATACCGGTCCGGGCGGACTTCGGCATTTGGAAAGGCGGCGCGGAAATCTTCGCGATCTTCAAAATGGGTGGTGGCAGCGCGGCCTTCGAGGAGGCCAGCGTGGCCAAGCAGCCATGTGCCCGCTTCGATGCCGCCAACAGCGCGGGCGCGGCGGCCGGCTTTGGCCAAGCCTGAGATGAACGGACCCTTGGCATAGGGCGCGGTGCCGAAACCGGCGATTGCGATGAGAACCTCATGCCGGGCATTGGCATCAAACTTGGCCGAGACGACGATGGGCAAGCCGCAGGTGGTTTCGGGATTTGAGCCATCCGGCGAAACCACGGTCCAGCGGAAGAGGGGTTCTCCGGCAATGCGGTTTGCGGCGCGCAGCAGATCAATGCTGGAGGCAACGCACAGGATGGACGCGCCGGGCAAGACCAGGAAGGTCACGTCGAGCGGTGTGCTTTCTGGCGCAAAGATCGTTGGTTTTGTTTCGGTTATCATCAAACCGATTCGTAAATTGCAAAGCGCGGTTTTGCAAGTCAGGCATGTTTGGCTGGCATGATCTGGAGGAACCGATGCCGCTTTCCATGAATCGCGAGGTTTTCATTACTTGCGCTGTCACCGGCTCCGGCGGCACGCAGGACCGCTCGCCCCATGTGCCGCGTTCCCCCAAGCAGATTGCCGATGCAGCCATCGATGCGGCGAAGGCGGGGGCGGCGATCGTGCATTGCCATGTGCGCGATCCGGAGACAGGTCGCCCACGCCGAGACGTGCATCTCTACCGCGAGGTGACGGAGCGTATCCGCGAGGCCAAGGTCGATGTGGTGCTGAACCTGACGGCGGGCATGGGCGGCGACATGGTGTTTGGCGACGTGGAAAACCCGCTTCCGCTCAAAATTCAGGGCACGGATATGGGCGGCGCGACCAACCGGATGGCGCATGTGCGCCAATGTCTGCCGGAAATCTGCACGCTCGATTGCGGCACGATGAATTTCAACGAAGCCGACTATGTGATGACCAACACGCCGGGTATGCTGCGCGCCATGGGGGGCATGATGACAGCGCTTGGCGTCAAGCCGGAGATCGAGGCGTTTGATACCGGGCATCTGTGGTTTGCCAAACAATTGGTGGAAGAGGGCGTGTTGGCGCCGGATGCGCTGGTGCAGCTGTGCATGGGCGTGCCGTGGGGCGCGCCGGATGATCTGAATACGTTTCTGGCCATGGTCAACAACGTGCCGCCCACATGGAACTGGTCGGCGTTTTCCATCGGCCGCAACCAGATGGCCTATGTGGCGGCCGCAGTGCTGGCGGGCGGCAATGTGCGGGTTGGGCTGGAGGATAATCTCTGGCTCGGCAAGGGCGTATTGGCGACCAATGCGCAACTGGTGGAGCGGGCGGTGACGATCGTCGAAAATATGGGCGCGCGGGTGATCGGGCCTGATGAGGTGAGGAAGAAGCTGAATTTGACCAAGCGGGCGATGATTGTAGCTTGATACTTGCGACTCACGTTGAAGTCGAGGCTTGGAGACAAGAACATGTGGGACGTTTTCACCGGCGTGTTGCCCTATCTAGTCTGTCTGGTCTTGGCATTGAACTTTTCCGCGTTGGCCACGCCTTTGGCAGTGACGACAGAGGCAACGAAGGCCGGAAGTTGGGTTTGGAAATACGCGGTTCTCAAGGCAGTGGGCGTTCTGTTTTTGCTCGGTATGCTGACGCTGCTGCTATCGATACCGGCGGGAACGACTGGCAGAGCAGATGAGCACCGGCGCGTGATGTTTGTGATTGCCGATGCATTGGGAGGCTTGGGCGTTTTGGCGGCGATGTTTCTGCCGATTGGCGCGGCGAAATATCTGCGTGGCACGCAGGCGAAATGGGTCGGGCATTTCTCAAGCAACGGCAAAATGGCGCTGTCAGTCTATGCGCTGATGGCAGCTGCGACCGTATTGGTGTCGTTCGCTTTGGTGCAAGTGAAACTTGGCTGGTGATGTCGGGTTTAAGGCTTTTGGAGCGGGTGGAAGATAAATGAAAATCAACAAAGCAGCCTGTATCGGCGGCGGTGTCATCGGGGCAGGATGGGTGGCACGGCTCGTGCTCAACGGCATCGACGTGGCGATCTTTGATCCGGATCCGGAGGCGGAGCGGAAGGTCAATGCGGTGATGAAAAATGCGCGGGCCGCCTACAAGCAGATGACGCCGGTGCTGCCGAAGGAAGGCACGATCATCTATGCCAAGACGCTGGCGGAGGCGGTGCGCGATGCCGATCTCATCCAGGAAAGCGTGCCGGAGCGGCTCGACATCAAGCACAAGGTGCTGGCTGAGATTGATACCCATGCCAAGCCCGATGCGCTGATAGGGTCGTCCACGTCGGGCATCAAGCCGTCTGATATGCAGACTGTCATGACGCACCCCGAACGGCTGGTGGTCGCGCATCCGTTCAATCCGGTCTATCTGCTGCCGATTGTCGAGATTGTTGGCGGCGCGCAGACCAGCAAAGAGTTCACAGAAAAGGCGCGGGTGCTTTACGCTTCCATCGGCATGAAGCCGGTGGTGATCCAAAAGGAGATTGAGGCGTTTGTTGGCGACCGGCTGCTGGAGGCGGTTTGGCGCGAGGCGCTGTGGCTGATCAAGGATGGCATCACGACCGTTGAAGAACTCGATGACATCATACGCTACGGCTTTGGCATCCGCTGGGCGCAGATGGGGATGTTTCAGGTTTACCGGATCGCTGGCGGCGAGGCGGGCATGCGCCACTTCATGGCGCAGTTCGGGCCTTGCCTGAAATGGCCATGGACCAAGCTCACGGACGTTCCGGACTTCAACGATGAGTTGGTAGATCTGATCGCCGGACAGTCTGATGACCAGTCCGGCAAATGGTCGATCCGTGAACTCGAAGCTATCCGCGATGAGAACCTCGTGGCGATCATGGCGGCGCTGTCCAGGACCAACAAAGGCAAGGGCTGGGGCGCGGGCGAGCTGCACAAGGACTATGTGAAGCAGCTTGCCAAGAAGGCCGGTGTTTCGGCTGCGGCAGCGAAAGCCAGGGCGGGCAAGTTGGTGAAGAAGAAGGTTTGAGCCTTGAAAGAACTCGCATTCACGTTGTTGATGGTCTTCACCCCGATAATCGCATGGGGGCATCCGGCAATGGCCTCAATGCTGCCGCTAGCGGTCACTTGGCGCAAGGCGGCATGGATTGTATGGCTTGCCGTCTTTCTGATTGGCGCTTTGATGTTCCGGCAAGCCTATTTTGAAAAAGGCTTCTTTCAGGTCAAGCCGCTGTCGGAAGAGAATCCGTACTCACTTGTAGCCCTCGGCTACTTTGCCGCTACACTTGGGGCATCGATTGTCACATTTGGATTCTGGCTGGCGCGCCGTCCCGAACAATCGCGATCAATATCATTGCCATATCGACTCACAGTTGTCTTCGCGTCCTACCTGCCAGTGATTTTGGCAGTGATGATCGCTTTCTCAATGCGGAGGTAAGACAATGGATTTCGGCCTTTCCGAAGAGCAGCAAGCCATTGTCGACACGACGCGGGCGTTTGTGGAGAACGAGCTTTATCCGCACGAAGCCTTGATCGAGCGCACCGGCCATCTTCCGATGGAGTTGATCAAGGAAGTACAAACCAAGGCGATGGCGGCGGGGCTGTATGCGGCCAATATGCCGGAGGATGTCGGCGGGGCGGGACTGGATACGCCGACCTGGCTGCTCTACGAAAAGGAGCTCGGCAAGGCCAACTATGCGCTGCACTGGACCTGCGTGGCGCGGCCTTCGAATATTCTGCTCGCAGGCACGGCAGAACAGCGCGAAAAATATCTGATGCCCTGCATTCGCGGCGAGACGTGGGATTGCCTTGCCATGACCGAACCCGGCGCTGGCTCGGATCTGCGTGGCATGAAGGCAAGCGCCAAGCAGGATGGCGACGACT
>JBAVTG010000145.1:0-51615 GCA_049696015.1 Rhizobiaceae bacterium | reverse complement strand
GTCTTTGTCTTTGCTGAACTCATCGCGGATTCGCTGCTCAATGCCGCCCCGCGTCCGGAACTCGGACCATATTGACTTCGGATAGATCTGTTCACCTGGGGGACAGGACAGATTGTAAGGATTCCTGTCGTTCCCGAAACTGACTCCCGGGCAGTCCTCGCCTGGCGAACCGACAACTGGATAATGGCATCGCCCGATCCGCGTCTCGATTGGCGCAGGCGACGCTGCTTCGCTTTGAAGGTTAAGCGAAAAGATGGAAGCGACGCATATTGCAAGTCGGGTACAGCTGTACATACGAATCCTTCAAGTGGTCCTTGGCCGTCACATCGCATACAACTCAATGCTGCACAACCTTATGGCGCAATCTTCACAATCGTTTCGTCGGACTACTTACCGGCGTGCATCTGAAGCCAAAAGCCTCATTTACATATTTCATCCGCGCCACCCAATCCTCATACATCTTGTCGAGAATATCGATCCGCAGCACCAGCCGGTCCTGCGACCCGCCGCCACGCACAATGTCATCACCCATACTTCACTTCCCAAGACTTTTCCGGAGGTTGGTTAGAACAAATTTTCAATCTCGCTTGACAAAGGCGAGTAGCGCATCCATTTTGTTCTTTGTTTGTTCACCAATCGGGTACGGATCGCATGGACTGGGCTTTGGCAATCGACCGCAACCGTGATGCGCTCAAGCGCATTGTTGCGGCGTTGTTTGTCTTGGCCGGGTTGGCTGAGCGCGGGGCGCTCCTCACGCTGCCGCGTTCGGTTTATAATGCGGTGCTTTTGGTTTTGCGTCCTGCGGAATCGGCGGTGCGGCGGTTGGTCATCATTGCCGCGCGCGGTCTGGTCCTTGCATCGCGCCCGGCGCGCCCTGCCCCTGTCGGCCTTTCGCCCCGCGCCGGGGAAGCGCGTGTTCCCGCCTTCGTCCTGATCGATCCGCTCAAGAGCTTTGTGCCAGCCTTTGAAGACGAGGAAGAGACCGAAGCGTGTGGCCCGCCGCCGCGCATCAGTGTTCCCGGTCTTTTCGATCCAATATTCGTCGTCTCATCGGCTCAATCGCCGGATGATCTGATCGATGCATCGCTCATTGGCCGCCGCCTTTTCGCCCTGCAGCGGGCGCTTGACAATCTCCCCCGCGAGGCCCGTCGTCTGGCACGCTGGAAGGCGCGGCGCGATCTTGCCTTGCAAGCGTCAACCCAGCGCCGCGCCAGCCCGTTCAAGCCCTTGCGCCTGTCGCCCTTCCGCCCCGGCTGGCCGCCCGGCTACCGCAAGCGCCAGCTGCATCCGGTGGATGAAGTGCTGCTCGATTGCCATTCCTTGGCGCTCCATGCGGATGCGCCCAATACGAGTTGAGCGCCACCGCGGCGTTCCTCGCAAATTCTGTCGAAAATCCCTCGCGCATTGTCATTCAGGGGCGGCGCAGCCGAGCCCGGAGTGACGAAATTGGCGTTTTACCCTGCCCGTTCGATCCGGATCATCTGCGCCCGGTCGGTCAAAATCCCGTCGGCCTCAATCGCGGCCAGCGCTTTGCGCACGGCGGCTTCGGTGGTTTCGTGGGTGACGAGGATGACGTTTTTGGCATTCGCCGTATCGCCGGATTCCGGCGCGCGCTGGACGATGGATTCCAGCGAGATCGAATTGTCGGCCATGTGTCTGGCAATGCTGGCAAAGACGCCGACCTTGTCATGCACTGTCAGGCGGATGAAATAGCCGCCGGAATGGCTGCGCATTTCAGCCTGCTTGTAGGGTTTGAGCGCTTTTGCCGGATGGCCAAACACAGGTCCATGCTGGAAGCCCGGGCGGGATTTGGCAATATCAGCCAAATCGCCAACGACGGCAGACGCAGTGGCGTTGCCCCCTGCTCCCGGGCCAGACATCAACAGTTCGCCCAGAATATCGGTCTCGATCGCCACCGCATTGGTGACGCCATGCACCTGCGCGATGACCGATGCGGTGGGCACCATCGTCGGATGGACACGCTGTTCGATGCCGCTTTCCGTGCGCTGGGCAACACCCAGCAGTTTGATGCGGTAGCCAAGTTCGGCTGCGGCCTTGATGTCGGCCTGTGTGATGTTGGAAATGCCTTCCAGATAAATCTGGTCAGCGGCAATCTCGGTGCCGAAAGCGAGCGCCGTCAGCAGCGACAGTTTGTGCGCCGTGTCGTTGCCTTCAATGTCAAATGTCGGATCCGCTTCCGCATAGCCAAGGCGCTGTGCGTCCGCGAGGCAGGCTTCAAACGTCAGACCTTCCTGCTCCATGCGGGTCAGGATATAATTGCAGGTGCCGTTGAGGATGCCAAACACACGAGAGACTGTGTTGCCCGCCAAGGATTCACGCATCACCTTGATGACCGGGATGCCGCCCGCGACCGCCGCTTCAAAGTTCAGCAGCAGGCCCTTTTCCTCAGCGATCTTTGCAAGTTCCACCCCAAAGCCCGCGAGCAGCGCCTTGTTGGCAGTCACCACATGACGACCGGCATTCAGCGCTGCCTTTACGGCCGAATAGGCCGGCCCATTGCCGCCGCCGCCGCCGATCAGTTCGACAAACACATCGATGTCCGAGCGCGTCGCCAGTTCGACCGGATCATCGAACCAATCGACGCCATACAGATCAATGCCGCGGTCGCGCATGCGGTTGCGGGCCGAGACAGCGCGCAGTTCGATCTTGCGCCCGCACTGGCGCTCCAGAAGCTCGGCATGATCGCGCAGCACGCGCACCACCGACAGGCCAACGGTTCCCAGTCCTGCGATGCCGATTTTCAGCGGTGCGGTCATGTGCGGCGATCCTGTCTGCTGGGCTTAGCGGCGGGCGTTGAGCGCTATGACGTTGTGCATGCGCTCGTCGGCCGTTGCCATGAATTTCTTGATCGAGCGCGCCGCCTGGCGGATGCGATGCTCGTTTTCGACCAGCGCGAGGCGAACATACTCATCGCCATGTTCGCCAAAGCCAATGCCGGGCGCGACAGCGACGTCGGCCTTTTCGATCAACAGCTTGGAGAACTCGAGCGAACCGAGATGACGGAACTTCTCGGGGATCGGCGCCCAGGCAAACATGGTTGCAGCAGGTGCCGGGATCGGGAAGCCGGCCTTGCCAAAGGAATCGACCATCACATCGCGGCGCTTCTTGTAGGTGGCACGCACTTCGGCAATGTCCGAGCCATCGCTGTTGAGCGCCGAGGTCGCCGCCACCTGGATGGGCGTGAACGCGCCATAGTCGAGGTAGGATTTGACCCTGGTGAGCGCCGAAATCAGCCGCTCATTGCCGACCGCAAAACCCATGCGCCAGCCCGGCATCGAGTAGGTCTTCGACATGGAGGTGAACTCGACAGCGATATCGATTGCGCCGGGCACCTGAAGGATGGACGGCGGCGGCACGCCGTCAAAATAGATTTCAGAATAGGCCAGATCGGACAGGACGATGATGTCGTGCTTCTTGGCGAATGCGACGACGTCCTTGTAGAAATCCAGCGAGGCGACCATGGCGGTCGGGTTCGAGGGATAAGACACGATCATGCAAATCGGCTTCGGTATCGAATGCTTGACGCCGCGCTCAAGCGCAGGAATAAAATGTTCGTCCGGCTCGACTGGCACCGAGCGGATAACGCCGCCGGCCATGATGAAGCCAAAGGCATGGATCGGGTAAGATGGATTGGGGCACAGGATGACATCGCCCGGCGCGGTGATCGCCTGCGCCATGTTGGCAAAGCCTTCTTTGGAACCGAGCGTGGCGACGATCTGTGTATCCGGATTGAGCTTGACGCCAAAGCGTCGCTCATAATATCCGGCTTGGGCGCGGCGAAGGCCCGGAATGCCCTTGGAAGCCGAATAGCGGTGGGTGCGCGGGTCCTGCACGGCTTCGCACAATTTGTCGACAATGGCCTGCGGCGTTGGCAGGTCCGGGTTGCCCATGCCCAGATCGATGATATCGGCCCCCGCAGCCCGCGCGCTCGCCTTCAGACGGTTGACCTGCTCAAACACGTACTGCGGCAAACGACGGACTTTGTGGAATTCTTCCATGAATCAAGGCTCCGGAAACAGGTGCGGGCGCTATACACGCAACGCACTGCAAGGTCGATAGGAAAGCACGGATTGGCGTTACTGCGAGGCTTCGATTTCAGCAAGGACGGCAGCGGCGTGGGTTGATCCCAGCTGCTGCAGGCGGCGCAGGCGGGCAAGGTAAGCCTCGATCGGTTCGCCGGGCAGTCGCTGGGCGTCCTTCTCGGCCGAAAGCTGAGCTTTCAAGGCAGCCGTTTCATCATTGCTAAGCTGCGCGGTCTGGCCTTCTGGCACAATATTGATGTTGGGATATTCACCCGAATTCACTGGCTGTCCGGAACGCGGCGGTGTCGGCTTTTCCGTCACGGGCACAGGGTTAACCGCGATACTTGCGGATCCGGGCGACGAAGGCGCCGGCATTTCAGCAGAGCCAGCAACGGACAGTGTGTCTTCGACGCCCGAGGTGGTCGTGCAGGCAGCAATGGCTGCCAAAAGCATGATCGAACATGCTTTTGCGACCTTGTCGTGAAGTTGCTTCAAAGATGACATATAACCAACACTGCCAATTGATAATTGCATGCGTATCCCGTTCCCGTGATAATATGTCAATATAACGCCTTTGGGAGGATTCGGCGCTTGTCAGATGAAGCAACCGGCCAGAAAAGCCCGGATGACACTCCACTGAAGCCATACATGGTCAAGGACACGGAGGCGTTTGCCGTCAATATGGCCCGTATGGTGGAGGCAGCTGGCAAGGCGGCTTCCGCTTGGCTTGCGCCACGCGAGGCTGGCCAGAAGGCGGAGAATTTTGCAGAGCCCATGGTGGATGTGGCCAAAACGCTGAGCCAGGTTACCGAATACTGGCTTGCAGACCCACGACGTGCGCTCGAAGCGCAGACGATGTTGTATTCGCAGTTTCTAGGGCTGTGGTCCAACTCCATAAAAAAACTTGGCGGCCAGCCGGTGGAGGCATTAGCCAAGCCTGACAAGGGAGACAAGCGCTTCAATGATGCAGATTGGTCGGAGAATGCGTTTTTTGATTTTCTAAAGCAGACCTACCTTGTGACCTCGCGCTGGGCATTTGATCTGGTTGACAAGACTGAGAACCTCGACGAACACACGCGCCACAAGGCGGGTTTTTATGTGCAAACCTTGTCAAATGCCTTCTCGCCGTCGAATTTTGTCCTAACCAATCCTGAACTTTACAAGGAAACGATTGCCGCCAACGGGCAAAATCTCGTCGACGGCATGATGAAACTTGCTGAAGACATTGAAGCCGGGCATGGCGATCTCAAAATCCGCCAGGTGGACACAAAGCCCTTTATTGTGGGCGAAAACATCGCGGCGACGCCGGGCAAAGTCGTGGCGCGCTCGGAATTGGCGGAAATCATTCAGTATGCGCCAACGACCGGCAAGGTTCTCAAGCGCCCATTGCTGATAACGCCGCCTTGGATCAACAAATACTATGTGCTCGACCTCAACCCGGAAAAGAGCTTCATCCGCTGGGCAGTCGAGCAAGGGCATACGGTATTCGTCATCTCATGGGTGAACCCGACCGAGAAGCACGCCCTGAAAAATTGGACCGAATATGCCCGCGAAGGCTTGCAGTTTGCGCTCGATTCAATCGAGGCGGCGACCGGCGAACGCGAAGTCAACGCCATTGGCTATTGCGTCGGCGGCACGCTTTTGGCGGGGGCGTTGGCAATGTTTGCCCGCGAAGGCGAAAAGCGGATTGCGACCGCCACCTTCCTGACGACACAGGTTGACTTCACCTATGCCGGTGATCTGCTTGTTTTTGTTGATGAAGAGCAGATTTCAGCGCTTGAGCAATCAATGTATGCAAAGGGGTATCTGGAAGGCACCAAGATGGCAACGGCCTTCAACATGCTGCGATCCAACGAACTGATCTGGAGCTATGTCGTCAACAACTACCTGAAGGGCAAAGAGCCAAGCGCTTTTGACCTCCTTTACTGGAACGCTGATTCAACGCGGATGACTGCAGCCAACCATTCGTTCTACTTGCGTGAATGCTATCTGGAAAATGCGTTGACCACTGAGCGGATGATACTTGGCGGTGCGCCAGTACATCTGCAGGACGTGAAGATCCCGATTTTCAGCGTCGCGGCCAAAGAGGATCATATCGCGCCGGCCAAATCGGTGTTTTATGGCAGCCGGTTTTTCGGTTCAGATGTAACGTTCGTACTGGCCGGATCCGGCCATATTGCCGGCATCGTCAACCCGCCAAACAAAGTGAAATACCAGTATTGGACCGGCGGCGCAGCTGAGGGAGACCTTCAGACATGGCTGGCGAGCGCAAGCGAACATCCCGGTTCCTGGTGGCCGCATTGGGCTGAATGGATCAAAAAGCAGCATGGCGACATGGTGGATGCGCGAACACCGGGCGACGGCAAACTTGAACGGTTGTGCGACGCGCCAGGAACCTACGTGAAAGAGCGGATTTGACGGATTTTCACCAAGCTCACCTTTTGAGCACTTGATCGGCGATTTCTGCGGCAACCATTTCCCAGGTTCGCAACTGGCTTTGGTCAGGCGGCAGGCCGTCGAAATCCCCCCGGATTGCCCGGTCAAGCGCTTGATCCATCGAAGATGGCTCGTCGGCCTTGAAATAGGTTACCCAGTTTCTGCCAACTTCGGGCAGAGAACTGTTGTCGGCGCAGACGCAAGGCTTGCCCATCCACAGGCTTTCCCCGACCGGCAAACCCCATCCCTCGTTCAGGCTTGGATAGACGGTGAAGCGGCAGGATTTGTAGAGAAAGGCCAGATCGCTGTCCGGCAGACCGGATAGATGAAAGACACTGCCATCCAGCCAATTTGTCGCCTCGAGAAATGGAAAAATGTCTGTCTCTTTCCAGGGTGATCCGACCAGAACAAGCTTTGGCATTGCCGGGCCATGGACGGATTTCAGCCGCTGCCAGGATTGCAGCAGCGCCATGTGGTTTTTGCGCAACCCAAGCGAGCTGACATAGAGTGCGAAGCTTTGTTTTGCCAGGGTTGAAACGCGCAGACTTGGCGGTGCCTGATTGAAGCGGAACTCGTGTGCAAGCGGAACTGTGACAGCATCGACGGAGAGGCCAAGCGAAGCTGCGTGGGTCTCCAAGCCGTTGCGCACATGTTCGGATATGCAAATGAATTTGCCATGATCCTCGAGCGCGCCATCCAGCCACTTTCGAAAGCCGCTTGCTTTTCTGTAGCCAAATGGCAACGCATTTACCGGTGATTGCAGCGGCACCAGGTCAAAACACATCCAAATGAGGTTGATGCCTTTCCTTGCAAGGCAGCGCAACATTGGCTGACGGGCGCGGGGAAACCACCCTGCGCCCGCGACATAGATGGTGTCGCCATTTTTCAGGCTGACGATTTCGCCGAGGGGAACGGCTGATTTGCCTAGAGACGATTGGATACGCGCGAGCCATTTTTGCGAAGTACGCGCAACGACCAGGCAATAGGACTTGTCACCATTTTTCATGGCATTAAAATCAAGCTTGCGAAATTGCCGCCGGATCGCGTCAAAATAGACGGGAACTATATTCGGATTGGCTTGCAGCAAACGCGGAAAAACATCGAGCTGAACCCGCTGGATGCCAGTCGGGCTTGCCGAAGTGCTGGAGAATACCAGTATGTCTGTCAGGTCGACCAATATGGATGCAGCTGAGTTCATTTGGCATGCTGTTGCACGAGCGGGTTCAACTGGAAAGTCTGTTTCGCGCAATGACGCCGGAGGAAACAATTTTGGCGGCGTTGCAGCCGTGAAGATCGGGGAAGCAGCAAAGTGCGATCATTGTTTTGCCGCATTCGGTCCATAGCGCAATGTTGCGGTTTGTGTGCAAATCACATAAACCAACTTCGTGTTTGAACACCTCCGCAAGAGAGGTGCTGTTGAAAAACTGCCGGGGGCTTCGGCGGAACAGGGATCGGGTACGGGTTTGGACGGAAGATCGCCCATTATGCCGCGCTTTTCGCGTGGTCGTGCTTTGGTCATGCCAATTTTGGCGGGCCTGTTTCTGACATCATGCACTTCCACGGTGACCAGCATTGATACTGCTGCGCAAAATGTCCAACCGCAACTGAACACACAGACAGCTGCAGCCAATACCGAGCCGGAGGGTTCTTCACCGGGTGTTGTTGCGCCGGCATCTGTGCCTGTGCCGACCCCCAAGGGACAGAGCGCCGCAGAAACGAAAGCTGCGCTGCCGCCACCCGCCGCCGCGCCCGATACGCAAGCGGCGCTTTCTGCCGCCGCTACCGGTGAAGCCCTGTTGCCTGTCGCTTCACAGGCCGCCGCCGCACCGACCGTTGAAGACAAGGCTTCTGCAACTCCGTCATCGCCGCCGCCGGTTGTGCTGATCAAGCCGACGGATCCAGCGGCTGCGGAAACGCAAGTTGCCGCTGCTGTCCCGCTTGCTGCCGAACCAGTGCAAAAGCCGAAGGTGCAGGAATTGACGGCATCGCCGCAGGTCTTGGAAACCGCTCCACAAACAACACCGCAAAAGAAGCCGCGCAAGACACTTTTTGCCACCATGTTTGGCGACAGCCAGCAAAAAGCGGCTTCTCCAACTGCAGCGCAGATCGTCGAACCCAAAACGACTGAACTGGCGCTGGCCGCGCCGCAATCCGGGAGCAAGGCTGCCCGCGCGGCCATAGCGGAAGCTGAAACACCGCAACTCAAGCTGACGGAGGCGTCATTGGCCGACAGCGGCAATGAAGCGCCCGCTGGGCCATCGGTCGACAATGGCGATTTGCCCGGCGTTCGCAAAGGCGCGTTGTTTGAAATCAAGCGCCGCGACTCACTGGACAGCGATGCCGATATCGACATTGGCGAGACGGACGGCGGACCGGTGCTGCTCGCATCGGCTGGCGGTTTTGCCCGTCTTGCGCCAAACGGGTTGAAGGTCCAGCGTCAAAGCGTCGATGTTGCATGCCTGAAGCCGCAGCTGGTGCGCATGCTCAAGAAGATCGAGTCGCATTACGGCCAGTCAGTCGTGGTTACTTCCGGCTACCGCAGCCCGTCGTATAACCGGCGGGTGCGCGGCGCGAAAAATTCGTTGCATATGTTTTGCGCGGCAGCCGACATCCAGGTCGCCGGCGTCGGCAAATGGGAACTGGCAAAATATATGCGCTCCATGGCCGGGCGCGGCGGCGTCGGCACCTATTGCCACACCAATTCGGTCCATGTCGACATTGGACCGGACCGCGATTGGAACTGGCGCTGCTCGCGCCGGAGATAAACCCGGCAATGCCCGGCGAAGAAATTGCTTTTTCCTGTGTTTGCGGGGTTGCGGGCAAAACACTTCCTGACTATAGAAGCCGCACCGCGCGCCCATCGTCTAGCGGTTAGGACGGCGCCCTTTCACGGCGCAAACAGGGGTTCGATTCCCCTTGGGCGTACCAACTCTTCCCAACATAACTAAGTTTCAGCTGCGCAGGAACTGCACGGCAAGGCTGGCCGCAATCAGGCTCATGACAATGCCGATCAGTATATCTAGTGTTCGCCATGCAGCAGGTTTCTGAAACATTGGCAACAGCAGCCTTGCGCCATAGCCAAGCGCAAAGAACCAGACGAATGACGCCAGCATCGCGCCTGCACCGTAGGCTAGACGCGCTTCACCAGCGTAGCGGGCAGACAGGCCGCCGAGCAGCAACACGGTATCAAGGTAGACATGCGGGTTGAGGAAAGTGAAGGCCAGGCAGGCAGCAATCGCGGCGCGCAGGCTTGAGCTCTCGTTGCTTACACGCATCGACTGATCGCGAAATGCACGCTGGAAGGCAAACAACGCGTAAACGCCAAGAAACACCGCGCCAAGAAGCGTAACTGCTTTAACGAGAGCAGGATTGGAGGCGACGAGCGTGCCAAGCCCGCCAACTCCGGCAGCAATGAGCAAGGCATCAGCGCAAGCGCAAATCAGGCACAGGATGAAAACATGCTCGCGCAAAAGACCTTGCTTGAGGATGAACGCATTTTGCGCGCCGATGGCGATAATGAGAGAGGCTCCCAGGGCGAAGCCATTGAGAAACGGAATGATCATTCCGCCATTGTTGAAAACTCAGCCGTGAACTGCAAGCCGTCCAGTCACAAAATCGTAGATCGCCCGACGAATTATCGGGTCCTGCAGCTTATCAATGGGAAGGACGAAGCTGACGCCATTGTCTGTGGACAGAACAATTGAGCCGCCCTTCTCTTCAATCCGGTCAAAACTAGCCCATAGAAACCGCTCAAACGAATCGCCAGCGGTCGCTGTCAGGGCTTTGTCATCAAAGGTAAATGTTTTGCGGCCAGGTTTGGCATCGGGGATTATGCGCCCCTGCCCGGCGAATGACGCCATGCGCTGACGGTCTTTTTCGGTGATTTCAATACTGAATTCGCGGATCATCAATTTGTTCCCCGGCAGGTCTTCCATGCGGGAGACATTCGCCGGAAATGCCGTCAAAACAGTTTCAATTGCGGCTTTGAAACCGGCTTTTCCGCCGGTTTGGTTTCGTCCAAGTCAACAGGATCATTCAAATTGATCCGTTCCTGGATTTCCGGTCCGGTGTTGGCAACTTTGTTGACTTTTTCAGACACGGGAATTGCGTCAAAGAAACCGGGTTCGGCTGCCGTTAAAAGGTCTGCCACCTGGCGCGGCTCGAATTCCGCTGTATTCAGCCACCGGTCAAAGTGTTCCGGCTGAATGATAACGGGCATTCGGTCATGGATCGGCATGAATTCGCGGTTGGATTGGGCCGTCAAGATAGCTCCAGTATCGATCTCGCTGCCATCGGGGGCCAGATAGGTTTCCATGAGACCTGCAAAGGCAACCAATCCGCCGTGACGGGGGAAGACCCAGTATGGATAGCTTTTCTTTTCGCCAGAACGCTTCCATTCATAAAAGCCCGACGCCGGAACCAGGGTCCGGCGATGGCGAATGGCCGCGCGGAACGAGCTCTTTTCCATCACAGTTTCCGAACGGGCATTGATCAATAGCGGAAAGGACTTCACGTCCTTGACCCATGACGGAATCAATCCCCATCGCACCAGCAGCGCTTCGCGCCTTGCCCTGTTAGAGCCGGGTTCAGCGCGCGCAGTCTGGCGCACCATCAGGATCGGCTGTGTCGGGGCAATGTTGTAGCGCGGGGGAAATGGATCAACTTCGTCAAGCGCAAACAGGTCTTCGACATCTTCTGGCGTGGCGGTGATGGAAAAACGGCCGCACATGGCATCATACCGATATTGGCAAGATGAACGGCACGCCTTCAAACGCATCAGCGCCGCGGCCAATGGAGCGGATAGCGTCCACCATGCGGCCTTTGCGACCCAGAATGTCATCGGCAATGGCAATCAGCCGTGGATTGGGCGTGGCAGACGGCGAGCGGCGGCGCAATTCATCAGCCAGACTTTGCTCGTCCTGATCGGGATTGAGGTGGAGAGAGGTCATGTAGGCACCGGCTGTCGAGCGCGATATGCCGGCATAGCAATGGATAAGCATTGGGCCAGACCGATCCCAGGTATCGGCGAAGGCCAGCAGCTGGCGCACATGATTTTCGCCGGGCGGCGTCATCCCTTCCTGTGGTTCAACAATATCGTTGAAGCCGAGGAAAAGATGATGTTTTTCGTCAACATGAGTTGGCCGTGTTACGGGCGTGGCGGCATTGATCAATGTCACGACGCGATTGGCGCGATGTGACTCGGCAATTTCCTGCAAGCGCGACAAGGGGGTGACGATGAGATGCGGCATGCGAACTTCCTAGCGGCTTGCGCCATTAAACATAGCCTGTTCCAAATTATTGAAACGGTCCTGAAAACGGGCTTGCGCCATCGTAGCTGACCAAGGCGTCAGGTCAAATAAATCAGGGGCAAAACCACGCGGACGCCCGAAGAGCTTTCCGGCTTCCGCTTCGGCAAATCCGGCCAGCGTGACCGCTTCAAAGTAGGCCGCAACATGATCTGCCTTTTTAATGCGGGCGAGTAGTGGCGCCGGGGTGTCGGCAGGCAGTGAGAACCGCAAATGGATCGCTCGCTGCAAGCGCTGCTCAACCATTTTATACTCGCCGCCAACAATTGCTTTGAACGGTGAAATCATGTCGCCGATGACATATTCCGGGGCGTCGTGCACAAGCGCCAGGAGCAAATCGCGTGGTACAGCCAAAGGGACCGTCCGCCTGAAAATCTCCTCGACCAGCAGCGAATGCTGCGCCACCGAGAAGGCATGATCACCGACGGTTTGGCCGTTCCAGCGCGCGACGCGGGCGAGGCCGTGGGCAATATCGGACATTTCAATGTCAAGCGGCGAAGGATCAATGAGGTCCAACCTGCGGCCTGACAACATGCGCTGCCAGGCGCGGGCGCCCGATGGATCAGCACTCGCCATGATCAAACCGCTTTGGCTGGCTGCGGCCAGCCGTAAGTGACATTTTGCGGGAATTCGAAGCGAACCGGCAGCTGGCCCGCAAGGATTGGCACATTTGCGTCCAAAGCTTCACGGATGCGGTCCAGCCGGACCAGCGCAAGGCCGTACATGCCGGATACTGAGCCAATACGGCCAACAGGTTTGGCATTGGCAAATAGCTCAACCGCGCCAGTCAATTTCGTATCCGCTTTTGCCACCATCAAGCGCCATCTTGCCGTGCCACGGTGCTGCATGCGCGAGACGACCTCTTGCCCGACATAACAACCTTTCTTGAATGACACGCCGCCGATCTGGTCGAGATTTATGTCGTGAGGGAAAACATCGTTGTAAGCGTAGTCGGCGTGCGGCTCGGCAACACCGTGTACGATGCGCAGCCGGGTCCAATCCGCAAGATCTCCGGCATTATCTGAATCAACCAAAAAATTCCGCCAGACGGGGTAAGATCCGAAGCGCACATCACGCCTGGATGCTGGAGGACTTGGACCGTCCCACGTCACGCAGACAGGCCGTTCGACCGGATCGGTGAAATCGACTTTGGCACGCAACCGGTAAAACTTGATCCGCTTGTGGAATTCGGCACTATCAGCGATTTCCGTTTCGATGAGGAAACTTTCATGTTCACGGGCAATGAGAAAAGTGAACTGCACTTTTCCTTGCGCGGTAAGTATCGCACCCGAACGCCATTCACGGACCGTCATTCCGGACAAATCAGTCGTTACCAAATTGTTCAAGAAATGAGCCGCATCCGGGCCGGAAACCTGGATCAAGGCACGGCTATTGATCAGTGTGGTTGCCATTAGAGTTGCGTTTTCCTTGCGTTTGAACCGGTCATTACGTAAGCCCGGACAACAGGAACGGCAAGACAAAGCGGACCCGGACATGGCACAATCCTTCGACCTTGTTTTGAAAAACGGCGCAGTGGTCAATCAGGACGGAATTGCCATGCGCGACATTGGCGTGCGAGGCGGCCGGATTGCCCATATCGGCAACATTGCAGCCAGTGCCGGCGGCGAAACGATTGATTGCAAGGGCTTGCATGTGCTGCCGGGCGTAATCGACAGCCAGGTGCATTTCCGTGAGCCGGGTTTGGAGCACAAGGAAGACCTGGAATCAGGTTCGCGCGCAGCGGTTCTCGGCGGCGTGACATGTGTGTTTGAGATGCCAAACACAAAGCCGTTGACGACGAGCGAGGAAACCCTGGCCGACAAAGTGCTGCGCGGCATGCACCGCATGCATTGCGATTTCGCCTTCTGGGTTGGCGGCACACGCGACAATGCCAAGGATGTCGGCGAGCTTGAGCGCTTACCGGGCGCAGCGGGTATCAAAGTGTTCATGGGATCCTCTACTGGCGATTTGCTGGTGGAAGATGATGAGAGCGTCGCCTCAATCTTGCGCAACACCCGCCGCCGCGCCGCTTTCCACTCCGAAGACGAGTTCCGGCTGCGTGAACGGATGGATTTGCGCATTGAAGGCGATCCGTCCTCGCATCATGTTTGGCGCGATGAAGTTGCTGCACTGCAATGCACACAGCGACTCGTTGCAATCGCCCGCAAAACGAGGGCCCGCATTCATGTGCTGCACATCTCGACACGGCAGGAAATCGACTTTCTGGAGCATCATAAGGACGTGGCAAGCTGCGAGGCGACACCGCATCACCTGACACTTTCTTCCGACGATTATGCCACGCTTGGCACTCTGTTGCAGATGAACCCGCCGGTAAGAGACAGTCATCACCGCGATGGTATCTGGCGCGGTATCACAGACGGCATTGTCGATGTGCTGGGGTCCGATCATGCGCCGCACACACTTGAGGAAAAGGCCAAGCCCTACCCCGCCTCGCCGTCCGGCATGACCGGTGTTCAAACTCTGGTGCCGGTGATGCTGGACCATGTCAACAATGGCCGGCTTACATTGGAACGGTTCGTCGATTTGGCGAGCCATGGCCCACAGCGGCTGTTCGGACTGGCGCGCAAAGGCCGCATTGCTGCGGGCTATGATGCGGATTTCACCATCGTTGACATGAAGCGACGCCAGACAATCACCAATGCATGGATCGGCTCAAAGCCCGGCTGGACACCCTATGACGGCAAAACCGTGCAAGGATGGCCGGTTGGGACGATTGTGCGCGGCAAGCGCGTCATGTGGGAGGGCGAAATCACGACTCCCTCCAGCGGTGAACCGGCGCTGTTCAATGAAGCATTGGCGGATTGATCATTCACCTGCCAGGAAGAAACGCCATTTGCCATCCGGCGATATGCCCGCGCGGTAGAAAATGTAAGCGCCAAAGCTTTTCATGTCTTCTACGTCGCCGGATGTGACGATTTTGAACAACTCGACCTTCTGCCGCGCATCGAGCTTGTCGAGCGGGATGGCAAAGAAATAGGGCCAAACATAGAGTTCCTGCGGTGTGCCGGCGTCCAGGTGGACAAAACCGGCATCCAGGATTTCCAGGAGGATCGCGAGAATCTCTTGCCCGCCCTCGTCACCTGACAGGCTCATAAGATACTTCAGCGGGTCTTCCGTGGTGCCGCCAAGCGAGAACTGCGTGACATCTTCGCCAGAACCGATCAAGGCACGCAAGTTTTCAATGTCACCGGACTTGGCCGCTTCAACCATTTTGCCGTGAAGGGTTTTCACCGTTTCAGGCAACTTGCCCAAATCATACTCAATCACCGGAAGTGGCGCATCCGGATCAAGGTTTGGCCGCGCGGGATCATTGGGATCACCATCAGGATCGGCGGGGTCAGTGACGGGCGGCGATTCACTGCCCGGCTCTTCATCCGGCACCATCACTGGCCCAATCGGGTCAGGAGGCGGAACTTGCGCGCCAGGATTGGCCGTTTCACCCGGATTGGCAATGGAACCGGCCGGCGGCGGCAGATCCTCGCGTTTAATCTCGCTCAGCGCCAATTGCAGCGCTGGACCGGGCACGACCGACGCGTATGCCGGCGGCACGGCCGTAGACAGGGCCAAGACAATGGCAAAACCCGCAGCAAAACGAATGCCCAAGGTCATGGTCAGTTGAGCCACTCCTGCGTGCGGAACAATCCGCCGTCCAGCTGTTCCAACATGACTGCAAGCAGATCACGTGCAGCGTCAGCCCCACAATCGCGCACAAGATGGGCAACAATTGTTTCCATGCCAGCAGCAGCCATGATTTCAGGATCAATGCCCTCAGAAATGCCGTCAGCCCACGCTTCGGTCTGCACTTCCATCGCGGCCATATGCTTCTCACGCATGATCCGCTCGTGGAGCTCTGTCTCAGATACTGTCATTTTACTCACCCTCGACGCACGTCGGCGTCGTTAATGTCCCGTTAAACCACTAACACAAATGCGGGCATTCGCACCTGCCGCTTTGCCAGAAAGTTAACACCGCGTAAACAGGCGGAAACGACCTGTCAGTTGCCGTAGCGTGAGGCAATATCATTCGCTAATGTCTCACCTTCCGCCATGTAAAGCGCAAGCGCCGAACCGGCTGATTCGCTGCACCGAACATGCACGCCATCAAAAGCTCGGTAACCGTGATTGAAGCTGGCGATGAGTTTGGCTTTGCGCTCAGGCCGCGGATTTTCCGCCTGTACCAGTTCTTCCATCGACTGGCGCCATTCCATCGACTTTTCACCACACAAGCGGCGCAAATAATGAACAGAGCCCAAGACTTCGGCAAGCCTGACAAGCTTGGCCTCATATGGCGGATCGGGCACGAGCGCGGGCACTGGCTGTGGCGGCGCTTCTGCTTTTTCCTGTGCATAGACAGGCCAGGCAAGGCCGCACGCGATCAGCATCGTGAAGAAGAAACTTGAAACGCCGCGCCTAAACATCCGCCTATTCATTCCCGATAATGTTCCTGGCCACATCAAGCACGGATTGTGGCACCGCCAAGGCGGACATGTCGGCGAGTGTATACCAATCGGCGCTCAAGGCGTCATCGCCTGGTACAAGATTGCCACTGGCGCTTCCGGCCAGAAAGACATGGAGGTGAAAGCCGCCGTTCTTGCCAGGAATCAACAGGTCACGGAGCAGCACCAGATTGGAACCGACCAGCGCCGTTTCCTCCGCAAGCTCGCGCAGGGCTGCTTGAACCAAATCCTCGCCATCCTCGACCCTCCCGCCAGGAAAGGCATGCATGCCCTTGCCGGGCTCATTGGCGCGTTCAACCAACAGAAAACGCTCCCGTTGGCGAACGACAACGGACACGGCCAAGCGCGGCGCAATTTGCGGCTCCCCAGATAGTTTATTGCTCATTCGTCGTTTCATACGGACTTTGAGCCTGCGGGGGAAGCATGCTAGCGACATTCCATGAGCCTGAGCCTTCAACCTGGTGAATCCGCATCCCGTCCGCATCGCATACCGCTGCTCGATGTGACACGCGGTCTTGCGCTGATTGCGATGACCACCTTTCATTTTTCATGGGACCTTGAGTTTTTTGGTTATGCAACAGCTGGTTTGACAAGCCAGCCGGCGTTCAAATGGTATGCCCGCTGCATAGCTTTTTCATTTCTCCTGCTGGTTGGGCTGAGTTTTGCCTTGGCACACAGTAACGGTTTCAACCGGGCGGGCTTCCTCAAGCGCCTTGCGCAAGTTTCAGGAGCGGCTGCGCTCATTACTGTCGGAACCCTTTACACGACGCCGGACAGGTTTGTGTTTTTTGGTATCTTGCATCAGATCGCAGCCGCGTCGCTTTTGTGCGTCGTGTTCATGCGTGCGCCAATTTGGCTTGTGCTCCTTTCGGCGATCGCGATAGCGGGGCTCCCACAGGTGTTTCGAAGCGCGCTTTTCGAGCATCCGTTTTTGTGGTGGACTGGGCTTGCTATAGATCTGCCGCTTACCAATGATTACGTGCCGGTGTTTCCCTGGTCCGGCTACGTCCTATTTGGACTGGTGCTGGGCAGGCTAGCGCTACGGCAGGGTTTAACGCGCAATGCGGCACTGACAAAGCCGCTGTCCAACTCGTCAGCCAAAGGCCTCGCATTTTTAGGCAAGCATTCGCTTGTCTATTATCTGGTACACCAGCCGCTGCTCTTTGGGCTTCTGTCGCTGGTTTCAATGATTGCACCGCCGGATCGCTCACAAGCGTTTGTCCAGTCCTGCCAAACGAGCTGCCAAGTCGAGAATGCGGCGGACTTTTGCGAGCGGTTCTGCAGCTGTGTGCGTGATGAATTGCGGGCGAAAAGTATCTTGAACGAAGTGATAGCCGGCACGCGCGATGTTGCCAGCGATCCGGAAATCCTTGACACTGCGAGCCTGTGCACGCCACAAGCGGGAAGCCAGCCATGACCAATTACCAAGACAAACCAAACAGTTTCCCCTGGCCGCCGGTGATCTACGGCATTGCCATACTCGCCAGTGCATTTTCAGGATATGTGCTGCCCCTGCCATGGCCGGGTTCTCCGTTCTCGGATTTTCTTTTCATGATCGGTTTGGCGATGATTGCCAGCGCCCTGTTCATCGATTTTCATGCGATGCGCACGATGCACCGGCACAAGACGACGATCATGCCAAACAAGGGCGCTGACCATCTGGTCTCGACAGGCCCGTTCGCGTTTTCACGCAACCCGATCTATCTGGCCAACACGATGCTGACCGTCGGTGCAGGGCTGATGTCCGGGATCTTTTGGTTTCTGCCACTGGCATTAATTGCCGCAATGATGACCGAGCAACTCGCGATCAAGCGCGAAGAGGCGCATCTGTCGGCCAAATTTCCCAAAGCATGGCGCGATTATGCGCGAAAAGTCAGGCGCTGGCTGTAATGTGCTTTACGTATTGACGCCAAGCTCGGCCAGACGCTCGATGCAGGACTCGTCCACCGCATCCAGCTCGGCCAGGGTTTCTTCAATGTCCTTGCGCTTCTGGCGCAATGTTGAGCGCTTTTCCTCCACGCGCTTCATCATCAGGCGCAATTGACCCGCCTCACCCGGCGGCTCCTTGTACATCTGGACGATTTCGTTGATCTCGGCAATTGAAAACCCCAGTCGCTTGCCACGCAGGATCTGCTTGAGGAGATGGCGGTCGGATGGGCGGAAAAGACGGGTTCGCCCGCGGCGCACTGGGCGAATAAGGCCCTCATCCTCATAAAACCTTATGGTGCGCGTCGAGATATCAAACTCGCGCGTCAGCTCGGTAATCGAATAGAATTCCCGCATGCCTTAACTGCCCTTATGGCGGCCCTGTTCCGCCAAAGAGTCTTGTCGCGATATTTACGTAAAAGTCAAATAAAGCAGCTTACTGCAATGAAACTCAACCTATAATCGTCCTGCCTAACTGAAACCACCATGTGGCGAATCCCAGGAAAGACAGAAATCCGATTACGTCGGTGACCATGGTGACGAAGACGCTTGAAGCCAATGCCGGATCGGCGCCGAGCTTTTGCATGACAAGCGGAATCAGAATCCCGGCCATTGCAGCGGCCATCAAATTGACAATCAGCGCCATGCCTATGACGAGCCCCAGATTGTAGTCGCCGAACCAGAGCGATGCCACACAGCCGACGACCAAACCGAAGATCAGCCCATTTGACAGACCGATCAGCGCCTCGCGGCGAATGACGCGAGCGGCATTGTAAATGTCGAGATCTTTGGTCGCCAATGCCCGCACAGTCACTGTCATGGTCTGCGTTCCGGCGTTGCCGCCCATCGAGGCGACAATCGGCATGAGCACGGCTAGCGCCACCATTTGTTCAATCGTCGCATCGAAAAAACCGATGACCGTGGAGGCGATCAGTGCCGTCAATGTGTTGACAAACAGCCATGGCCAGCGCGATTTTGCTGTTTCGATGACATTGTCGGACAATTCTTCATCGCCGACGCCGGCAAGCCGCAATATGTCTTCTTCAGCCTCTTCCTGGATAACGTCGATCACATCATCAATAGTCAATACACCGACGAGCCGGTCGTTTTCGTCGACCACGGCAGCAGACAACAGGTCATACTGCTCCATGATCTGCGCCGCCTCTTCCTGGTCCATGTTGACCGGAATGGCGTGGCGGGTCTCGTGCTTGATCGCGCCCATCTTGGCGGATCGTTTGGTGCGCAGGACTTGATCAAGATCGACAGCACCGTCGAGCTTGAAATGCGGGTCAACGACGTAGATCTGGCTGAAGCGGTCGGGCAGCTCCTTTTCATCGCGCAAATAGTCGATTGTTTGCCCGACGGTCCAAAATGCCGGAACGGCAACAAATTCTGTCTGCATGCGCCGACCGGCAGATTCGTCTGGATAAGTCAGCGCCCGCTGCAGAATAATCCGTTCCTCATGGGGAAGGCGCGATAAGATTTCCTCCTGATCGGCCGCATCCATATCTTCGAGGATGTATACGGCGTCATCCGAATCAAGCCCCTGAACGGCTGCGGCCAAATCATCGTTGGGAAGCGCCTCGACGATTTCGAGGCGGATCGCCTCGTCCACTTCGGTCAGTGCCGCCAGATCGAATTCGCGGCCAAGAAGCATGGCTAGTGCCAGCCTCTGGTCAGGCATCAAGGCTTCAAGAAGGTCGGCAAGTTCCGTTTCGTGAAATTCGCTGACTTCCCGCCGCAGTGTCAGCGCATCCCGGTCGGCAATGGCGGCACCAATATGGGCGATATACTTGGCGCGAACGACGCCCTCATCGTCATAAAGGCGCTCGTCCGGCGCGAGTGACTCGGTGTCGGTTGTGTTTGGCTCAACTTGGGTCATGGCGACACTCCCGGGTCACTGGCGGGTGTCATCGCATAAACTGAAAAACTGCTTGTGACAAAGGGATTTGACACAATCCGGAGCCTGGCATCCGGCACAGAATTGTCTTGTCGCAAATTGCTTTTGGAAGGGAATGGTGCGGTCGAGAAGACTCGAACTTCCACGAGTTGCCCCACAGCGACCTCAACGCTGCGCGTCTACCAATTCCGCCACGACCGCACGCATTGGAATGCCGACTGGTAAGGTCGGCTGCGGCCATGTAGCAAAAGCAATTTGGCGAAACAAGCCCATAAACAGCGGCCTACAAAAATGGTGTGATGCAGTTTCGAACAGGATTGGCAAATACTGGACGGCGTGGATTGAAAGGTTCATATCGAAGAAATGAACACGTTGAGCCAAACTTCCCGCACTGGATTGCCAAACACGGGACAGTTCTTTGCCGTGCATCGCAATCCCCCGGTCGAGTGGATTGTTGCGGACGGATTGACGGACTACCCGCAGGCGTTGGAATTCATGGAAAGGCGGGCCGACGCAATCCGGGCGGGAACGGCAGGAGAATGCGTCTGGTTAGTAGAACACCCGCCGCTTTACACAGCCGGAACAAGCGCCGACGCAAAGGACCTGATCGCGCCGGACCGGTTTCCGGTTTACAGCGCCGGGCGCGGCGGGGAGTACACTTATCATGGGCCGGGCCAGCGCGTCGCCTACGTGATGCTCGACCTGAAACGGCGCAAGGAAGATGTCCGCGCCTTTGTTTCGGCGCTTGAGACCTGGATCATCCGGACACTCGACGAATTCAACATCAAAGGCGAAGTGCGGGATTCGCGCGTGGGCGTTTGGGTGGTCAGGCCCGAAAAGCCGCGCAGTCACGCCGGTCTTCCTGCGGAAGACAAGATCGCGGCCATCGGCATCCGGCTGCGCAAATGGGTTTCGTTTCACGGAATTTCACTTAATGTCGAACCGGATCTGACGCATTTTACCGGCATTGTGCCATGCGGCATATCCGAACATGGTGTGACCAGCCTTTTTGAACTTGGTCTGCCTGTGACGATGGCGGATGCAGATGCGGCTTTGCTTGCGGCCTTTCGCCAGACTTTTGGTCCGGCAAAGCCTCTCAGGCCAGATAAAACGTAAAGCCCCAGATTGCTCCGGCCGCATGTGCGCCAAAGGCCGCCAGCAGGCCAAAGAACACCAGGCAGCGCTCTTTTGCCGACATTGGAACAAGCGCAAACTTTGGCTTCACCCCAGTGCCGGACGTGACGACTGACAAAAGCGAAAAGACGATACCGACAACGACCAGCGCCTGATTTGAAAAGCCACCAGCCTTTCCGACCGCCAACAAGCCGCCGAGCAGCAGAAATGATGCCAAGCCCTGCCCCAGCCGCGTACGGAAAATCTGGCGGATTACTTGCCCGCCGTCAAACTTCCAGACCGGGACAAGATTGCCCAGATTGAAAATCGCACCGATCGTGCCAAAAGCGCCTACGACCGCCGCAGCGCTGACAAATCCTGCCTGTTGCAGCGGGGAGTAGAGCGAAATGGCGGCAATAACCGGAAACACGGAAAATCCTGCCCCCATAAGTGCGGAGAAGCCGACTTCGAAATGGCTGTTGTACGGTCTCCCACCCAGCGCAAGTCCGCCGAGAAAAGGAATTATGATCATTCGTGCCGAACGATGCCCCATCGCACGGAAGGCAAACATGTGCCCCGCCTCATGCAAAACGACCACTGCAGTCAATACTGCAGAGAGCATCAATCCAGACGTGGACAAACCAAAGAAGGGCCAGAGAATGAGCGCTGACAAAATGGCCATCCCAACCTGAACAGGGAACGTCTCAAAGAGTCCGCGTTTTTGGTAAGAGCCGGTTTTTGCCCATTCATCCAATGCATTGAGATGACGGCGGTTTTTAAAGTAGCGAAAGACAAGGAAAGCGGCACCGCGATAGTGATCTGTTTCACTGACGGTGACCAGCGTCTCTTCGCCTGATGGCGCAAGCTGGACTGTTTCCAGGTGGTGAGCCCAAAAGCTTCCATGAAGCGAATTGTCGTCAACGACGCGCAAAGTGTATGTTTGGCCCAGCACAACGTCCGATAATTCGATAGTGCGCCGGATCGGTTTGCCGTCCCGTCCGTCGAATGCAATTTCAACATCAGCCCGGCATAAGTCAATTGCCTGAACTGACATGTAAGCACCATCCCATAAAGCATTGCTACCAAATGGAAATACTGCGGACCAGATTAGATCGGATTTGGCATCGACGCGTTTCGATACCGTCACCGTTCGACGGCCAAGCGGCACCGCCATCAAAAACCAGATCAGGCCGAGATTGATGATAATCAACAGTCCGATTGGCAGCCAGTTTGTGGCGGACATGATACTCCGGACCGGTCAGGCGACCTTGTCGATCAGTTTCTGGAAATCCGGATGCAGCGCGGGCGCGTCAGCCTTGATGAATTCGACAAGCGCGCGCTCGTTAGCGCCCATCTTACCGTCATTCGAAATTCGCTCGGAAAGCCATCGGACTTCCTCACCGGTCACGTTTTGAGCGATAGAGTTTTCGCGATCAAATTCAGCATTGCGCTCGGCAAAGCGATCTTCGATAGAACTGTCTTTCATCCAGTCATTGCGACCCGATAATGCGCCTTCCACCATGCGCGAAAAGAAACCACCGAGACCGGAGGTTCCGGCGGAATTGAGGAACTCGTCTTGCGCCAGAGCTTTTTCACGGGACTGCGCCTGATAGCCGGATGCGGCCATCATGAAATTGGCGATGGCCTTGACAAACAAGTCGTTCCATTCCGGATTGCCCGAAGCAGAACCGGCCTGATCGTTGATATTGAAAAGCAATTCGGCCTCAGTGCGGGTGATGGCTATGTTGCCTTGGCCACCGGCGGCGTGAAGCACCCGGCGCACCATGGCGGCGGCTTCACTCGAAACACGCATCTGGCCATTTGAATCGGCAACAAAGAGAACGCCGTCAGGCTTTACGATTGCGGTATAGACCTGCGCCAATACAAAATCATTGAATGCGGCCGGAACGCTGCGGGCAGCTTCCATGACGCGAACCATCAGCTCAAGCTCTGGGTGCCGCTCAACACGGCCATCACGGGTTATCAAACCTTGGAGCCATGATGCATTGGCTTCTGACAAATAGCCTTCCGGCTTTTCGTTATGGACGACATAATCGCACGCGGCCTCAATCAGGAACACGGCCCATTCGGACGCCTTATCCTGCGCGGCGCCATCGAGTGCGAAAAGGTTTTCCACTTCCATGCGCGACGACATACCGTCCTGATAGACGTTGCGGCGCAGATACAGCACATCATCGGCTGTAATCTTGTTGCGATTGGCGATTGCCGCAATACGCGGCTCGAGCATCAGTTCAGCCATAACAGTCTCCACACTGGCGTGTTCCATCCACACCTGTCTCCACCAATCAAACTAACAGCCCGGTTTTGCCGAAGTGATAAGCCACATGGTTAATGAACGGTTCATGATCTGAAGTTGAGCGGATGTCTCTGAAACTTTACTGAAGCCGGCACCGTTTGTCTGACATAAGCAAAAGGGGAGGACGACCCGATGACTACAGCTCAATCCATGCATCAGCCTGAAAAAGGCCCGCTAATCTATCGCCAGAACCGGTGGACGCGTTTCACACATTGGACCTGGGCGGCATGCCTATTTTTTCTGCTGTTTAGCGGCCTCCAAATCTTCAACGCCCATCCAACGCTGTACATCGGCAAAGAGAGCGGATTCGGATATGACAATGCGGTGTTCAGCATCACTGCTGTAGAGGCCGATGGCGCGGCTAAGGGTGTGACCAAGGTTTTCGGCGCGGAGTTCAATACCACTGGATTGCTCGGCGTTTCAGGTCCGCAAGACAATCGCCAATTCAGAGCTTTTCCTGCGGCCTTGACCATTCCGTCTTATTATGACCTGGGCACGGCGCGGGTGGTGCATTTCTTTTTTGCCTGGCTGTTGGTGGCAACTCTGACGGTTTGGGCCGCAGCAGGGCTTTGGAACGGCCATATCCGCGGTGACCTGACGCTTTCGAAAACCGATTTGAATTCGCTTCTGCAGGACATCAAAGACCATGCACGGCTGCGGTTTCATCACACCGGACGCTACAATGTGCTGCAAAAGCTAGCCTATGGCGGGGTACTTTTCCTCTTGTTTCCGGCGATCATTCTGACCGGGCTTGCCATGTCGCCGTCTCTCAATGCGCTAGTGCCGTTCTTGGCTGACATGCTGGGCGGACGGCAGTCTGCACGAACCATTCACTTTCTCGCCATGCTTTTGCTTGTCGGCTTTGTCGTCATCCACATGGTGATGATCGTGGCCGCCGGGCCGCTGAACGAACTGCGTTCGATCATCACGGGTTGGTATCGCACTGAACCGCAAACTAGCGCTGAGGAGAAGCACAATGTCTGACAAAAGCACGATCAACTTCGCCCGCCGCCAGTTTTTGACTGCGGCATCCATCGGCGCTTCGAGCATTGCGCTTGCTGGCTGTGATGCATTCGATTCGCTGCTCACCAGCGATGCTGCGGTCCGGCAGTCTTTGGAAAAGGCCAATGACCTCACCTATCGGGTGCATCGCATGCTGATGGGCAACGGCAGCCTGGCGCAGGAATTTTCCGAAAGCGATATCCGCCAGCCAATGAGGCCAAATGGCGTTACCAATCCCGAAGATGCCGATTATCTTGAGCTTTCAAACGGCAAATTTGCGAGTTACCGATTGGAGGTGGCTGGACTGGTCGACAACCCGGCCCAATTCAGTCTCGCCGATTTGCGCGCGATGCCGCAGCGGACGCAGATTACCCGCCACGACTGCGTTGAAGGCTGGAGCTGTATCGCCAAATGGACTGGAACGCCGGTCGCTGCTGTACTGGATGTCGTCGGCGTCAAAGACAAGGCCCGCTATTTGTTGATCGAATGCTATGACACTATCGAAAAATCGTTGTCCGGCGCGATCAAATACTACGAATCAATCGATCTTCTTGACGCACGCCACCCACAGACAATTCTTGCATGGGGTATGAATGGCGACCATCTGCCGGTCGCTAACGGTGCGCCAATCCGGATGCGTGTCGAGCGACAATTGGGCTACAAACAGGCAAAATATATCCGCAAGATCACGCTGGTTGACGATTTAATCCCGTTTGGCCAAGGCAAAGGCGGTTATTGGGAAGACAATGGATACGACTGGCATGGCGGAATTTGACCTGAAAATGCCGCTTCACAAACAGGTTGCAGTGCACTAGCTTCCGCAGCGTCGAAGGCCCGCAAGGGTTTTGGCTGCACGCGGGAGAGAGCCTTAACCGGCCGCCGAAGGGGAAATCGCCCGAAATCTCTCAGGCAAAAGAACCGTGCGCAGCATAGACGACTCTGGAAAGTTGGGGTTCCCCCCACGCCGAAGGTGTAAGTGCCGCGCGACAGGGTTCCGGCGGTGCGAGTCTCTCAGGCTTCAGACAGAGGGGCGGCAAGGACGTGGTCTTCACGTCCGGCTGAACCGTGTCTGGAGAACTGCTTGAGTATCGAAACCTTGAAAGAACTGCCTCTCAAATCACTGCATGATCAAGCCGGCGCCAAGTTTGGCGGCTTCGCGGGCTGGAACATGCCGATCACCTATCCGCTTGGGGTGCTCAAGGAACATTTGCACACACGGGATAAGGCTGGTCTGTTCGACATTTCGCATATGCAATTGTTCGAGCTCACGGGAGCCAGTGCCGATGCTGCGCTTGCAGCCACCTGCCCTGTTGATCCGTCGACAATCGATATTGGCGAAAGCAAGTATACACTGCTTCTCAATGCCAAGGCAGGCATCATCGACGACCTGATCGTCACCCGCCATGGCGCTGACCGATGGATCATTGTTGCCAACGCATCGCGCGGACTCGTTGATGGCGAGCATATTCGCGGAATCGTCGAAAAGCATGACTGCCGGCTCAAAGCGCTTGACCGCGTTTTCCTGGCCATTCAGGGGCCGACGGCTGTGGCAGCGGCAAAGGATTGCGGAATCGATGGCTCGGATCTCACCTTCATGCATGGCAAAGAGCTGGACGGGCTGATCATCACCCGTTCCGGCTATACAGGTGAGGATGGACTAGAAATTGCTGTCTTGCCGAAGGACGCTATGGCAATAGCCGAAAGGCTCATTGCCCATCCGGATGTGGAATGGATAGGTCTGGCAGCGCGGGATTCGCTGCGCCTTGAAGCCGGACTTTGCCTTTATGGCAACGACATGGACGAAGCGACCGACCCGGTCAGCGCCTCTTTGGTTTGGGCAATCCCGAAAGCGTTGCGCGAGACTGGCACTTTCCATGGCGCTAAGGCCTTCCGGGTTGCGATTGCCAGCGGGCCGCCGCGCAAACGCGTCGGGCTGAAACCGGAAGGCCGCATGCCTGTTCGCAACGGCGCGATCCTCACCGATGCAAACGGGAACGAAATTGGCGTCGTAACGTCCGGCGGTTTCGGCCCAAGCGTCAATCATCCCGTTGCCATGGGATATGTCACCAAGGTCGCCCTGGATTCCGGATCACCGCTGTTTGCCGATGTGCGGGGCACCAAAATCCCCGTTGATATCGCGCCCCTCCCCTTCACTCCCCATCGTTACGTCAAAGGATGACATGATGAGCACCACCTATTTCACTGAAGACCATGAATGGATCCGCGTTGAGGGCAATATTGCCACCGTGGGGATCACCAAATATGCGCAGGAACAGCTGGGCGATCTGGTGTTCGTCGATCTACCGGCCACCGGCAAGACCGTGGCAAAAGGCGGGGCAGCGGTTGTCGTCGAGTCCGTGAAGGCAGCTTCAGATGTTTACGCGCCGGTTGATGGCACAATCACCGACGTGAATACCGCCCTGACTTCGGATCCGGCAATCGTTAACGGTGCGCCGGAAAGCGACGGATGGTTGTGGAAGATGACGCTTTCCAACGCATCGCAACTTGATGGCCTGATGGATGAAGCTGCCTATTTGAAACTGGTTGGGTGATCTCATGAGCGCACCTTTTTCAACGCGGCACATCGGACCCTCCGAGGCAGACCGCAAGGCCATGCTGAAGGCACTTGGCGTCACATCTGTTGAGACCATCATCAGTCAAACCGTGCCGGCATCTATCCGGCTAGGGCGCGACCTCAACATTCCCGAAGCAGCGAGCGAAGCAGAAGCGCTGGCCGAACTGCAGGAGAAATTTTCGCAAAATGTAGTGCTGAAGAGTTTCTATGGCCAAGGCTATCACGGCACCCATGTGCCACCGGTCATCCAACGCAACTTGTTTGAGAATCCGGCCTGGTATACGGCCTATACGCCCTATCAGGCTGAAATCAGCCAGGGCCGTCTGGAACTGCTATTCCATTTCCAGACACTTGTCTGTGAACTGACCGGTCTTGATGTGGCCTCTGCTTCGCTGCTCGACGAGGCAACTGCTGTGGCAGAAGCGGTTGGCATCGCAGTGCGCCACCACAAGGGCGAGCGAAATCGGATTGTGATCGCCGGGGCGCTGCATCCGCAGGTCACTGACGTAATCGAAACCCGCGCTGAGCCGATTGGCCTTACGGTGGATTGCGAAACAATCGACGCGCAAACGGCTGCGGTCCTTGTGCCCTGGCCAGACACTTATGGCGTTTACGGCGACTACACGAAAGTGATCAAAGACGCCAAGGCGGCTGGTGCGCTTGTCATTGCTGTCTGCGACCCGCTGGCACTGGTGCTGACACAAAGCCCTGCCAGCTGGGGCGCTGATATTGCCGCGGGATCGATGCAGCGTTTTGGTGTGCCGATAATGTTTGGCGGGCCGCATGCCGCCTATCTTGCGGTCACCGACGCGCTGACACGGCTGATGCCCGGTCGCCTCGTTGGACAATCGGTCGATGCCAAGGGACGCGCAGGCTATCGTCTAGCTTTGCAGACCCGCGAACAGCATATCCGCCGCGATAAGGCGACATCCAACATCTGCACCGCGCAAGCGTTGCTGGCCAACATGGCCGCTTCTTATGCCGTCTGGCACGGTCCAGATGGTCTGACGCAGATCGCGGGACAAGTACACAGTCTCGCCTGCCGCTTTGCCGATGCGGTTGTGGAGGCGGGACATGCCGTTGAAGGCAACAAATTCTTTGACACGGTAACGATCAAGGCGGCCGGGCGCGCAACGGCCATCGCTGCACTGGCGGAGAAAGGCGGACGGTTTGTTCGTGTGATTGACGCGGACCGATTGGCTGTAACGTTTGATGAGACGTCTAGCGAAGTTGATGCCTTCGAGCTTGCTGAACTGTTTGGCGCATCCTTGTTGAGTGCAGATGCCGAAAGCCGAATGCCGAAGAGGCGTTCGGGCAATTTCATGACCCAACCGGTTTTCCATGAGAACCGCTCTGAAACGCAGATGATGCGCTTCTTGCGGCGGTTGGCAGACAAGGATCTGGCGCTGGACCGGGCGATGATCCCGCTTGGCTCTTGCACGATGAAGCTCAATGCCGCGGCGGAAATGATGCCGGTGTCGTGGAGTTCGGTTGCCAATCTGCATCCGTTTGCGCCGGACCGCCACACTAAAGGCATCCGCGGGATGATCGTGGAGCTGGAAAAGTGGCTAGCGGAAATCACCGGCTTTGATGCCGTGTCGCTGCAGCCGAACGCAGGCAGCCAGGGTGAATATGCCGGACTGCTTGCCATTCGCGCCTATCACGCTTCGCGTGGCGAAAAGCACCGCAATGTCTGCATCATCCCCTCGTCCGCCCACGGCACCAATCCGGCGAGCGCGGCAATGGCGGGATTTGATGTTGTGGTGGTCAAGTGCACAGAGTCCGGCGATGTCGATGTCCTGGATTTGACAGCCAAGGCGGCGCAATTCGCCGATCGACTGGCGGCTTTGATGATCACATACCCTTCGACACACGGCGTATTTGAGGAAACCGTGAGGGACATCTGCAAAGTTGTCCACGATCATGGCGGTCAGGTCTATCTCGATGGCGCGAATCTTAACGCCATGGTTGGTCTGGCGCGGCCTGGTGATATCGGCGCCGATGTCTGCCACATGAACCTGCACAAGACATTTGCCATTCCCCATGGCGGCGGCGGACCGGGCGTCGGGCCAATCGGGGTTGCCGCGCATCTGAAAAAGTTCCTGCCCGGCCATGTGACGCGTAAATCGCGCCATGCGGTCTCTGCGGCGCCCTGGGGAAGCGCAGGCATCCTCGCGATCTCATGGATGTATATCCGGATGCTTGGCCCAGACGGCCTGCGCAATGCCTCGGAGAATGCGATCCTGTCAGCCAATTATATCGCTGCGCGGTTGAAAGAACATTTCCCCGTACTCTACACCGGGACAAACGGACGCGTGGCGCATGAATGCATTTTCGATTTCCGGCCCTTCAAGGAAACGGCGGGCATTGGCGTTGAAGATGTTGCCAAGCGCTTGATTGACTATGGCTTCCATGCGCCAACCATGTCCTGGCCGGTTGCAGGAACGTTGATGGTCGAGCCGACCGAATCCGAGCCGAAAGGTGAACTAGACCGTTTCTGCGAGGCGATGATTGCCATTGCCAGGGAAATCCAGGCAGTGGCAGATGGCAAGTGGTCAAAGGGCGACAATCCGCTGGTCAATGCGCCGCATACGGCAGAGGAAGTGACATCGGAGGCTTGGGGTCACCCCTACTCGCGCGCGATCGCGGCATTTCCGGAAGGTTCAGGCCAGTCCGCTTCCAAATACTGGCCTCCGGTGGCGCGCATCGACAATGTCTATGGCGACCGCAATCTGGTGTGCTCGTGCCCGCCGATCGAGGCGATTGCAGTATAAAATTGAAAAGCCCGGTCGCACCGGGCTTTTTTCAGATCGATTTGAGAAGTTTGAGGTTTGCCTGAATTCGGGCATTGCCCGGCATGGCGGTGGCTGCTTCTTCGAAAAGCTGCTTTGCTTTTTTCTTGTCGCCGCGCAGAAGGTGCGAGTAGCCAAAGTTCGAGACGATCTGCGGCTTGCGCCCGGCCACCTTGAACAGGGCTTCATAGGCGCGGTCGGCAAAATCGAAGCGGCCAAGCTCGTCGTAGGATGCGGCAAGGCCCATCCATGCCTCGGCATCGTCGCCGCGGGTTTCGACGGCCTTGCGAAAATGCTTTTCAGCCAGGCCATAATTGGCATCGAGAAACTGCTCTTTGCCAAGCGTGGTTTCGCTGGCAACAGGTTTCTTGGCATTGATCGACGTTGTCTTGGTTCCATCGATAGTGGCTGTCTGGCAACCAGCCAGCGCAAGACCGACAGCAAGAACCGCGAAGCGGACCTTATTCATTGACGCTATCCCCTGTCATCGCCCGTTTTCCGGGTCACTTATGGGGTCACAATATCCGACAGCTTTTAAGGTTGGGCCAATAGACGTGCTTAAAATTAAGTCACTGTGTTTGAACAAATTCGCTTGAAAAACTGTTGGGCTTCGCGCCGGTTACTGACCGGCGGTAAACTTGGCAATGACTGGAATGACGGCAACAAGCAGCACGACCGGCAAGATGCACATCGTAACCGGAACAGACATTTTGGCCGGAAGCGCGTGTGCTTTTTCTTCTGCAGCGGACATGCGCTTATGCCGCATTTCGTCGGAAAAAACGCGCAGTGCCGCTGAAAGACTGGTTCCCAATTCCTTGGATTGCTGCAGCAATGTTGCAAAGGAACGAACTTCATCCAACCCCAGACGGTCAGACAAAGCCTTCATCGTATCATCCAGTACCCGTCCGGCACGGAGTTCGATGGATACCAGTGACAAGTTTTGGCTGAGCGATGGATAAGTCTTGCTGATTTCACGCGAAACACGCTCGATGGCCGCTTCAAGACTCATGCCGGCATCGGCACAAACAATCATCAAATCCATGAAGTCGGGAAAGCCGTTCTTGTATTCGCGGATCTTTGCACGTGTCTGCTGAGCAAGCCAGACATTGGGCGAGAAATAGGAAAAACCCGAAAAAGCAGCAATAATTGTCCAGCGCTTCATCTGATCCATGTCAGTGAAATAGATCGATAGAACTGCGTAAACGGCCAGAAAACCAAAGGCCAAAAGGACGAAACGGGCGACAAAGAAATAGCCGGGCGCTTTGGGGTCCATGTAACCTGCCTGAATGAGCTTGGCCCGCAGGCGCGCCACTTCGTCCGGATCACCCTTGGCGTAGAAATCCTGGGCCTTTTTCAGTGTTTTTTCCGAAAGTATGGCGTCTGGCTTTTTCTGGGGTTCCTTGCCTTCCCTTGCTTGAAGTTCAGCAAGCGGCACCAGCCGCAACCGCTTCTGAACGCCCGAACGTTCGGTCCGGCCATTCAGGACCGAGTAAACGACGACAACCATGCCAGCAACCAGCATGCCGGCAGCAAGCGGTAACATCGAATCCGGTTTGTAAGTGTTGATGAGCTCGAGAATTGCTTGCATCGGTCAGAACCTGAAATTGGCCATACGGAACATGATCATGTTGCCCAGACCGAGCCAAAAGCCACCAAAACCGAGCAAATACCAGGTCAGGGGAATGTCCGTCGCTTCGCCATAATAGTCTGGCATGAATATGACCAACACGCTCATCAGAAGGCAAGGAACGGCAGTCAAGATATAGGCGGACGCCCTGCCCTCCGAGGAAATCGCGCGGATCTTACGGCGCAATTTGCCACGGTCGCGGATCACCTTGGAAAGGCCGTCAAGGATTTCGCGCAAATTGCCGCCGGTTGATGTCTGGATCCCAACAGCGGTGATGAAAAGCGGCAGGTCTTCCTGGCCCACGCGGTCGTACATGTTGCCCAGAGCGGTCACCATGTCGGCGCCATAGGTGATTTCATCGGCGACGAGACCAAATTCGGAACCAATCGGATCCGGAAGCTCGCGGCCAACCATGGCGAGTGCGACCGGCACGGGGTGTCCGGCTTTCAAGCCACGCGTCATCAGGTCCAGAGCCTCAGGCAACTGCACACCAAACAGTTTGTGGCGCTTCTTGCGCATGCGTCGCAGCCACTGGAACGGGATGAACAAAGCCAGAAAAGGAAAGGCCATTGCGGCATAGAAATTGTAGCCCGTCTTGATGGCTAGCGCCAAACACAGGCCGAGCGCCACCAGCGTGGTAATGCCAAGATATTTCGTCATTGCCATGGAGATGCCGGACTGAGTGCGCAAAGTTCTCAACGAACGAATTGACAACCAGGAAAACCGGCCTTCTTCCATGCCGCGCTCTTTTCGAAGCTGCACGAGGACATCATTTTGAGTGATTTCCTTTTTGGAAATCTGCATGCGCCGATTGATGGCATCGCGCTTGTCTGCGTTTTGCGCAAACAGGAGATAAGCGGCTTCAGCGATCATGATGCCGCAGATGGCGGCTGCCGCGTATACAACATATAATGAAGCACTGCCCTCGAACATCATCAGTCCTTGGGTTGACCAGGTTCAAAATAAGTGCCCGGAAACACAATTCCCATGGCAACCAGATGTTCAAGGAAACGCGGGCGGATGCCGGTCGCCTCATAATGCCCCAAGATCTTGCCATCCGGCTCCATGCCGGTGCGCACGAATTTGTAGATTTCCTGCATCTGGATGATGTCGCCTTCCATGCCGGTTATTTCGGCGATGGAAGTTACCTTACGCTTGCCGTCAGACAGGCGCGTCAGCTGGACAATCAGGCCGATGGCCGAAGAAATCTGGCTACGGATTGACTGGACCGTCATCGGCATGCCGGTCATGCCAAGCATCTGCTCCAATCTGGAAACAGCATCGCGAGGTGTGTTGGCGTGGATGGTGGCCATTGAGCCTTCATGGCCGGTGTTCATCGCCTGCAGCATGTCGAATGCTTCTTCGCCGCGGCATTCGCCGAGAATGACACGGTCCGGGCGCATGCGCAGGGCATTCTTCACAAGATCGCGCTGGCGGATCTCGCCATTGCCTTCAACATTGGCAGGACGGGTTTCCATGCGAGCGACATGCGGTTGTTGAAGCTGAAGTTCTGCGGCATCCTCAATGGTGATCAGCCGCTCATCGTCCGGGATGAATGCCGACAGGGCGTTGAGCATGGTGGTCTTGCCGGTGCCGGTGCCGCCAGAAATGATTGTAGTGACGCGGGCATGCACAGCGGCGGCAATGACTTCGGCCATGGGCTGCGTCAATGCGCCAAATTCGACCAGTTTGTGCAGGCCGAGCTTGTTCTTGGAGAATTTGCGGATCGAGACCAGCGGACCATCAACACCAACAGGGCGGATTGCCGCGTTGAAACGCGAGCCATCGAGCATGCGCGCATCGCACATCGGCTGCGATTCATCGATACGGCGGCCGACCGCGGCGACGATCTTGTTGACGATACGCACCAGATGCGCCTCGTCCTTGAACGGCACGTGTATCGGCACCAGTTTGCCGGCGCGTTCGACAAAGCAATTTTCGTGACCGTTTATCAAAATGTCGGAAATCGTAGGGTCTTTTAGCAGTGGCTCAAGGGGGCCGAGGCCAACCATTTCGTCGACGATATCGTCGACCAGTGAATCCAACTCGGCGACATTGAGCGCAAGACGCTCTTCACGAACCTGTTCGGATACGTAGGCGAGTATCTCACGCCGCACCTCTTCCACCGGCAAGCGTTCGAGCGCAGGCAGGTTGAGTTCTTCGATGAGCTTGCGATGCAGGCGGACCTTGGCATCAAGAACACGGTCGTTGGTGCGGTTCTGCTGCGGCTGAGCAGCAGGTTCCACCTTGTCCAAGATCATCGACCGCGGGATCTGCACCTCGCGTGCTTGCTCGGCAGTCGCGGCTACCTTGGCAACGGCCTCGGCAGTCGGCTTTTTCTGAATCATTGAAAATCGGCTAGACATGTTGTTTCCCCCGCCCTGTCCGATGCTTAACCGGCTTTTTTCAGCAAGGACTTGCCGTATTGCAGAAAGCTGCGCCTTTTCGTGTCAACAACTACGACTTCCTCCGGGAGAATAATCTTCCGCAAATCATTGATAACATTAGCATTAGGATCGATGTGGTGCAGTGGGACACCGCGATCGACCGCTTCGCGAACCAGCCTGTAGTTGTTGGAAACACCGCCGGCAAAATGCTCACCGAGCACCGATTCAACATCGGCGGTGCGGATGCCGTTTTCAAAAGCGCGCTTTTCAAAGCGGTTGATGATGACATTGGGCTTGATCTGCTTATTGGTGTTCTGGAGGATAGCCTGGATCAGGCGCTGGGTATGGCGCAGGCACGGCACGGTCATTTCCGAAACGATGTAAAGCTTGTTGGACCCCAACAGCACCGTCTCAGTCCACGGGAACCAGGTGCGCGGCATATCGATAACGACATTGTCGAAATAGGCCGAGACTAGATCCAGCATGCGCACGACAACTTCGGCGTTGAACGAGCGCATTTCCGTCGGCTGCACGGGAGCCGCAAGAACGCACAGGCCGCTTTCGTGTTTGGACAGCATCACGTCAAGCAAATGGCGATCAAGACGTTCAGGCTGGTTTTCGATTTCGGTGATGTCAAAACGCGGTTCAATATCCAGGTATTCGGCACAAACGCCTTGCTGGAAATTCAAGTCAACGACACAGGTTGACGCGGCGCGCGATGCCGAATTGTGCAGGAGAAACGCCGTTTCAATTGCCATGGTCGTCGAGCCGACGCCACCAGCGGCGGGCATGAATGTATAAACCTGTGATTCAGAATTTTCGTTCTTTTCCGGACCCTTGAGGGCGCGAATGCATGAACGGACCAGATCAGCCGTCGTGATTGGTTTGACCAGAAAATCGGCGACTTGCATCTGTACCAGCATGCGCACGGCCGCGGCATCGAACTCCTGGGTGACAACGACAACAGGGACGCGGCCATCGAGGCGGCGCATGATGCGCTGCAGGGATTCCAGCTCGTCAAGTTTGCGCGAATTCAAATCCACAATCGCGACAGCGCATTCCATGTCCTGAAGGTCGCCGCGCAGCTCCGTTACGCTTTTGTCGATGGCGCGCAGTTCAATCTTGTCTGATGAGGCAAATGCGGCTCGCGTTTCCTGCACAAATGTCGCGTCGGTCGAAACGATGGCAATGCGTTTTGAATTATCGTCGCTCATGGTCTTGTTCCCCTGCCCTTACTGTGCGCCGCCGGGCGCCGTCGTCGCTGGCGCGCCGCCACCGGCAGGCGTGGTTCCGTCGCCGTCAACACCGCCGCGATCATTCGGCGTGTCCAAATCGGTATCCTCAACACCGGCTGGCCATGGGTCGATGATTTGCAAGGCCGTGTTTCTTGCCATTGCATCGCCAGCGCCCAAAGTCAGGCCTTCGGTCCGCAAGGTGTCGTCTTTGGCGCAGCCGGAAGCCGCAAGCGTAACGGCCATAGATATGATCGGAATGATCCTGTTCATGTTGCGCGCCTTCACTTGGGTTCGGTCAGGTCAAGAAAATGACCAGCACCGTTTGCAGATTTCAATTTTGTCGCGCTGCCTTTTGCGCGGTTGGTGTCGGAAACCTGGATTTCATCGACATTGGCCGCAAACAGATCGACGTTCGAGGGCGGCAGTGTCTTGTCAAATGGCGTTGCCAATTTCTTGGATGGATCAACCGGGCGGACGAGGTGCGGCGTCACGATAATGACGAGGTCGGTTTCGCGGCGCTGGTAGCCCTTCGAGGAAAACAGCGAACCGATGACCGGCGCTTTGCCGACACCAGGCACTCGTTCCAAGTTCACATCGTTGAATGTCTGAAGCAGGCCGGCAATCATGAAACTTTGACCGCTTTTCAGATCAACCGAAGTTTCAGCGCGACGCACGATAAAACCAGGAATTGAGATGTTTCCGACATTGTACGCGCTTGACTGGTCTACAGAGGAAACCTCTGGTGCGATATCGAGAGATATCAGACCGTCTTTCAACACTGTCGGCGTGAATTCGAGGCTGACTCCGTATTTCTTGAACTCAACCGTGATGACGCCGTCCTTCTGTGCGACAGGGATGGGGAATTCACCGCCTGCGAGAAAGCTCGCCTTTTGCCCCGACCGCGCCACGAGATTCGGTTCGGCAAGACGCCGTGCGAGACCCTTTGTTTCAAGTGCGTCAATCGTAGCGTCGATTGAGAGGCCGCCAGCAACCAGCTGACCGACGATTTGACCAGCCCCGGCGCGGGATTGCGGAAACGATCCGTCCTTGAAAAGCCAATCCGAGCCATCAATTCCCTGAACGAAATTTGCGCCGGCCTTGATACCGAGCTTGGTCACAGACTGGCGGTTGATTTCAACAAAGCGGACGTCCAGTTGCACCTGCTGGGAAGACGTGACGTTGACAGAATCGATTACATCGTTGCCTTCATTGAACTGCTTGGCGATCGTCTTGGCTTTTTCAGCAGAAACCTTGTCAGCCGCTGCGCCGGAGAGCACGATCTGTCCATTGGCAGACGACGCCTTGATGCTCGAATCCGGTACGTTCTGTTGAATGGCCGTGTTGAGTTGCTGCGTGTCATAAGTCACTTCCACGTCGACCGAACCGATCAGCTTCTTGTCATCATCAAACAGCGCAATGCCGGTAGTTCCGAGCTTGTGGCCCAAAACGTAAAATGATTGGTTGGTCAGCGGCGTAATGTTTGCAACTTCCGGGTCGCCGACGACAATTTCGGCAAAACCCCGGTCAATCCGGATGGTCTTGGGCTTGCCTTTGGCGATCTTGATCGACTTTGTCTTGCCTGCAACAATATTGATGACGCCGTCATCGGCGTAAGCAACTTGTGTCGATCCGACACTCAGTGCCAGCACCGCCAGCGCGACACTCGCGCCAAGCCATTTCCCCGTTCCCCAAGCCCGCATGGTCATGCCCCTAGTCTAAAGCCGCATTCGCGGTCAGTTGTTCGTGCCGTCAATTGACGTTGGTTTGCTTAGCTTTTCGTCGATGACTGAAAACGTTTCGCCCGTATGACCCCGCGTCACGACGAGCGAGCGATATTTCGGTCCTTCATTTTCGAGACTGAGAATTGACGGCGAAGTTGCGACTGAGGCCGAGACAACGTCCTTTTTGTCAAAGCCGGATGCAGACAGGCTTGAATTTCCTGCCGCTGAGGCGTCGCCAGCCGAGCGCAGCAGCAGGTACATAGTGCCCAACTGCTGGGCAAGTGCGACCTTTTGTGCGTCATCAGTGCTTACTTCGACCGTCACCGAGCGCGCAATTGTCGGCTGGGTAGCTGACTGGTCAGCGGTTTGGTCAGTGGTCAAAATCTTGACGTTTTGAAGAATGACCTCAGATGCCAGTTCGGACGTTGGCGTTGCTGCGGTTACTTCTTCGGAGTTCGACTGCTGCTGCACATTCGTCTTTTGCCGCGTCAACAGAACATCAACACGGTCGCCGGGGGTGACAAAGCCCGCAACGCCGGTGATATCGTCGACCCGGATTGAGACGGCGCGCATGCCCGGTTCCAAAAGGTTTGACAAAGAGGCGCGGCCGTCTTTGCCCGACAGTTTGGCGAGCAGCACTGGTTCATTGGCGGCCATCGGCGACAGAACGACGCGCTTGCCCCCATCGGTCAGTTCTGACAGCGAAGAGAATGAGCCAACAGGCAAGGAGTTTGCTGGCCAGTCGACTTCCTGCACGGTCTCAGGCGTAACTTCCATGCCGAATTTCAATGCCGTGGAGGCGACAAGGATCTTCTTCGTTTCGATCGAAGGCTGGTTTGCGTTTGCCGATTCTACGGCCAAAGGCTGCGCGGCCGGCGTCTGCGATTTGACAAACCGGTCAGCAACAAAAATGGACAAGGCGCCAAAAACGACTGCCAGTCCGACCATTGGTACCAGTTTGCCCTTCAAAATATGCCCGCCTGTTCGTTTTCTTAATTGCGGCCATCATCGCTTTCATTCCTAAAGACAAGTCTAAATACCGCCGGAATACCCCGCCTTTGTGTGCCTATGGTTATCATCAGGTTGATGTGGGCAATTTAACGGTGAACCCGAAAGCGCCCTGCCCGAGCCTCGCATGACCGACGCTTCCGTGGCATTGTCGCCGCTGATTCGAACCTAGTACCTGAACCGAGGATTGCATGACGGATTCGACCGACCTCTTTGGCGATCTGCCGCAAATGCCGACAAGGCCTGCAATTGAGCCGTCACAGCCGGCGAAGGAACGAGCAGCACCCCAGAAAGCGCAGGCAAGCACCGAAAGCTATTCGGCGGCAGACATCGTCGTTCTCGAAGGTCTCGAACCGGTGCGCATGCGACCCGGCATGTATATCGGCGGCACTGACGAAAAGGCGCTGCATCATCTGTTTGCCGAAATCATCGACAATTCGATGGATGAAGCTGTTGCCGGCCATGCATCTTTCATTGAAGTTGAACTGGAAGCCGGCGGATTTCTGACCGTCACTGACAATGGCCGCGGCATTCCGGTCGACCCACACCCCAAATACAAGGACAAGTCGGCGCTCGAAGTCATCATGACCACACTTCACTCGGGCGGCAAATTCGACTCCAAAGTATACGAAACGTCCGGCGGTCTGCACGGCGTAGGCGTGTCGGTGGTCAACGCGCTTTCCGATGTTCTCGAAGTCGAAGTGGCACGAAACCGCAGACTTTACCGGCAGCGATTTTCCCGCGGCATTGCGCAAGGCAAAATCGAAGAGCTTGGTGAAGTTCACAACCGGCGCGGCACCAAGGTCCGGTTTCATCCCGACCCGCAGATTTTCGGCAAGGATGCGAAATTCGAGCCGGCACGGCTCTACCGCATGGCGCGCTCCAAAGCCTACCTGTTTGGCGGCGTCGAGATCCGTTGGTCCTGCGACCCGTCTCTATTGACCACCAAAGACGCGCCGCCGGAAAAAGCAGTGTTCCATTTTCCCGGCGGATTGAAGGACTATCTGGCAGCGCAACTTGGAAGCGAATTTCAGGTCACACGCGACATGTTTGCCGGCAAGACAGACAAGTCCGGCCACGGCTCCGTCGAATGGTCTGTAACCTGGTATGGCGGCGATGGCTTTACGAATTCCTACTGCAACACTATCCCGACAGCAGAAGGCGGCACGCATGAAGCGGGCCTTCGCACTGCAATCACCAAGGGGCTGAAAGCCTATGCCGAACTGACGGGCAACAAACGGGCTTCAATCGTCACTGCCGACGATGTCATGGTGTCGTGCGCATCGATGCTCTCTGTTTTTATCCGCGAGCCGGAGTTTGTCGGCCAGACCAAAGACAGGCTGGCAACGGTAGAAGCGCAACGGATCGTCGAGAACGCCTTGCGTGATCCGTTTGACCACTGGCTGGCTGACTCGCCGCAAGACGCATCGAAACTGCTCGACTGGGTGGTGGAGCGAGCGGAAGAGCGGTTGCGCCGCCGACAGGAAAAGGAAGTTTCGCGCAAGACTGCTGTGCGCAAACTGCGCCTGCCGGGCAAACTTGCGGATTGCACGCAAAACTCGGCTGAAGGCGCTGAAATCTTCATTGTCGAAGGCGACAGCGCTGGCGGCTCGGCCAAACAGGCCCGTGACAGGGCAACGCAAGCTGTGCTGCCGCTTCGTGGCAAGATCCTCAACGTTGCCAGCGCCGGACGGGACAAGTTGCAAGCCAACCAGCAGATTGGCGATCTTATTCAGGCGCTCGGATGCGGCACACGCTCAAAATACCGCGACGAGGATTTGCGCTACGGCCGCGTCATCATCATGACCGATGCGGACGTGGACGGCGCGCATATTGCCTCGTTGCTGATCACGTTCTTTTATCAGGAAATGCCTGATCTTATCCGTAACGGCCATTTGTTCCTGGGCGTGCCACCGCTTTACCGGATTACGCAGGGCGCCAAGACACTGTACGCCCGCAACGATTTGCACAAGGAAGAACTCCTCAAGAGCGAGTTCACCGGGCGCGGCAAGATCGACATCGGTCGTTTCAAAGGCCTTGGCGAAATGATGGCTTCGCAGCTGAAGGAAACGACCATGGACCCAAGGAAGCGCATGCTCCTTAAGGTCGAGATTGCAGGTGCTGACGTGGCCGACACTGCACGGACGGTCGATGATCTGATGGGCACCAAGCCGGAAGCCCGCTTCCGTTTCATTCAGGAACGGGCGGAGTTCGCGACGGAATTGGATATTTAAGCGGCCTTGATCGCTTCGGCGTGGCGGCGGCCGTTTTCGCGGATTGTTTCCAGATAAATCGAGCGGATCAGCGCGACCAAATCATCATTGCCATGGGCGAAAGCCGGCGTTGTTTCAGCGGCATTGAAATGCTGCAGCATGAGCCGAGCAACTTCTTGCGGACCGGCTTGCAGTTTGCCGTTTGCAACAGCACGCCAGCAATCCAGACCGCGCACCAGGAGAGCACAGACCATATCAGTAAAGCCGCAACGGCGGAAAAGCGCCAGCAGGATGGAGGCACGGCCATGCGCAAGCTGCGCCTTGATACGCGTTTCGTCCTGCGATGAGAGCGCAGCAAGAATAGAAGCAAAAAACCCGACTTTGCCGTGCACAAGAACCCGTAAAACAAAGGCCGTGTTGAGGTCGCCAGATAGGCGCAGATGTTCAATCAGAGCTGGATGTTCGCTTGCTGGCGAACTGTCGATGAGATCAAGACAGGCCTGCGCCGTTGCTTCGCGCGTGATGCGTTCAGCCCGTTTTGAGCCAATCAATGCCTGAACCAGCCCCATGCCGGATAACGCCTTGCCAACATTGACGGCGAGCGCGTGCCGCCCATCTGCGGGAAGCCGCGGATCGGCAAGAAGACGTTCGCGCATCTCAGCGCGATCACCAAAGCGTTCAACCAGGCGGCGGATGGAAAGTGTTACCATTCTAGCGCCATGATTTGCCAACAACGCTTCGCAAGCAGCTGCGCAACCAACTTCAGCAAGCGCAGCACAAACGCTGGCAGACAATTGCGGACGAAGAGCGATGGCGCATTGGACTTCTTCCGAACCGAGCGCAACGCGGTCTATCAAATCTGAATCTGACAAGAGCGGCGAGCGGACGAGCACCATGCCGGAAATTTCAGGCTGGTCTGCAGCGAGCGCAGAAATGACATGCACGGGCGCGTGATGGCTGGTGGAGAGCGCCTCGGCAAGCGCCATGCGCACGAGCGGCGATGGGTCGTCAAGAAGCATGGTGAGCGCCGCTTCCGCAGCACAGCGGTCTTCGATAGACAGATCGGATTGCAGATAGGCTCGCGCAAGTGCCGAGGCTGCAGCCTCGCGGTTTTGTGCCTTTGCGCTGTCAACCCAACTCAGGAACTGCTCGATTATCATGGACGCCACGACTCCAAACCCCAGCCTGGGACGATAGCGGCAATTGGTTTACGAACGGTTCACCATGTTTGTTAGCTATCAAGTGACACGTTGCGGTTGGCGCAACTGTGGACGCAGCGTAACCTGGCTGCCAAATTGCTGGCATCTGTGCCAAAGGGAAGCCGGGAGCATGCCATGCTGAGAATCCACCAGGTGCCAGTTGATTCGATTTACATACCACTCGAGCGGCGCAAGCTGCTGGACGCCGAAAAGGCTCGCAAACTGGCCGAGGATATTTTGGAAAATGGTATGAAACTGCCGATCATGGTGCGCTTTGATGGCAAGCGGCACATCATTGTCGAAGGTTTGCACCGGCTGGAAGCAGCGCGCATCCTGGGCGATACGACAATCCCCGCTTATCTTGTGCAGGCAAAGAAACATTAGAAAGCAATGGCGCGGGCACGATGCCCGCACCGGCAACAGTTTAGGATGCGCGGAACTTGCCTAGCGCAATTTCACGTTCACGCCGTTCAAGATCATAGATCGAGACCGAGCGGCCTAGATAGGCCATCTCGCGTTCGCGCCGCGACGGCTGCTTTGCAAACAGGGCGGACAAAAAGGTCTTCTTCATCTTCATTCTCCTTATTCTCGCTCCCTGAAGTGAAGATGGGGCCAATTGTGCAGCGCAGCAAGATCAGATCATGGGATGGAGCCATGCGATAGGTGCATGGGTTGTTTCATGTAGTTTTCATATTTGCGCATACTGATCCCATTTAGGTTCAGGCGCATGCGCCGCTTCGACAAAGCGGCAACTTTCCAGTTTTGGTTCTAAACCAGCTCCACATCCACAACGCCCTTGACGCCCTTGAGGGCAGCAGCGATCTGCGGGGTGATGCGGTAGCGGTCTTTCAACTCGATCTCGACTTCGCGCCTGCCATTATCTTGAATCAAAATGAGCGATACCTGCCCTTCGCCACGCTGGCTCAACACAGGAGCGAGCGATGCAACCGGCCCTGCGTCACGCAGGAAGACCCGCAGCGATTTCTGCACACGCGCGGCTTCATCTTCCAGCGACTGGATTGTTTGAATACGCAAATTGATTCCTTCCGGCCTGTCGTCGGCGGAAACCGTCAGAACAAGCGAGCGACCGGGCTCCAGCAAATCGCGGTATTCGGCAAGCATTTCAGAAAACAGCACGCCTTCAAACTGTCCGGTGGAATCCGAAAAACTGATGATGCCCATTTTATTGCCGGTCTTGGTGCGGCGTTCGGATTTTGACGTCACAGTGCCTGCCAGCCGACCGGCGGTGACACCGCGCCGCACGGCACTGGCGAACTCAGCATAGGTCTGAACGCGCAGCTTATGGAGCAGGCTTTGATACTCATCGAGCGGATGGGCGGACAGGTAGAAGCCTGCCGCCTGGTATTCCCGGTGCAGCTTTTCTGCCGGGAGCCACGGCGTTGCTGCCGGCAAGACCAGTTTTTCCGGCTCTGCTGCACCGAAAGCAGAGAAAATGTCGACTTGGCCCGAGGCGGCCTCGCCTTGCGTACGCGCCGAAAGGCCGATCATCCGGTCAAGTCCGGCCATCAGCCGCGCCCGGTCGTGGCCAAACTGGTCCAGCGCGCCGGCGTTTATCAGGCTTTCCAGCACACGGCGGTTGATGATTTTCGGATCGATACGGGTCAGGAAATCTTCAATTGATTTGAACGGGCGCTCTGCCCGCATCTCGACCAAATGGTCCACCGCTGCCTCTCCGATGCCCTTTATGGCAGCGAGCGAATAGTAAATCCGGTTTTCGCCAACCTCGAAAATGCGGTGAGAATTCACAACCGAGGGCGGCTCGACCAAAATGCCCATGCGCTGGGCGTCACGGCGAAAGTCACTCAGCTTGTCGGTATTGGCCATATCGTAGGTCATCGACGCGGCGAGGAATTCGACCGGATAATGGGCTTTCATGAAGGCAGTCTGGAAGGAAACAATGGCATAGGCAGCAGCATGCGATTTGTTGAAACCATAGTCGGCAAACTTGGCAAGCAGATCGAAAATCATGTTGGCCTGCGGCTTGGCAACGCCGCGCTCGACAGCGCCCTCGACAAAGCGTTCGCGCTGCTGGTCCATTTCAGCGCGGATCTTTTTGCCCATGGCACGGCGCAGGAGATCGGCTTCACCCAACGTATAACCGGACAGGACCTGCGCGATTTGCATCACCTGTTCCTGATAGACGATGACGCCTTGGGTTTCTTTCAGGAGATGGTCGATGCGCGGATGGATTGAGGCCAGTTCCTCCTCGCCATTCTTGCGGGCATTATAGGTTGGTATGTTTTCCATCGGACCCGGGCGGTAGAGCGCGACGAGCGCAATAATGTCTTCGATCCGGTCCGGCTTCATGCCGATCAGCGCCTTGCGCATGCCCGCCGATTCCACCTGGAACACGCCAACCGTCTCGCCGCGCGACAGCATTTCATATGTCTTGGCATCATCGAGCGGCAAATCCGCCAGATCGACATCAATGCCGCGCCGTTTGACCAGGCGCACCGCCATATCGAGTACGGTCAGGGTTTTAAGGCCGAGAAAGTCAAATTTGACCAGACCGGCCTGCTCGACAAACTTCATGTTGAACTGTGTGACCGGCATATCCGAGCGCGGATCACGGTAGAGTGGCACCAGTTCGGACAGCGGCCGGTCGCCAATCACAATGCCGGCAGCATGGGTCGAGGCGTGGCGGTATAGGCCTTCGAGCTTTTGCGCAATCGTCAGCAGGCGCTCGACCACCGGCTCTTTGTCGCGCTCTTCCTGCAACCGCGGCTCGCCTTCGATGGCTTTAGCCAGCGTCACCGGATTGGCCGGGTTCGAGGGCACAAGCTTGCAAAGCCGGTCCACCTGGCCATACGGCATCTCAAGCACCCGCCCGACATCGCGCAGCACGGCCCGCGCCTGCAGGGTTCCAAATGTGATGATCTGGGCAACCTGATCGCGGCCGTAGCGCTCCTGCACATAGCGGATCACTTCGTCGCGTCGCTCCTGGCAGAAGTCGATGTCAAAGTCCGGCATCGACACGCGATCCGGGTTCAGGAAACGTTCGAACAGCAATGAAAAGCGCAACGGATCGACGTCGGTGATGGTCAGCGCATAGGCGACCAACGAACCGGCGCCGGAGCCGCGGCCCGGACCGACGGGAATACCTTGCGCCTTGGCCCATTTGATAAAATCGGCAACGATCAGGAAATACCCAGGATACTTCATCCGCTCGATGACGGAGAGCTCAAAGTCGAGCCGCTCGCGGTAGTCTTGATCTGTATAACCGGCCACGGCGCCGGATCTGGCAAGACGTTCGACAAGTCCAAGGTGCGCCTGCCGCTTGAGCTCTTGCGCCTCTTCGGCAAGCGCCGCTTCTCCCTCACCATTAGCGCCGGTGAATCGCGGCAGGATCGGGCTGCGGCCTTCCGGATAATATGAGCAACGCCGGACAATCTCGCTCGTGTTGGCAATCGCTTCGGGCAAGTCGGCAAATAGCTTGGCCATGTCGGAGGGCAAGCGCAAATGATTATCCGGCGTCACCCGGCGGCGATTGTCTTCAGACATCAGCGCCCCGGCGGCAATGGCCATCAGCGCATCGTGCGATTCAAAATCTTCCCGTTTGAGAAAAAACGCCTCGTTCGTCGCGACCAGCGGAAGTTTCTCATCATAGGCGAGCGAAACCATCCGGGCTTCGTGTGCCTTGTCGTAGCCTTGTGGGCGCTGAATCTCAATGTACAGCCGATCAGCAAAGGCTGCACGCAGCCGGACAAGGCGCGCCAGGGCCGCTTCGCGCGCACTTCCGATCAACTCGTCGAGCGGCCCGGTCACGCCACCGCTCAGTAAAATCATCCCTTCGGCCTGACTTTCGAGCCACGCCGCTTGAATGTGCACCGCCTCGCCCGGCGGGGTTTCCATGTAGGCGCGGCTGACAAGGCGGACCAGATTGGCATAACCCTGCTCAGTTGCAGCGATCAACAATATGGACGCCAGCGCCGCATCATGTCGTTTGGCTGGCACGCCGCCCTGCCCGGCGTCACAAAAATCAATTGCCAGCTGACAGCCGATGACCGGCTGGATACCCGCTTTGGACGCCTTTTGTGCAAATTCCAGAGCGCCAAACAGATTGTTGGTGTCGCAAATGCCGATGGCAGGCGCTCCGCTGGTGAGTGCGAAATCAACAATCTTGCTGATTGTCAGCGCGCCTTCGAGGAGCGAATAGGCCGAATGCACCCGCAGATGGATAAAAGGTGCCGCCTGTCCGCTGTCGATTCTGCCCGTCACACTGCACCTGCCGATTCTGCTTCCGACAGACTATCAATCAGCAGCGCGAACGCGTCTACAAAAACCGGCGCAATCCGTCATATGACGCCCGTAATCAACAGGTCAGAACGCGCCGAGATAGGCCGCGAATGTGGCAATGAACAGCGAGACCGTCAGGAAGGACAATGTGTCTTGTGCGAGGCCGGGCATGAGAATCTCTCCTTTGTTTCGTTCTTATTCGCTTTATGTTCTTTCTTTGTTCTTTCGTCAACGGGCAATTTTGAGAATGGTTGGGATGGTAAACAGTTCGTATATGCGCTGAAACACGTAATGCCGCTGGTTTGAACGGTCGGCAGTCATGCTGGCGCACTGGTTATTTCACCCGGCAGTGCGACCAGGGCCTTTCCTGCCTAAAACCGGCTGGGCAGCGCCGCATCCACCATACGCAACTGAACCGAGCGGCGCCCGTTGAAATGATTGACCGACAGGTGCCCCGCGATATGGACAATCTGGCCGACATTGGCATGGAGGAAATCGCCAAGGGGTGCCCCTTCCGCCCGGAAGGCAATGGCCTGCAAGGTGGATTTGTCCATAGCGGTCAAAGATGCCGAGACATGGCCGGTGCCAACGAGCCTTGTGTGGGCAAGACGGTGATTAGGCAGGACAAACAGCGGCGCCGGGTTGCCCGAGCCATAGGGCCCTGCCCGTTCGATCATTTCAATCAAATCCAGCGTAGCGCCGCCGGCGGCGACGGCGCCGTCAATCTCCAATTCCGTATCGGCCAACAAGCCGGCGACGCGTTCTCTGGCTTCAATTTCCAGGAAGGCACGAAAATCGCCCATGCGCGACTTTTCGATTGTGATGCCCGCCGCCATGGCATGGCCGCCGCCCTTGACCAGCAAACCGGCCTCGACAGCTTTGCGCACCAAACGGCCCAGATCAACACCGGGAATCGAACGACCGGATCCGGTGCCGGCGCCCGATGGATTGAAGGCTATGGCAAAGGCCGGACGGCGGGCCTTTTCTTTCATGCGCGCGGCAATGAGGCCAACAATACCGGGGTGCCATTTGTCCTGCGCCACTACAATCACCGGCGGGCCGCCTTCATTGAGATCAGGACCAGCCTGCGCTTCGGCCTCTTCAAGCATAGCCTTTTCCATTGCCTGCCGTTCGCCATTCAACTGATCAAGCCGCTCGGCAATGGCGCGCGCTTCGCCTGGATCATCAAGCGTCAGAAGCCGCGCGCCAAGTGCAGCATCGCCGATGCGCCCGCCAGCATTGATACGCGGGCCGATCAGAAAGCCGAGATGAAAGGCGCTCAACGGCTCGCCAATGCGCGACACGCGAGCAAGTTCAGCGAGGCCAGGGTTGGCAAAGCTGCGCGCCAGCTGCAGCCCCTTGACAACAAAGGCGCGATTGAGGCCGGTCAAGGGCACCACGTCACAAACGGTGGCAAGCGCGACCAGATCAAGAAGGCCGAGCAGATCCGGCAGCGGGATCGCGGTTTTGCCACGCAATTGGCGCATCACATCGACCAGCACCATGAAAACAACGCCAGCGGCGCACAGGTGGCCAAGACCGGACAGGTCATCCTCGCGGTTCGGATTGGCGACAGCCACGCCTTTGGGCAATGGCCCGCCCGGCTGATGATGGTCAATGACGATCACATCAGCGCCAGCCGCCCGGCCTGCTGCAATAGCTGCGGCGCTGTTGGTGCCGCAATCAACCGTGACAATGAGCTTTGCGCCGCGCTTGACAAGCTCTTCCATGGCTGCGGGGTTTGGGCCGTAACCTTCAAAAATGCGGTCTGGGATGTAGATTTCATGGGGCACCGAAAAGTGCGCCATTACGCGCGATAACAGCGCCGAAGAGGCCGCGCCATCGACGTCATAGTCGCCGAATATGGCGACGGGTTCGCGCGTAAGGACCGCACTGGCGAGCCGCGCGGCCACCGCTTCCAGATCGGTGACGACGTGCGGATCAGGCATGAGGTCACGAAGAGCCGGATCAAGATAGGCCGGCGCATCGTCTTCGGCGACACCGCGCCCGGCAAGGATGCGAGACACCAGATCGGGGATCGCGTGCTTTTGGGCAATCGCCAGCGCAGCGTTTGCGCCGCGCGCGTCGAGCCGTTCAACCCAGCGATGGCCAGTGGCGGAGCGTTCAACGGAAAGGAATGTTTTGCGTTGCATGCAATCTCATTGCATCGCGCTGTTTTAAATCGCAAGCGATGCGCTGCTCCCGATATATGGTGCGGACGACGGGAATCGAACCCGTACGATCAAGGATCGAGGGATTTTAAGTCCCTTGCGTCTACCAATTCCGCCACGTCCGCAGATTTCCGTGCCTAATGGAGTAAGCTCCGGGTTGCAAGCACTGCGCCTGGCCCTTGCCGGAGACGGAACTTGGACCTATCTCGGAAACAACAGGGAAGAATGACATGTCAGAGCGCATCACGGCCGCCATGCTCGCTATCGGCGACGAATTATTGTCCGGCCGGACGAAGGACAGAAACATCGGGCATCTGGCCACCATGCTGACCGCCGCGGGCATCGATCTAAAGGAAGTGCGCATCGTTGCCGATGACGAAGCAGACATTGTCGCAGCGCTTAATGCGCTGCGGCTGCGTTACACGTATGTGTTCACGTCTGGCGGGATCGGGCCTACCCATGATGACATTACAGCGGACGCAGTTTCAGCGGCATTTGATTTGCCTTGCGAGCATGATGCCCGCGCCATGAAGCTTTTGGGCGATTCCTATGCGGCTCGCGGCATTGAATTCAATGAAACGCGCCAGCGCATGGCGCGCATGCCGCGCGGTGCGGCGCTCATCGCGAACAAAGTTTCGGTAGCGCCGGGCTTCATAATCGGAAACGTGCATGTGATGGCGGGCGTGCCCTCGGTGTTTGAGACGATGCTGGATCAGGTGTTGCCAACACTCCAGAGCGGGGAAGTGCTCAAATCTGTCGCAATTCACTGCCCCTATGGCGAAGGAATTATCGGCGGCCTGCTGGGTGAAATCCAGAAGGCGCATCCGGATACGATCATCGGTTCCTATCCGAAAATGATCGACGGCGGTTACGCGGTGGAACTGATCGTGCGGTCACGCGAGGATGCGGCATTGCAGGCGGCGGCTGAAGCCGTGCGCGCCATGCTTGGCAACCTTCATACTGCAGCCAACCTCAAACAAGCGCCCGCTGGCTAGGCGCGCTTGCCATCAGACGCACTTTCAGATTAAGGCGACATACAATCCCGCCAATTGCCCGGAGTGCGCCATGTCCATGCCAGAAAAAGCATTTCCCGTCTCCTGGGACCAGTTTCACCGCGATGCCCGCGCACTTGCGTGGCGGTTGGCAGCTTCCGACAAAAAATGGAAGGCAATGGTGGTCATCACCCGTGGCGGACTTGTGCCTGCGGCAGTGATCTGCCGGGAACTCGGTATCCGGCTGATCGAAACAGTTTGCATTGCCTCTTACCACGAGTATTCCGAGCAGGGAGAGCTCAAAGTTCTCAAGGACATATCGCCAGAACTTCTCGAAAACGAAGGCGAAGAAGTACTGGTGATCGACGACCTGACCGACACCGGAAAGACGGCGGCGATAGTCCGGGCGATGATGCCCAAAGCACATTTTGCCACAGTATACGCCAAGCCGAAGGGCCGCCCGCTGGTTGATACGTTTGTGACCGAAGTCAGCCAAGATACATGGATCTATTTCCCCTGGGACATGGGTCTAACCTATCAAGCGCCGATAGCTGAAGACCACAAAGGCTGAAATTCGTCCTTTCAGTCGTCATAAAAGCGCAACAAACCTGCGTCAGGCTGCGCGATAAACGGGTGATAAACCTGTTTGCCGGATAATCAATTTCGGGGAACAGTCCCGGACTTGATGTGACAGCCTTGCTTATGAACCAACAGCCAAACTCAGGCGGACTTGCCGCCGAACTGATGCGCAAGCAGGTTGGCGCGCTGGTTTGGCGCATGGATGAAGGCGTGCTCAAGGTGCTGCTTGTCACCAGCCGCGACACTGGCCGCTTTGTCATTCCCAAAGGCTGGCCGATGAAAAAGACCAAGGATTCAAAGGCCGCGTCAATTGAAGCCTTCGAGGAAGCCGGCGTTTTCGGAAAAGTGACAGCCAGACCGATTGGCCATTATGACTACAGAAAGATCTTCGGGCCCGGCTTTGCGCTGCCATGCAGGGTGATGGTCTATGCGTTTGAAACAACAAAAATCCTGTCTAAATGGCCGGAAAAATCAGAACGCAAGCGCCACTGGATGACGCTCGATGAGGCGGCGGCGAGTGTGCACGAACCCGAATTGCGCGATTTGATCGAAGGTTTTGTTCCGGTCTTGTAAATGTGGGGCGAATGCCCGATTTGAAGCGCAGGCTGAAAACGGCCAATTTGCAAGGAATCACCATGACCATTTCGCTTTATGCGGCTACCGTGCCTGCTCTTCTCCAGATATTGACCAGCCTGACGATCACGCTCAAGAAGACCGGTGAGTTCGCCCAGTCCAAGGGTAATGAAGCCGAGACCATCCTCGGCGACCGGCTGATTGAAGACATGCTGCCGATGACCAGGCAGGTGCAGATCACTTGCGACCATGCAAAGGGCGCTATGGCCCGCATTTCCGGCAAGGAAAATCCGAAGTTTGAAGACACGGAAACAACGGTTGCCGAGCTTCAGTCCCGCATTGCCAAGACCGTCGAGTTTGTGAAGTCGTTCAAGGCCTCAGACCTTGATGGACAGGAAGAACGCGCGGTGACCATCAAGCTGCCAAACAGCGAAATGACAATGCCGGCGCAGACTTACCTGACCAATTACGCGCTGCCCAACATCTATTTCCACGCGTCCATGGCTTATGCCGTGGCACGCAAGAACGGTGTTCCGCTCGGCAAGGCCAATTTTATGGGACGCGAGTAAGCAATTGAAATGAGGGCGCTTTGCGCCCTCACCACCATTTATTTGGCGTAAACCTTCCGGCGGCTTTTTCAATGACAGACGCTGTCTTGAACAGCGTTTCTTCATCGAACGGCTTGCCGATGAGCTGCAGTCCGAGCGGCAGGCCTGTTGACGACAGTCCTGCCGGGACAGCAATGCCCGGCAGCCCGGCCATGTTCACAGTGACCGTGAAAATATCGTTCAGATACATGTGCACCGGATCAGCGTTGAGGTTTTCATCGCCGATCTTGAAGGCGGCGGATGGTGTTGCCGGTGTCAGGATGGCGTCGACACCCGCGGCGTAGGCCAGATCAAAATCGCGCTTGATCAGCGAGCGCACTTTCTGGGCTTTCAGATAGTAGGCGTCATAGTAGCCGGCCGACAGCACATAGGTGCCGATCATGATGCGGCGCTTGACCTCGCGGCCAAACCCTTCGGCCCGGGTCTTTTCATACATGTCGATGATGTCTCTACCCGGCACGCGCAATCCGTAGCGCACACCGTCATAGCGGGCGAGATTGGACGAGGCTTCAGCCGGGGCGACGATGTAGTAGGCTGGAAGCGCATATTTGGTATGGGGCAGCGAGATATCGACGATTTCAGCGCCGGCATCCTTAAGCCAGGCGATGCCTTGCTGCCAAAGCGCTTCGATGTCGTCCGGCATGCCATCGATGCGGTATTCTTTTGGAATGCCGATCTTAAGGCCTTTCAGCGACTGACCGATGGCCGCCTCATAGTCAGGCACCGGAAGGTCGACGGATGTGGAATCCTTGGGGTCATAGGAGGCCATGCTCTTGAGCATGATTGCCGCATCTCGCACGTCGCGGGCAATTGGACCGGCTTGATCGAGCGAGGAGGCAAAAGCAACGATGCCCCAGCGCGAACAACGGCCGTAGGTGGGCTTGATGCCAACTGTGCCAGTGAAAGCCGCGGGCTGGCGGATTGAACCGCCGGTATCGGTTGCGGTTGCGCCAGCGCAAAGCCAGCCGGACACTGCGGCAGCCGAGCCGCCGGACGAGCCGCCCGGCACAAAATGGGCATTGGAACCGGTTTCGCGCCACGGGTTCTTCACCGCGCCGTAGTAGGAGGATTCGTTGGACGAACCCATGGCGAATTCGTCCATGTTGAGCTTGCCAAGCTGGACCGCGCCATCGGCCCAGAGATTTGCAGACACTGTCG
>JBAVTG010000144.1:0-5063 GCA_049696015.1 Rhizobiaceae bacterium | reverse complement strand
CAGCATCTACGGCCGCCGCATCTATGAAATCATGCGTTATTGGGACGAAGACCATCCTCAGTGGACGCCGCAAGAACGCGACTTCGCCGCCGCTTGGCGTGCCCAGCACAAGTGGGTCATCTCCCGGTCGTTGCAATCCGTCGGTCCCAACGCCACCCTTGTGTCCGACAACATCGAAGCGGTCATTCGCGGCCTGAAGGCCGAACTTGCCGGAGATGTCGACATTTCCGGAACAATCCTGGCGCAAAGCCTGACTGAACTTGCGCTTATCGATGAGTATCGCCTCTACTTCCACCCGGTCGTTCTCGGCCGCGGCAAGCCATTCTTCGCAGGCCCCCGTCCGCCGCTTCGCCTGATCTCCAGCGACCGGATTGGCGATGCGGCGATCAGGCTGACATACGTTCCTGCCTGATCATGCGGCGCTCGGCCCGGGCAGCTCGACTGTCCGGATCTTCTTGCCTTCAAATTTCAGGGCGACTTCGCCGCGGATCAGCCTGAGCGCACTGTCACCGAACAATCCGCGCCGCCAGCCATGCATGGCCGGAACGTCCGCTTCCTCGCCTTTTGAGGCGATCTGGTCGAGGTCATCAGATGTCGCCACGACCTTTGCCGCAACGCCGTTTTCTTCCGTCACCAGTTTGAGCAACACGCGCAGCATTTCCGTTGCAGCCCCGGTGCCTTCAGGCGCCGAGACATGGCGCGGCAGTTTCGGCAACGCATCCTTGGGCGTCTCCAGCGCTGCTTGCACCACTTTCAAAAGGTCTTGCCCCGGCGAAGAGCGCTCCCAGCCGTTTGGCACGGTGCGCAGGCGTCCAAGCGCCTGTTGGTCCTTCGGCTGCTGCTGGGCAATTTCGTAGATCGTATCGTCCTTGATCACCCGTGAACGCGGCACATTGCGTTCGCGCGCCTCGGTCTCGCGCCATGCCGCAACCTTTTGCAGGACCACAAGCTCGATCGGCTTGCGCACCCGCATCTTCAGCCGTTTCCAGGCATTTTCCGGATGCAACTCATAGGTGTCGACAGACGACAGGGTCGCCATCTCTTCCTTGACCCAATCCCCGCGCCCTGATTCTTCAAGCTTGGCCTTGAGCGTTGGATAGATCGCGGCAAGATGAGTCACATCGGCCAGCGCATACGTGAGCTGCGTGTCAGTCAGCGGCCGCTGGCGCCAATCAGTGAAGCGCGACGTCTTGTCCAGATGAATGCCCGACATTTTCATGACCAGCTGGTCATAGGAAATGGAGTCGCCGAAGCCGCAAACCATGGCCGCAACCTGGCTGTCAAACAGCGGCGCCGGGATTAATCCGCCCAATTTATGAACGATTTCAATATCCTGACGGGCGGCATGGAAGACTTTCATGATTGCCGGATCGGCCATCAAGTCAAAGAAAGGAGCAAGATCAATGTCCTTGGACAGCGGATCAACAAGCGCCGTCTTGTCCGGCGTCGCCATTTGGATCAGGCACAATTCCGGCCAGAATGTCGTTTCGCGGATGAACTCGGTATCAACCGCGACAAACTCGCTGCCGGAAAATGATGCGATTGCATCCTCAAGTTGCTGGGTTGTTGTGATCAGGTCCATTTGAGCCGTATAACTGATGCGCAAACCTGTGTCTTTATGGTTTTTTCGACGTGCTCAACTTTTCCTTACCTTGACGTAAGGTTAAGTGCTGATCTGCTTGTGTGCAGGCAGATGAACAAGTTGGCAAGGTGCCTGCAGCCAATCCGATAGTCATAACCTTTCCCCACCTGTTTTCGTCATCCCGGACAAGTGAAGCGCAGATCCGGAATCCATGCCTCGATATTGCGCATCCCAGAATTGGCGGGGCGAAGGGCTGTTCTGCGCCGTCATTGACTGCGCGTCTGTCCACGGCATGAGTTCCGGATTCCGCTTCGCGGCTCCGGAATGACGAAGTTTTGGGTGCTGCGGTGCCGAGTTTGGGCGGTTTGTTGCGCAATTTTTTCACGTTGTGTCGGGCGGCTCATTCAGCCGATCCAGCGCCAGGCCGTGGCATTCTTTGAGCACGTCATCGACTTCGTGCATGGAACGCTGCCGTTTGCCTGGTGGCGGTCCGGGGCGGATGGGTGAGAGGCGGGTCGGCCGGTTTTGCGCCAGCGCTAGATCGCGGCGGTGTTGCCAGCGGGCGAGTCGGCGGGCTTGATGCGGGAGATTGTCGAGGGCGCGCATCAGCGCGTTGAGGCGGTAGCCGATGTCGCAGGCGTTGATGGGGGCCAAGGATGGGGGAACTTCGTGGAAACCGAAGGATGGATCGTATGAGCCTTCGACTTGAACGAAGGTTGGTTCGTCAATGTCCCGCACGGCTTCCAGGTCGAAGGCTTTGAGCGGGTCGAACAGCTTGAAGGCTTTGGTGCGGGCGCGGGCCCGAGGGCCGGTGCTGTCTGGATCCTCGGGCCGGTGCCAGAGGATGACGAAGGCACGGGGGGCTTGCGGTTTGAGGATGAGACCGTGGGCGGCAATCAGGATGAGGCGGCGCACGGCGGATTCGGCTGGGCGCAGGACGAGCAGGATGGAATGGAAAACATGGCGAGGGAGCGTGGAGAGGGAACCGCCCTTGGCCAAACCCGCCAGCGCAAAGAGTGCTGCGACGATGTGTCGGAGCGCTTCGCGGTTGCGGGAGATGGCGAGGGTCCAGTTCAAGGGGAAATCCGGGCGTTGATGAGCGGGCACAGCATAGACCGGAATTTTGGGGTGTGGATAAACACACAAGATTCGTCATTCCGGGATCGCGTGAGCGAGGCCCGGAATCCAGAGATGGGAAGATGAAAACGAACCACAAAAGCCAGCTGAAACAGACAGTTGCGGCCCGTCTCGATCCTCCGGACCTCTGGATTCCGGGCCTCGTTTCGCGATCCCGGAAGGGCGGGTATGGATGGGGGCTATCCGACAAGACCGCCTTCGTCCAATGGTTCCCGGCTTGGCGCTGCACTTGGTCTGCCACGATCAATCGGTTGGCAGTGTCTTCAGCTTACTTCTTCAGGCTGCCTCTCGTTTCGATGTCAAATTGATCGCCTTGAAAGAACCAGTCATGAATGAGACACTTATGCGCCTGTCATCTGTTGGGCTCGCCAATTCCGTTTTCATTTGGCTGATCATTATCAATCTGGCCGGGTTTGCCGCCATGTTTGCCGACAAGCGCCGGGCGGAAGCAGGGATCTCGCGCATACCGGAGGGGCGGCTATTACTACTCGCCTTATTGGGCGGCAGCCTCGGAGCATTGAGCGCGCAGCAACTGTTTCGGCACAAGACGAGAAAGCAGCCTTTCCGGTCTCGACTTTTCGCAATTGGAGTTCTGCAAGTTTCGGCCGCCATTATTGCCTTAACGCCAAGTTTTCGGCAAATCGCATTCCAACTGATGGCACCCATGCTGAAGTAGGGGCCTCAGCGGTCGAAATGAGCCCTCCAGCCTTGACTTTTCGCACGTCAAATGCGCTTGTCCGCGCGAATTTGAGAGGGTGGCGAAAGCCGCCCCGTTGGGATTCGCAAATTGCGGTCTCTTTGGAAAATATCAGGGATAAGACCATGACCATGCACCGTTACCGCAGCCACACCTGTGCGGCGCTTCGCAAGGATAACACGGGTGAAACCGTGCGCCTCTCCGGCTGGGTCCACCGCGTGCGCGACCATGGCGGTCTGCTGTTCATTGATCTGCGCGATCATTACGGCCTGACCCAGATCGTCGTCGATCCGGATTCGCCCTGCTTCAAGGCGGCGGAAGCCGTGCGCGGCGAATGGGTGATCCGTGTCGATGGCAAAGTCGTGGAGCGCGATCAATCGACCAAGAATGCCAACCTTGAGACCGGCGATATCGAAGTCTACGCGACAGAGCTCGAAGTCTTGTCCGCCGCCAAGGAATTGCCGCTGCCGGTGTTCGGCGAGCCGGATTATCCCGAAGACATCCGCCTGAAATACCGTTTCCTCGATCTGCGCCGCGAAACGCTGCACAAGAACATCGTCAAGCGCACGCAGATCATTGCCGAAATGCGCAAGCGCATGAGCGGCGAGGGATTCACCGAATATTCAACGCCAATTCTCACGGCTTCCAGCCCGGAAGGCGCGCGCGACTTTCTGGTGCCGAGCCGCATTCACGCCGGCAAATTCTACGCGTTGCCGCAGGCGCCGCAGATCTACAAACAGCTGTTGATGATTTCCGGCTTCGACCGCTATTTCCAGATCGCGCCGTGCTTCCGCGACGAAGACCCGCGCGCCGACCGGTTGCCGGGCGAATTCTACCAGCTCGATCTGGAGATGAGCTTTGTCGAGCAGGAGGATATTCTTGGCACGATGGAGCCGGTGATGCGCGGCATTTTTGAGGAGTTTGCGCAAGGCAAGCCCGTCAGCCAGTCTTTCCGCCGCATTCCTTATGGCAAGTCGATGCGCACCTATGGTTCGGATAAGCCGGATCTGCGCAACCCGATTGAAATGCAAGATGTTTCTGTCTATTTCCGCGATTCGGGATTCAAAGTTTTCTCGAATATTCTGGCGAACGACCCGAAAGCCGAAGTCTGGGCAATTCCTGCAAAGACTGGAGGATCACGCGCGTTTTGTGACCGGATGAACTCCTGGGCGCAGGGCGAAGGCCAGCCGGGGCTGGGGTATATTTTCTGGCGCAAGTCAGAGAACCCGTTGTCAATTGGCAAGGAAGAATACAACGAGTTTGAGAACATAGAAGAGTTCGTGAAACGAGCAAAAGAGGCCGAAGCAGCTGCACCTCACTTCGATAAACTTGAAGGTGCAGGCCCACTGGCCAAGAACATCGGCGAAGAGCGCACTGAGGCCATTCGCCAACAACTTGGCTTGGAGGACGGAGATGCTTGCTTCTTCGTGGCTGGCGATCCCAAAAAATTCGTCTCCTTCGCTGGCGCCGCCCGCACCCGCGCTGGCGAGGAACTCAACCTTCTCAACCGCGACAGCTTTGAACTCTGCTGGATCATCGATTTCCCGTTCTTCGAATGGAACGAGGAGGAAAAGAAGGTCGACTTCGGCCACAACCCGTTCTCGATGCCGCAAGGCGGCATTGATGCGTTGAACGATCAAGACCCGC
>JBAVTG010000143.1:0-2306 GCA_049696015.1 Rhizobiaceae bacterium | reverse complement strand
GGCGGCGACTGCGTCTTCGGCGGCAAAGACCTCACTGTTGCCTCGGTTGATGACGGGCGGCGGGCTGCTGAATCCATCCACGCATCCCTTTCGGCTTAGGGAGAAAAAACATGGCTAATCTGGCAACCAATTTCCTCGGCATCAAATCCCCCAACCCATTCTGGCTCGCCTCCGCGCCGCCAACGGACAAGGCCTACAATGTCGAGCGCGCCTTCAAGGCGGGCTGGGGCGGCGTGGTGTGGAAGACGCTGGGCGAAGAAGGTCCTCCTGTCGTCAACGTCAACGGTCCGCGCTATGGCGCGATCTGGGGCGCGGACCGGCGGCTGCTTGGCCTCAACAACATCGAGCTGATCACAGACCGAGACCTTGAAATCAACCTGCAGGAGATCAAGCAGGTCAAGAAAAACTGGCCGGACCGGGCGATGATCGTCTCGCTGATGGTGCCGTGCGAGGAAGAACCCTGGCGCAAGATCCTCAAGCGGGTCGAGGAAACAGATTGCGATGGCGTCGAGCTGAATTTCGGCTGCCCGCATGGCATGTCCGAGCGCGGCATGGGCGGCGCTGTCGGTCAGGTTCCCGAATATATCGAAATGATCGCCCGCTGGTGCAAAGCGCACACGCGCCTGCCCGTGATCGTCAAACTCACGCCGAACATCACCGATGTGCGCAAGCCGGCCAGCGCAGCGTTCAGGGGCGGCGCGGATGCAGTCTCATTGATCAACACGATCAACTCGATCACCTCCGTCAATCTCGACACATTCTCGCCGGAGCCTTCGATTGACGGCAAAGGCTCGCACGGCGGCTATTGCGGCCCGGCGGTCAAACCGATCGCCCTGTCGATGGTTTCGGAAATTGCCCGCGACAAGGAAACCCGCGGCAAGCCGATTTCCGGCATTGGCGGCATCACCACCTGGCGCGATGCGGCAGAGTTCATCGCCATGGGCTGCGGCACGGTGCAGGTCTGCACGGCGGCAATGACCTATGGTTTCAAGATTGTGCAGGAGATGACCGACGGCCTTTCGGAATGGATGGATACGAAGGGCTACAAGAAGATTTCGGACTTTCAAGGCATGGCGGTTCCGAACGTCACAGACTGGCAGTATCTCAACCTCAACTACGTCACCAAGGCGCACATCAATCAGGACGCCTGCATCCAGTGCGGCCGCTGCTATGCCGCCTGCGAGGACACATCGCATCAGGCAATCATGGCGACGAAAGACGGCAAGCGCCATTTCGAAGTGATGGACGACGAATGCGTCGGCTGCAATCTGTGCGTCAATGTCTGCCCGGTTCAGGATTGCATCACCATGGAGCCGATGACAGCCGGCGCCGTCGACCCGCGCACCAAGCGCAAGGTCAATCCGGAGTATGCGAATTGGACAACGCACCCGAACAATCCGATGGCGGTGAAGGAAGCGGCGGAGTGAGGTCGGAGATTCTCGGCTGAAGGCGTGGCGGCTTGCCGTTTTTATCCCCAATGGTTCGTCATTCCGGAATGACGAACTTTGTGGAACTTTATCCCCACACCTCTGACCCACCCTATAATCCCGCCCATTCGAACGTCGCAGGAAATCCGCATTGGACTGGGCCCTCGCCATCACCCGCAACCGCGACCAGTTGCGCCAGATCGTCCTGGCGCTGTTTGCGCTGGCGAAGATGCGAGTCGGCGGGTCGCTGTTCACGCTTCCGCGTGTGACGTTTGCGGCGATCATGCTGGTCCTGCGCCCGGCTGAATCTGCCGTCCGCCGCCTGATTGTCATCGCCGCGCATGGTTTGGTGCTCAAACCTCGTCCCGCGCGCATGGCTCCGGAAGGACTCGGCCCAAGCCCTTTACCCTTCAAGATCCGCGCCTTCCCCTTGTTCGATCCGCTCAAGTCCTTCGACCCAGAAGCAGTGTGGGATACGGGCCTGCCACATTTCGAAAGCGACTTGGCTCCCGACCGCTGGCAGGGCGCATTGCTGGATGACAAACCTGTCAACGCCGCGCTCATCGGCCAGCGCCTCAACGCCCTGATGCGCGCCCTTGAAGACCTGCCCCGCCAGGCCCGCCGTCTTGCCCGCTGGCAGGAGAAGCGCGATGCGGCGCTCAAGGCCGGCCGCCCGACCCGCATCTCGCCGTTGCGCCCCGGTCTTCCGCCCGGCTGGCGCCAGCGCGGGGTTCACGAGATCGATGATGTCTTGCGCGAATGCCACGGACTGGCGAATGATCGGCTGGACAGCAGTTGATCTGGCACACCCCCTCTGCGTCACGGGCTACGCCCGCGACACCTCTCCCCGCAAGCGGGGCGAGGTTGAACCGCTTGAAC
>JBAVTG010000142.1:0-3197 GCA_049696015.1 Rhizobiaceae bacterium | reverse complement strand
GCGCCTCGCTCCAAGCTTTGCTTTCCGGCCTCCGCCTCGCCTACAATGTTGCCGACTCGATGTCGGGCTACATTGCGCTTGAACGGGACCTTCAGGCCCAAGGCTCCGGCCTCGATATCTTTTCCGAATGCGTCATGTCCGGCGGCCACCGCAAATCCATCCGCATGGTTGCGGCTGGCGAGGCGGATGTGGCGGCGGTTGACTGCAAAAGCTGGGCGCTGGCGCAAAGCCATGAACCGGCGGCGCGGGCGTTGGCGGTTGTGGGTTGGACGGAAAAGCGCAAAGGGCTGCCGTTTGTGACTGCTCGGCGCTGATCAAGCGCCGCGCGATTGACATATACTCCAACCGGCGCATCATCCTCTCACGCCCCAAAAGCGATGGGCGGCAGGAGGCCTTGTATGCGCATCCTTCGAACTGTTTCTATCTTGGCATTCCTTTCGCTGGCAGGCGCAACAGCGGCAGAAGCCGATTGCAAATGCCTCAACCGTGGCGTCGAGGTCCCCGAAGGCAAAACCGCATGCATCAAGACCGGCAAGGGACCGCAGCTGGCGCTGTGCGAGAAGAATTTGAATGTAACGAATTGGAAGTTTTTGGGAGAGGTGTGCCCGGTGGCGGGGAGGGAGGATGAGGGTGTGACGGCGCTGGATGTGGTGGCGGTGGCGAAGTAAATCTGCGGTCCGCTGTGAAGAGACGGCAGTGAGCCACCACATCTGCTGCCCCATCCTTTTTCAATTGCATATCATTAGTTGAGCAAAGTATTTAGAGATTGTCATTATTGCTTGGCCAGATTGGTAAATCAGGGTTGGCGAGTTGCGGTTGATTGAGCGCTTTAAGTCCATCAATGCGTGGCTTTGGCTGACCGGTATCGCTGCGGCGGCGACACTTTTTGCTCCGGTCGTTGTGGTCTTTTTGCTGCTCTTGACCTCGCTGTTCATCCCGTTGGCGTTGCTCCTGGAATTGTTCTTCCTCAGCGCTCCAACGCTTTTCATTGTCCTCCTGTCAGGGAAACTCGGACTTCTGGCCAGCGGCGGCAGCAGCAAAGGCTTTGCGGCTGGCTCCGTGCTTGGTCTGGCTTTGCTCGCAATCTCGCCCGTAATGCTCAACGCTGGATTAAATCGCGATGTCGATGCCCTGATGGCGGATGATCACGATGAATTCGTTCGACCGCTTGGGACGCAACATGTCGCAGTCGTCGAAAACAGACCCCGAAAGCAAGGTGGAAAACCAGTGTATTGCGACGATTTTTGCCGTCGCATGCTCCTTCTCGGTTTGTCCAATCGTGTCAGTATCGTCAGCGGGCTTGACGCCATGCCCGCAGTAATTGACGGCCTGCGGGCGGAAGCCTTTGAGTTGCGGCAAGACCCGGTATGCGGGAATGGCAATATCGACTTTCGGGACAGCGTTGACGCTTTCATGCGTCCGGCAAAGTCAATGTTTGTTGCTCTCAGCCGCGACATCTCCAATAATTTCATTCGCTTCGAAGCGTCCAAGGGCCGGTGTCTGACGCGCACTGCCAGCCATGTTGGCGAGGCGAGCACAATCATCGGCTACTTCCAGATCGGAAAGAAGGACGACGCCAACAGTGGCGGCTTCGCCTTGAACTCAAACCCACGGGCAATCCGGCTAATCGTCATGCAGCGGCTGAATGGCGGCTTCGTCGAGACCTATCGGCGCACGGTAGTCTACTACCGCCCAATAGCGCCGCTGCTCATGCCAACAATTTCGGAAATGACTGAAGACTCAATCAAGGCCGGGTTTTGGCGCTTAGGAAGTGTAAGGAACGCTTGGGACCGGAAGGGCGAAGACGCGATCTGGCCCGAATTCCTGCAAAAGGCGTTAAATCTGGAGCTTGAACTTAAGCGGAATGGCAAGCGTGTCGAGTTTCTAAGCATAAAATAGCTGTGTTCAAATTTAGCACACGGCGGCCAAAGTAAGTTCGATCCATGCGGTCAATGGCGCACACTGGCTGCAACCGAGCACACCGACACTGGCCGCTCACCCCCGCATCCTCCCGCCGGTCGGGTCAAACAGTGGCTCGACATTGATTCTTGCCTTCCGGCGGACACCGAGGATTTCGATCTCGAACAACCCCTCGCTCCCATCGCCCGCCAGTTCCTTCGGCACATAGCCCTGCGCCATCGACTTTTCGACATAGTGGGCATAGCCGCCGGAGGTGACCCAACCCACCACGCGCCAGCCGTCTCGTTCGATCCCGGTGTCTGGGTTGCGGGGCGTTGCCTTGCCGGAGAGATCAAAGCGGGGGGCGCCGTAGCCGTGGGGTTTGTCGACGGTGCCGTAGTCCGTGGAAGTCCTGGCCCAGATCGGCTCGTCGCCCATGACGTCTGCATCGAGTGCATCGACCACGAATGAGACGCGGCGCAGTTTGCCGCCGCCTTCTTCGAGCTGTTTGGCGGCAGCGGCGCGGCCGATGAAATCGTTTTTGGATAGTTTGACGAAGCGTTCCATGCCGCCTTCAAAGGCGTTGTAGATGGGGCGCAGTTCGCGGAACCAGGTCGGGAAGTTCTTTTCGAGGCGCATTGAGAGCAGCGCGCGCATGCCGAAATCGACGATGCCGAATTCCGCGCCTGCCGCCTTGATGCCCTCGTAGATTTTGCGCTGGTAGGCCGGTTCCATCCACAGTTCATAGCCGAGGTCGCCAGCGTAAGTCAGGCGGTTGACGATGGCGGGTGCGCCGTGGACGTCGATCTCGCGGATGTCCATGAACTTGAACGCTTCGTTCGAGCAATCCGCATCGGTGAGTTTTTGCAGCACTTTGCGGCTGTTGGGGCCGACGATGGAAAGGCCGACAAGATTGATGCCGAAGCGGCGGATGGCGACCGAGCCATCCTTGGGCAAATGCTTTTCAAACCAGCGAATGTGGTATTTCTGCGCCGCAATCGACCCCCAGATCAGGAACGAACCTTCCGCACGCTTGGCGATGGTGAAGTCGCCGATGATCTTGCCGTTGTCGTTGAGCATCGGGGTGAGCACGATGCGGCCGGTCTTCGGCATCGTGTTGGTCATCAGGTGATTGAGGAAGGCCTCGGTGCCATCGCCGGTGACTTCATATTTTGCGAAGTTCGAGGTTTCGGTAACGCCAACGCTTTCGCGTGTCTTCCTGACTTCATTGCCGATGTGTTCGAAATCATTGGAGCGGTGGAAGGAGAGGATGTCTTTGGCTTCCGTGCCTTTGGGCG
>JBAVTG010000141.1:0-11864 GCA_049696015.1 Rhizobiaceae bacterium | reverse complement strand
GCAAGACCATGATGGAAAAGCGCGCGCATTTTCTTGCCGAGTTTGATTGGATTCGCCACGGACTGATGTTTGAGCCGCGCGGCCACGACATGATGTCCGGCTCTATCCTCTATCCGCCGACGCGCGAGGATTGCGATATCGCAATCCTCTTCATCGAGACATCCGGCTGCCTGCCCATGTGCGGCCATGGCGCCATTGGCACAGTGACGATGGCACTTGAAAACGGACTTGTCACACCGAGGACACCAGGGCTATTGCGCCTTGATACACCGGCAGGCCTGGTCACGGCCGAATACGCGATGAAAGACGGCTATGTCGAAGAGGTGCGCATCACCAACGTTCCTTCCTTCCTCTACAAGTCCGATCTGGAAGTCGAATGCCCGGACCTCGGCATTTTGAAAATCGACGTGGCCTATGGCGGCAATTTCTACGCCATCGTCGATGCGCAAGAGAACTTCCGCGACATGGCGGATTACACCGCGCTCGACTTCATCAAATGGAGCCCGGTATTGCGCCAGCGGCTCAACGAACTCTACACCTTCGAGCATCCCGAAAACCCCGCGATCAACCGCGTCTCCCATCTCCTGTGGACAGGCAAGCCGCAGCATCCCCAAGCCCACGCCCGCAACGCCGTCTTTTATGGCGAGAAGGCTGTCGACCGCTCGCCTTGCGGCACCGGCACGTCTTCACGCATGGCGCAATTGTTTGCCCGCGGCGATCTGAAGGTGGGAGACGATTTCGTACACGAGTCGATCATCGGGTCATTGTTCAAGGGCCGGGTGGAAGCGCAGACAACCGTCGGCGCTTTCACTGCAATGATCCCGTCGATTGGCGGCTGGGCGCGCATGACTGGATACAACACCATCTTCATCGACGACCGCGACCCGTTCGCGCATGGATTCACCGTTCGATAGGCCGCCAAGCCTCAAACAGTCGCCTTTTGAAAAGAGAATTTCAAACTGCAATGCCTCAAGTTCGGCGATTATCAAAGTGCATTGCCGCAACCTCTGGTGAAATTCACCAAATTCCATGAGTCTCAGATTCAAATTGCCGGTTTGTGTCAAAAATTTGTTGCTTTCCATGTCCGTCTCGTTACTTGTTATTGAACGGACATAAAGCTGGCGCCAGACCAGCCAACCGGGGGTATCGGGAGCGCATGGAATATTTCATCCAGCAGGTGATCAACGGGATCACGCTGGGGTCGATTTACGGCCTCATCGCCATCGGATACACGATGGTCTACGGCATCATTGGCATGATCAATTTTGCCCATGGTGACATCTTCATGATCGGCGCGTTCATGGCGCTGATTGTATACCTTATCCTCACGACGTTCTTTGTCGGTGTTCCGGTTGCCGTTGCCCTTATCATCATGATGATTGTTGCCATGATTTTGACCGGCCTTTGGAACTGGTCGATCGAGCGGGTCGCTTACCGCCCCTTGCGTGGTTCCTTCCGCCTCGCGCCGCTCATTACTGCCATTGGCATGTCAATCGCGCTGTCGAATTTCATCCAGGTGGTGCAGGGCCCGCGCAACAAGCCGATCCCCGGGCTCGTATCCGGCAATTACAAACTGCCTGGCATGGAGGTGATCATCTCGCTCAAGCAGATCCTGATCATCATTGTCACGGCGGTTCTGCTCTACGCCTTCTGGTACATCGTCAACAAAACGCCGCTTGGCCGTGCCCAGCGCTCCTGTGAGCAGGACCGCAAGATGGCAGCGCTCCTTGGCGTAGACGTGGACAAGACCATTTCCATCACCTTCATCATGGGCGCGGCCCTGGCTGCGGTGGCCGGAACCCTCTATCTGTCCTACTATGGTGTTATCGTCTTCACTGATGGTTTCATCCCCGGCGTCAAGGCGTTCACCGCGGCAGTTCTCGGCGGCATCGGTTCGCTGCCGGGCGCCGTGCTCGGCGGCCTTCTCATAGGCCTCATCGAAGCATTGTGGTCGGCCTATTTTTCGATCGACTACAAGGATGTCGCCGCCTTCTCGATCCTTGCCATCGTGCTGATCTTCATGCCCTCCGGCATTCTCGGCCGCCCAGAAGTCGAAAAGGTATAATCTACATGTCCGTTTCGTCCTCCGGCGGCGACAGCCGCATTTCAAAGGCCTTGCGTGACGCCATTTTCACCGGCGTTATCGCTGCTGGCCTGTTTGTCCTTTTGATCGGATTCAAGACCGATCAGAACATCCGCAACGAATTGATCCTTCTGCAGCGCTGGGGCTTGTTTGCCATCATGGTCGGCATCGCCATGGTTGGCCGCTTCCTGATGACCGCTTACATTCAACCAGCCTTGGCGGAACGCAAAGCTGCAAAGGCTGCGATCAAGAGCGAAGACACAGGTGAAGCCAGCTGGTTCAAGAAGAACTTCACCAAGATCGCCATCGCATTTCTTTTGATTTACCCGCCGCTGGTGCTCATGCTGTCCGGTGTTCAGGGCTCACTGAAGTGGGTTGATAATTTCGGCATCCAGATCCTGATCTATGTGATGCTGGCCTGGGGATTGAACATTGTCGTCGGCCTCGCCGGATTGCTCGATCTTGGCTATGTCGCATTCTACGCGGTTGGCGCTTATTCCTACGCGCTGCTGTCGAGCAATTTTGGCCTGTCCTTCTGGGTGCTTCTGCCGCTCGCCGGCATCCTCGCCGCGTTTTGGGGCATCATACTCGGTTTCCCGGTCCTGCGCCTGAGGGGCGATTATCTGGCCATTGTCACACTCGCATTTGGTGAAATCATCCGCCTCGTCCTGATCAACTGGACAGCGGTGACCAAAGGCACGTTCGGCGTTTCTGGCATCGCCAAGGCAACTCTGTTCGGCTTCTACGAATTCAACGCTACGCCTGATGGTTTCGCCGCCCAGTTTGGACTAGCCCCCTCTTCCGCCTATTACAAAATCTTCCTCTACTATCTTATTCTTGCGCTGGCCCTGTTGACTGCGTTCGTCACAATCCGTCTGCGCCGCCTGCCAATTGGCCGCGCCTGGGAAGCGCTGCGCGAAGACGAAATCGCCTGCCGTTCTCTGGGTATCAATACGACGACCACCAAGCTGACCGCCTTTGCCATCGGCGCTGGTTTCGGCGGTCTGGCCGGTGCGTTCTTTGCCGTGCGCCAAGGCTTTGTTTCACCGGAAAGCTTTGTGTTTCTGGAATCGGCCGTCATTCTTGCCATCGTTGTTCTGGGCGGCATGGGATCCCTCATGGGCATAGCAATCGCGGCGGTGGTCATGGTGGGCGGCACAGAACTTCTGCGTCAGCTTGATTTCCTCAAGCAGGTGTTTGGCAATGATTTTACGCCGGAACTCTATCGCATGCTCATCTTCGGGCTCGCGATGGTCGTGGTCATGCTCTACAAGCCGCGCGGCTTTGTCGGCACCCGCGAGCCGACTGCATTTCTCCATGCCGATCACAAGGCGATTTCCGGTGAATTCTCCAAGGAAGGCCACGGCTGATGGCTACGGGAAAACAATCCATGTCCGACGCAATCCTGTCCGTCGAGCACCTGTCGATGAAGTTTGGCGGGCTGATCGCCGTCAATGACCTGTCATTTGAGGCCCGGCGTGGCGAGATCACCGCGCTGATTGGACCCAATGGCGCAGGCAAGACCACAGTGTTCAATTGCATCACCGGCTTCTACAAACCGACCGAAGGCATGATGACGCTCAAGCGCAAGAGCGGCGAGAGTTTCCTGCTTGAGCGGATGACCGACTTTCAGGTCAATCGCAACGCCAAGGTAGCCCGCACGTTTCAGAACATCCGTCTGTTTTCGGGGCTGACACTTCTGGAAAACCTGCTTGTCGCCCAGCATAACAAGTTGATGAAAGCCTCCGGCTATACGGTAATGGGGCTGTTTGGCATGCCGGCCTACACCCAGGCATCGGCAGAATCGATTGAAAAGGCGCGTGGTTGGCTGACCCGCATTGGTCTTGTTGACCGGGCAGACCAACCGGCAGGCGATCTGCCCTACGGCGCACAGCGGCGCCTCGAAATCGCCCGCGCGATGTGCACCGAGCCTGATCTGCTTTGCCTCGACGAGCCGGCCGCCGGCCTCAATCCGCGTGAATCGCAGGAGCTCAACGCCCTGTTGCGCGGCATCCGCGAGGAAACCGGCACATCGATCCTGCTGATCGAACACGACATGTCCGTCGTCATGGGAATTTCCGACCATATCGTCGTGCTGGAATATGGCACCAAGATTTCCGACGGCGATCCTGCGCATGTCAAAAATGATCCGAAAGTGATCGCCGCCTATCTTGGCGTTGACGAGGACGAAGCGGTCGCGCTGGTTTCCGGCGGTCCGGAAAGCATTGTGGAAGGGTTCGACGGCGAGCCGGACCGCGCCCATGCGCCGCACGCCTCTTCTTCACTGATGGCCGGACCAATAGACCAGACCATTGGCCACTCGTCAGGCGGCGAGACGATCAAGGTTTCTCCCGGCGCATCAAAGGCAGCTCGCGTTGCAGCCAAACCCGCCGGCAAGGCAAAACGCGCCAAACCGGCTGCTTTGTTGACAGCGCCTGCCAAACCACCAGCCAATGTGGCCAAAGCGCCTGCAAAGCCGCAAGCCGCAAAATCAACTTCCGCCAAATCTGCTGCTGCCAAAACCACCACGGTCAAGTCCGCCGCGCCCAAATCTGCAGCAAAAGCCACAGCGCCGACAAAAGCCTTGGCAAAGCCAGCAGCCGCAAAAGCGCCAGTGGCGAAAGCGCCTTCCAAGCCAGCAAAGGCATCGGTGCCTGCAAAAGCATCCATGTCCAAGCAGGCTGTCAAGCCTGCGAAGAACGCTGAATCTGCGTCCGTTGCAAAACCGATGGCGAAGACGCCTGCCAAGCCAGCATCGAAACCGGTCGTCGCCAAAGCGCCTGCCAAACCGGTCGCCTCCAAATCCGCCAAGGCAAAAGCACCCGTGGCAAAGACGGCCGCCAAACCGGCAGCTGTAAAAGCGGCGACGGCAAAGAAACCTGCAGCAACACCCAAGTCCAAGGTTGTTGCCGCCACAAAGCCGGCTGCCAAGGCTGCTCCTGTCAAAGCGCTTGCCGCAAAGCCAGCGCCCAAGCCTGATGATCTCAAGCTCATCAAGGGCATTGGCCCGGTCAACGACACAAAGCTGCGCGCCCATGGCGTGACCACGTTTGCGCAAATAGCCCGGTGGAAGAAGGCGGATATTGCTGCCGTTGAAAAGTATCTTGAGTTCGACGGTCGCATCGCCCGCGAAGACTGGATCAGTCAGGCCAAGAACCTTGCCAAGGGTGGCAAACCGTTGCCCGGAGGGGAAAAATAATGACGTCAGTCACGGCCAAAGAACCGCTCCTGAAAATTCGCGGCGTTGAAACTTTCTATGGCAACATTCAGGCGCTGCGCAGCGTCGACATGGATGTGAACGAGGGCGAGATCGTCACGCTGATCGGCGCCAATGGCGCCGGCAAATCGACGCTGATGATGACCATTTGCGGCAGTCCGCAGGCGCGGCGCGGCTCGGTTACCTTTGCCGGACAAGACATCACCAAATTGCCAATGCATGAAATCGCCCGGCTGCGCATAGCCCAGTCACCGGAAGGGCGGCGCATTTTCGGCCGCATGACCGTGCAGGAAAACCTGCAGATGGGCGCCAGCCTCGACAATCTGAAACATTATGATGAGGACGCCGCGGAAGTCTTCAAGCTCTTCCCGCGTTTGCAGGAACGCATCAACCAGCGCGGCGGCACCTTGTCAGGAGGCGAGCAGCAGATGCTGTCGATCGCCCGCGCGCTGATGGCCCGCCCGAAATTGCTGCTGCTCGATGAGCCTTCGCTGGGTCTGGCGCCAATTATCGTCAAGCAGATTTTTGATGCGATCCGCGTCTTGAACCGCACCAAGGGCCTGACAGTCTTTCTGGTCGAGCAAAATGCGTTTGGCGCGCTCAAACTCGCTTCGCGTGGCTATGTCATGGTCAACGGCAGCATTACCATGAGCGGCACCGGCCAGGAGCTGCTCGCCAATCCGGAAGTGCGCGCCGCCTATCTTGAAGGCGGTCATTGATGAGCCATTGGAGGAACTGACCCATGCTGCTCGATATCTTCTCCGGCCATTTCTTCTATGGCGAAATCGTATTCATGATCTTGTGCATGGCTGGCGCCTGGATGATTGGCAAGTCGGTTGCAACGGATTGGAATGGACTGGGTTCCGTTCTGTTCTTCACATTGCTGCTCGGCATCGGTGCGCGTTTCCTGCACTTTGCGTTGTATGGAGCCGTGTTCGTCAGCCTCAACCGTTACCTCGTTGACACAGCAGTGTTCCTGATCGTCGCCTATCTCGGTTTCCGCTTCACGCGGACAAACCAAATGACCCGCCAGTATCACTGGCTTTACGAAAAAGCCTCGCCCATATCATGGAAGGCGCGCAGTTAACGATGTTTGCCGATCCCGTTTTGCCGGACCTTAACAAAACGTGAATCAGCGTGACATTTGCCGAGAAATCGGCAAAGTTCGGCTCCAAGCGGTGGGGTAGTCACCGCCGGGGGCTGAAGAAAAGACCCTCAAAAACCCAATGGGAGTTACAATATGAAGAAAACTTTGTTCTCGGGCGTCGCCCTCGCTGCAATGGTTGCATTCAGCGGCGCAGCCTGGGCTGAAATCCTCGTCGGCGTCGCAGGTCCTTTGACCGGCCCGAACGCGGCTTTCGGCGCCCAGCTGCAGAAGGGTGCCGAGCAGGCTGCTGCCGACATCAATGCAGCTGGCGGCATCAACGGCGAGCAGATCAAGCTCGTGTACGGTGACGACGTCTCCGATCCGAAGCAGGGCGTCTCGGTTGCCCAGAAGTTTGTCGCTGATGGCGTCAAGTACGTTGTTGGCCACTTCAACTCGGGCGTGACCATTCCGGCCTCCGACGTCTATGCTGAAAACGGCGCACTCGTCATCACCCCGTCGGCCACCAATCCGCAGCTCACCGAGCGCGGCCTTTGGAACACGTTTCGCACTTGCGGCCGTGATGACCAGCAGGGCGCAGTTGCCGGTGCTTATATTGCCGCCAACTTCAAGGATGGCAAAGTTGCCGTCATCCACGACAAGACCCCGTATGGCCAGGGCCTTGCTGACGAAACCAAGAAGGCCGCCAATGGCGCCGGCGTGACGGAAGTCGTCTACGAAGGCATCAACATCGGCGACAAGGACTTCTCCGCCCTCATCACCAAGATGAAGGACGCAGGCGTCAACTTCGTTTACTACGGCGGCCTGCACACCGAATTCGGTCTCCTGAAGCGTCAGGCAGCCGATGCCGGCATGGTTGCAACCTTCATGTCCGGTGACGGCATCGTCTCCAACGAACTGGCCTCGATTGCTGGCCCGGCCGTTGAAGGCACCCTGATGACCTTCGCGCCGGATCCGCGCAAGAACCCGAATGCCAAGGAACTCGTCGAAAAGTTCCGTGCCGCTGGTTTTGAGCCGGAAGCCTATACGCTCTACTCCTATGCCGCTCTGCAGATCGTCGCTGCTGCCGCCAACAAGGTTGGCAAGTCGGATGACGCGCAGGCTGTTGCTGCTGCCATCAAGGCCAATGGCCCTTGGGCAACGGCTATCGGCGAAATCGGCTACAACGAAAAGGGCGACATCACCCGTCCGGACTACGTGATGTACACTTGGCAGAAGCAGGCCGACGGTACCTTCACCTACATCGAAAACGCGATGTAATCTGAAATTCAGCTTCAGCTGAAAAGAACCGCCCGGAGCAATCCGGGCGGTTTTTGTTTGCCCATAATTTGAGCAATGCTGCGCTGCGCTCATTCTATTTGCACTGCAGCAAAATGCGCGATATGGCATGATTGAACTTTAGTCTGGCAAGGGCCGGGGATGGCTTTTGCGGCGTGCCGCCATAAGGGTTTGTCCAGTGCCGATTACCAAGATTCTCGTCGCCAACCGTTCCGAAATCGCCATCCGCGTCTTCCGCGCCGCCAATGAGCTTGGTCTCAAAACGGTTGCCATTTGGGCCGAGGAAGACAAGCTGGCGCTGCACAGGTTCAAGGCAGACGAAAGCTATCAGGTCGGCCGCGGCCCGCACCTTGAAAAGGACCTGGGACCGATAGAGTCCTACCTGTCCATTGCCGAGATCATCCGCGTTGCCAAACACTCCGGCGCGGACGCCATTCATCCCGGCTACGGCCTGTTGTCGGAGAGCCCGGAATTTGCCGACGCCTGCGCTGAAGCCGGCATCATTTTCATCGGTCCGTCGCCCGATACGATGCGCCGCCTTGGCAACAAGGTCGCGGCGCGCAACCTTGCCATTGAAGTGGGCGTGCCGGTGATCCCGGCAACGGACCCGCTGCCAGACGATATCGATGAGGTGAAGAATCTGGCGCTGAAGGTCGGCTATCCGCTGATGCTCAAGGCTTCGTGGGGCGGCGGCGGGCGCGGCATGCGCACCATCCGCGCCGAGGCTGATCTTGAGCGCGAAGTCATGGAAGGCAAGCGCGAAGCCCGGGCCGCTTTCGGCAAGGATGAAGTCTATCTCGAAAAGCTGGTCGAACGCGCCCGCCATATCGAAGTGCAGGTGATCGGCGACCGCCATGGCAATGTCGTCCACCTGTTTGAGCGCGATTGCTCGATCCAGCGCCGCAACCAGAAGGTCGTCGAGCGCGCGCCTGCGCCTTACCTCACTGATGCGCAGCGCGAGGAAGTCTGTGCGCATGCGTTGAAGCTTGCCCGCGCCACCAACTATCTCGCCGCAGGCACGGTCGAGTTTTTGATGAACGCCGACACCAACGAGTTCTACTTCATCGAGGTGAACCCGCGCATCCAGGTGGAGCATACGGTGACAGAGGAAATCACCGGCATCGACATCGTCAAGGCGCAGATCCACGTCGTCGAAGGCGCAGAGATTGGCACGCCGGAGTCCGGCGTTCCGCTTCAAAACGACATCAAGCTGAACGGCCACGCGCTCCAATGCCGGATCACGACGGAAGACCCCGAGCACAATTTCATTCCAGACTATGGCCGTATCATCGCCTATCGCGGCGCGACCGGCTTTGGCATTCGCCTTGACGGCGGCACAGCCTATTCCGGCGCGATCATCACCCGCTTTTATGATCCGCTGCTGGAAAAAGTGACCGCCTGGGCGCCGACGCCGGAAGAAACCATTGCCCGCATGGACCGCGCCTTGCGCGAATTCCGCATCCGCGGCGTGGCGACAAACCTGACGTTTCTGGAAGCCATTATCGGGCATCCGAAATTCAAGGACAACAGCTATACCACGCGCTTCATTGACACGACGCCGGAGCTGTTTGCGCAGGTCAAACGCCAGGACCGCGCCACCAAGATTATCAACTATCTCGGCGACGTGACCGTCAACGGACATCCGGAAACCAAGGGCCGCGCCAAGCCGAATGCGGAAGCGGCGGCACCGCGCGCGCCGTTCCATGGCGGTGCTGTGCCAGAGGGCACAAAACAATTGCTGGACCAGATGGGTCCGCAAAAATTTGCCGCCTGGATGCGCGCGCAAAAACAGGTGCTGATGACCGATACGACAATGCGTGACGGCCACCAGTCGCTCTTGGCCACCCGCATGCGCACCCATGACATTGCCGCCATTGCCGGAACCTATGCCCGCGCCCTGCCGCAGCTTTTGTCGCTGGAATGCTGGGGCGGCGCGACATTTGACGTGTCGATGCGCTTCCTGACCGAAGATCCGTGGGAGCGCTTGTCGAAGGTGCGCGAGGCGGCGCCGAACCTTCTGTTGCAAATGCTGCTGCGCGGCGCGAACGGCGTTGGCTATACGAACTACGCAGACAATGTCGTGAAATATTTCGTTCGCCAAGCCGCCCAAGGCGGCGTTGATCTGTTCCGCGTGTTTGATTGCCTCAACTGGGTCGAGAACATGCGCGTGTCGATGGACGCGGTGCTTGAAGAGAACCGGCTGTGCGAGGCCGCGCTCTGCTACACCGGCGATATCCTCAATCCCGAACGGGCAAAGTATGACCTGAAATACTATGTTGGGCTCGCCAAGGATTTGGAAAAGGCTGGCGCTCATATCATCGCCGTCAAGGACATGGCAGGGTTGCTGAAGCCTGCGGCCGCGCGCGCGCTGTTCAAGGCGCTGCGTGAATCGACTGACCTTCCAATCCATTTCCACACCCATGATACGTCCGGCATTGCTGCTGCCACCGTGCTGGCGGCGGTTGAAACCGGGGTTGATGCCGTCGATGCGGCGATGGATGCGTTCTCCGGCAACACCTCGCAACCCTGCCTTGGCTCGATTGTCGAGGCGCTCAAGGGCACCGACCGCGATCCGGGTCTTGACCCGCAATGGATCCGCAAAATCTCCTTCTATTGGGAAGCGGTGCGCAACCAGTATGCCGCATTCGAGAGCGACCTGAAGGGTCCGGCCTCGGAAGTGTACCTGCATGAAATGCCCGGCGGGCAGTTCACGAACCTCAAGGAACAGGCGCGTTCGCTCGGCCTTGAGACCCGCTGGCATGAAGTGGCGCAGGCCTATCATGACGTCAACCTGATGTTCGGCGACATCGTCAAGGTCACGCCCTCCTCCAAAGTGGTTGGCGATATGGCGCTGATGATGGTCAGCCAGGACCTCACGGTTGCAGACGTTGAAAATCCCGCCAAGGACATCGCTTTTCCAGATTCGGTCGTGTCGATGTTGCGCGGCGATCTGGGCCAGCCGCCAAAGGGCTGGCCGCAGGCGCTGCAGAAGAAGGCGTTGAAGGGCGACAAGCCGATCACCGTGCGCCCCGGCTCGCTGATCAAGCAGGCCGACCTTGCGGCCAACCGCAAGGACATCGAAAAGAAGCTGGAGCGCAAACTCTCCGATGCAGAGTTTGCGTCTTACCTGATGTATCCCAAAGTCTTCTCCGACTTTGCCGCCGCCAGCGAGACCTATGGTCCGGTGTCGATCCTGCCGACGCCGATCTATTTTTATGGGCTGCGTCCGGGCGATGAAATTTTCGTCGACATGGAAAAGGGCAAGACGCTGGTGATCCGGTGCCTTGCCATTGGCGAGTCTGACGATCAGGGCATGGTCACAGTGTTCTTTGAGGTCAACGGCCAGTCGCGCCGCGTCAAGGTGCCGGACCGCGCCCACGGCGCCAAGGGCGTGCGCGCCCGCCTGAAAGCCGAGCCCGGCAACGAGCGCCACATCGGCGCGCCAATGCCTGGCGTCATTTCGGCGATCTCGGTTCAGGCAGGTCAGGAGATCAAGGCGGGTGATGTGATCGTCTCCATTGAAGCGATGAAAATGGAAACCGCCCTCCACGCCGAACGCGACGGCAAGGTCACCGAAGTGCTGGTCAAAGCCGGCGACCAGATCGACGCCAAGGATTTGCTGGTGGTGCTGGGGTAGGACCGGGCGCTTTCGGCAAAACCCAATTGCTCGGCACGGGCTGCGTGTTTTGCTTCATCGCTTTTTGCAGGTTTTGCATCCCGCGCGCTCCACCTGCCCGCCGCTTGCGGCGACAGGAAGCTGCGATTGTGCGCGTGCTTCGAGTCTCGCTGCGCTCGCGCCTCAGCATGAGGGATGTGGGCTGTTCTGCCCTTGAACGGGGTCGCATCTGCTGCGGCTGTATTGGAATCTCCTTTGACCAGGCCTTCATGCTGAGGTGCGAGCGCAGCGAGCCTCGAAGCACGCACTGTCATTCACACAGCCGTCGACCTCATCGCGCCTGCTTTCGCATCCGATCATTTCAAAGATCTGGGAAACAGGGCGTGTGGTCCTGCCTCTGTAATTTTAGTATGTGGCATCGCCACACACCCTGTCCGGTGGTCTTGCGCTGACAATGCCGGTTGATGCGCCCTACCGCTGTCGCCCGAACATTTGGCGCCTTTGTTCACAGGGCTCATCACCCACGGCAGGAATCCGACCCCCCGCCGCCAAAGCACCGGCCTTT
>JBAVTG010000140.1:0-4953 GCA_049696015.1 Rhizobiaceae bacterium | reverse complement strand
TCTTGCGCGCGCCGACTTTCTCGTCGCCGACCCAGCCGATACGCTGAAGCTCCTCGCCGAAAACCTTGCCATCCAGATCAGTGCGCGCCTTGGCATAGTCTTCGGTGTGAATGCCAGCGAACACGCCAGACGCCAACATCGCAGGCGCAAAGCGCGCGCCTTCCTCATTGGTCCAGTTGGTCACCACGATGGGATGCTTGGTCTTGATGCCAAGATCATTCATCGTGCGCACCACTTCAAGCGCGCCAAGCACGCCCAAGACACCGTCATACTTGCCGCCAGTTGGCTGGGTGTCGAGGTGCGAGCCCATATAGACCGGCAGCGCCTTGGGGTCTTCGCCGGCACGGGTCGCGAACATGTTGCCCATCGTGTCAACGCCCATCGACATGCCCGCCGCTTCGCACCAGCGCTTGAACAGGTGGCGGCATTCGCCGTCAGCATCGGTCAGCGTTTGCCGGTTATTGCCGCCCGCGACGCCCGGGCCGATTTTGGCCATTTCCATGATCGAGTCCCAGAGGCGGGCGCTGTTGATTTTCATGTTGGAGGTCAGGGCCATCGCTTCATCTCCCCATGTCTGCCGAAATCGCGCGCGTCATGAACACGCTGTTGACGTCCGGACCATAGCCTTCAAACGGACCGCATTCTTCAAAACCCGCCTTGGCATAAAGCCCGCGCGCCGGGGCAAATCCGGGCTGGCTTCCCGTTTCAAGGCTCAATTTTGTGAAGCCAAGCGACAGCGCATGGTCCGTCAGTTGCTCCAGCATTTTCCGCGACAAGCCCTCGCCGCGCCGCTCGGCCAGAATGTGCATCGACTTGATTTCGGCATGGGCATCATCAATCCGTTTGACCGCGCCCATGCCGATTGCCTCGCCGTTGTCGCGCATGACGAAAAACCAGATGCCCGGTTGCGCCAGTCTGCTTGCGTCCAGCATATGTATGCTTTCGGGCGGCGATTCGGCATGCATGGCCATCGTGTGCCGCTGCATCAAAAGCGTCAGGTCCGGACTCAGCGGGCTTTCGGGTTTGATGGTCGGCATGGTTCTCAACTCTCCCCGTCAGGCTGCAGCTTTCAGGCAGTCGGCGATAGTGGAAATAATCGTGTCAATTTCCGCCTTTGACACAATCAGCGGCGGCGAGAGGGCAATGATGTCGCCGGTGGTGCGAATGAGAACGCCGCGCTCATAGGCATCAAGGAATACCGAGAAGGCCCGCTTGGTCGGCTCGCCCGGGATCGACGCCAGCTCGATGGCCCCGATCAAGCCGATATTGCGCACGTCAATGACATGCGGCGCGCCTTTGAGCGAATGCAGCGCATCCTCCCAATATTGCGCCAGATCCGCCGCGCGGGTCATCAGCCCCTCTTCCTCATACACGTCGAGCGTCGCCAAGGCGGCGGCGCAGGCGATGGGGTGGGCGGAGTAGGTGTAGCCGTGGAAGAGCTCGATCATGTGGTCCGGGCCGGTCATGAAGGCATTGTAGATCTCCGAAGTGCAGAACACCGCGCCCATCGGGATGACACCGGAATTGATGCCTTTGGCAACCGTGATGAGGTCGGGCGTCACGCCAAAATAATCGGTCGCGAACGGCGTCCCAAGGCGGCCGAAACCGGTGATCACTTCGTCGAAAATCAGGAGGATGTCATGCTTGGTGCAGATCGCCCGCACCTTCTCCAGATAGCCCTTCGGCGGAATCAAGACGCCGGTCGAGCCCGCCACCGGCTCGATGATGACGGCGGCGATGTTTGAGGCGTCATGCAGCGCGATGATCTTTTCGAGATCATCGGCAAACTCCGCGCCATGTTCCGGCATGCCCTTGGAAAAAGCGTTGCGCTCCAGATCATGCGTGTGGCGCATGTGATCGACGCCGGTCAGAAGCGAGCCGAAAAATTTGCGGTTGTTGGGAATGCCGCCAACGGAAATGCCGCCGAAATTGACGCCGTGATAGCCGCGCTCGCGGCCGATCAGGCGCGTCTTGGTTCCCTTGCCGCGGGCGCGCTGATAGGCGATGGCAATCTTCAGCGCGGTCTCGACCGACTCGGAGCCGGAATTGGTGAAGAAGGCGTGGTCGAGCGGCCTCGGCAAATAATTGACCAGCCGCGCTGCCAGCTCAAACGCCTTCGGATGCCCCATCTGGAATGCCGGCGCGTAATCCATTTCCGCCACTTGGGTTTGCACGGCCTTGACGATCTTCTCACGCCCGTGCCCCGCATTGCAGCACCAGAGGCCCGCCGTCCCGTCCAGCACCTGCCGCCCGTCATCGGTGGTGTAGTGCATGTCCTTTGCGCCGACGAACAGGCGCGGGTTGCGCTTGAATTGCCGGTTGGATGTGAACGGCATCCAGAAGGCTTCCATGTTGTTCAGGGATTTTGGGGCGGTGGTCATGACAGGTTCCTCCAGGAGTTTTCAGGCGCAGCCGGACGGATGGACGCTAGCTGCGTCCCGGATCGATCCGGAAACATCTGTTCATCGTGACACCAGCCTATCGGATGCAAGCGCATGCATCGATACCCATTGCGCCATGGCAGCGCGGTTTTTTGCCGCTTTTGCGCCGTTTCTCTCAATCGCTCTCCCGGCCTCAAGCTTGCCGGCTGATGTTGCCGAAAACTTGACCAACCGGTCAAAAGTGAGGCTAGAAGAGCCAACAGGGCGGGTCAAGTGCGAAAGCTGGAATTTGCCTGTTGATGTGGCCCCGGCATTTGCCCATGATGACACTTCAATACGGACAGAACCATGGACGTGAGCGCCACCAAAAAGCGCGATTCGGGCGACAAAACCACCCGCATCCAGGAGGTCAACCGCCGGATCATTCTGGAGGCTGCGCTGGATGTTTTTTCAACCTATGGTTTCCGCGGCTCGACCATTGACCAGATTGCCGAAAAGGCCGGCATGTCCAAGCCGAACCTCCTCTACTATTTCAAGCGCAAGCAGGACATTTACGTTTCCGTGCTCGAAGAGACGCTGGAAGAATGGCTGCAGCCGCTGCATGATCTTGATCCCGGTGGCGACCCGGTTGAAGAGCTGCGCCGGTACATCACGTTCAAGATCGAAATGTCGGCCAAGCGCCCGGAAGCCTCGCGGCTGTTTGCCAACGAGATCCTGCATGGCGCGCCAGCGATCAAGAAGTTCCTGACCACATCCTTGAAAACGCTGGTTGATGAAAAGGCAGCCGTCATCCGCCACTGGGTCAGCCAAGGCCGCCTTGCGCCAATCGATCCCTACCATCTCATCTTCATGATCTGGGCCACCACCCAGCATTATGCGGATTTTGACGTCCAGGTCCGCGCCATCCTCGGCACGCAGGTCGACAAGCCTGGTTTTACCAGCCAGGCGGCGCAGGCCGTGCTGTCGCTGATTTTGAACGGGGTCAAGTTGCGGTGACCGGTTTGCGTGCCAACTCTTCGCTTGAGCCAAGATGATCCCTTTCAGCCTCGCGTCGCTGCTTGCCCGTTTTGGCTACCCGATCCTGTTTGCCGGGACTCTGCTTGAAGGCGAGACGGTGCTGGTGCTGGCAGGTTTTGCCGCCCGGCGCGGAATTCTTGATCTATGGCTCGTCATCATAATCGCAGCCATCGGCGGGTTTTTGGGCGACCAGCTTTTTTTCTGGCTTGGCCGCAGGCACAAGGCCTGGCTCTTTCAAAAACTTCCAAAGGTCGAAAAGCGCATCGCGAAGGCATCGGGCTTCATCAACCGCCACGGCCATGTGGGCGTCATTCTGATCCGCTATGTCTATGGTTTTCGTGTTGCCGGAGCGGTTGCCTTTGGCGTCAGTGATTTTCCCGTTCGCACATTTGTGGCCCTCAACTTTGCCGGAGCATTTGTCTGGTCAGTCCTTTTTGCCACGATCGGCTATTTTTTCGGCAGTCTGGCCGAAAGGCTATTGGGTGATTTCAAAGCCTATGAAGAGGCCATGCTCATCGCGGTCGCCGTGATCGCCTTAGCTGTGTTTGCCGCGTTGCATTGGCGGCAAAAGCCTGACTGACAGGGTGCCACATCAATTGCGAGGCCGCCAAAGCCATCCGCGCGGTGCGCAAGAAGGGGCGGCAAGGCGCCCAAGGACGTGGTGTATCCAACCGTCGAGGACCGCGTTCCCCTCGCCCTTCGAGGCTCCCCCGGATCAAGTCCGGGGTCGCGCCTCAGGATGAGCGGTGTGGGTATTACGCCAATTTGACTGCTCTCGACCGTTTTGACTTTTTTGCAAAATGCCCAAGTGCGGCCTGTGTTGGTGGCGGGCGAAAAACGCGCGTCACCCTCATCCTGAGGTGTGAGCCCGGACTTGATCCGGGGGAGCCTCGAAGGACGAGGGTGATGGGTGCTCACCTTCAGATGCGTTCAAACCTGTCCACGCGCCCACCCCCGCCAACCCCTTGAATTCACTCACGTCACAAAAATAATCCGCTCCTTTTATCCACACACCAAATTCCGCCCGTATTCTTCTCCTTGCGTGTTCCTTCGGGAAGCATCTTTCTGGTCCGGCCGGTTGGATGTGAAGGAGCTGGCTTCACTACAGACGGACTAACGGAACCGTCTTGAGTGGCCGTCTTGCGGGTTCCCCCAAATCACGCGGGGGATAGTCCTGATTGGTGACAATCGGTGACGAAAAGGCCCGGGGTCCGGAAAATGGCGGCGCTAATGCCGTCCACCCGATCAAGGTTTCGGCCTCGGGGGTCCCGGCGCATGCCGATGTGGAGGCGAAAGCCGATGCATTTGCCCACTCTGGTGGTTACCAACCTGCTCGGGAGTTTGAAGTGCCAGACGTGCGGGGTGTGTGGCTTGCCACACCCTTAAAATTACAGAGGCAGGTGCGCACACCCCGCTTCCATCTGTTCTTTGAAATGGCCAGACCGGATACGGGGCGTGGCGCAGAAGACCTGCGCCTATGTGTTGCCCGCTTCCAGCCGCGCAAGTTCTGCCATGACCTCACCTGTATGCTGTCCCAATCGGGGCGAGGGTGTCT
>JBAVTG010000139.1:0-2079 GCA_049696015.1 Rhizobiaceae bacterium | reverse complement strand
CGCCCCCACCCCTAACCCCTCCCCTCAAGGGGGAGGGGGACGGTTCGAGCGCCACCGCCAACTCAGCGGCCAGCATCGCAATGCGCGCCACCCGCTCGCCTTCGCTGCCAAGCTTGGCATGGAACGTCACATTCAGATGATCAAGCCGCGCCATGCGCTGGTCGAGGGGCTTGGTGAGGTCAAGATCGAACTTCGCCGCCGATGCCGTCAACTGGTCCAAATCCGGCACATTGGCCTGATCGGTCTTCCAGAAATGCACGGCATCCGACAGGCGGGCGCGCACAACTTTGCCGTTGCCGTGGACGATTTCCTTGCCGCCATCCTTGGCATCAATGTTGGCAATCAGGATGAACTTGTTCGACAGGTTGCCATCCTTGCCGCGCGTGACAAAGCACTTCTGGTTGGCGCGGATGGTCAGGCGAATGACCTCGCCCGGGATGGCCAGATACTCTTCCTCGAACGAGCCCATCAACACGACCGGCCATTCGACAAGGCCGGATACTTCTTCAAGCAGCCCCTCGTCTTCAATCAGCTCCAAGCCGGAAGCGAACGCCAGATTGCGCGCGTCGGTCAGGATCATTTCCTTGCGCCGCTCAGCCGACAGGACGACCTTGGCCTTCTCCAGCTTGGCCGCATAGTCATCGAAGCGCTTGACGGTGATGGCCTCCGGCGCATGGAAGCGATGGCCGTAAGTGATATTGCCCGAGACAATGCCTTCGACTTCAAAGGCGATCACAACCGGCTCTTCCGGCCCGGTTGAGAGCAGGCAGACGATGGATTGCAGCGGGCGCACCCATTTGAGCGATCCCGGCTTTGCCGAGGCCTTGCCCCAGCGCATCGATTTTGGCCAAGGGAAATCGCGAATGATTTTCGGCATCGCCGTAGCAATCACATCGGAGGCTGAACGGCCGGATTTGACGATGTGAGCAACGTAAAAGTCGCCCTTCTTCGGATCAGAATGCACATGCGCTTCAGCAACTGAGGAAAGACCGGCCTTGCGCAGGAAGCCCTGCACCGCCTGCTCCGGCGCGCTGGTTGCCGGGCCTTTGATCTCTTCGCGCACATCTTGTCCGCGCGATGACAGGCCGCGAATGTCGAGGGTAAGACGGCGCGGCGTCCAATATTCCTGCGCGCCCTCATATGTAAGGCCCGCCTCGACCAGCGCGTCGGTCAACTGCTTGCGCAAATCTCCTGCCGCCTTGCGCTGCATGCGGGCCGGAATTTCCTCGGAGCGGAGTTCAATCAACAGATCGGGCATGGGATCTCGCGGGCAGTTCAACTGGATGGCAGCGCCATACCAAGTCACCCCTTGCTTGTCACGCTTGCAAACCAAAAGGGCGCCCCTTGCGGGACGCCCTTCCTGCCAAAACGAAAGTGGAGGTCAGTCTTTCGGCAGGATAACTGCATCAATGACGTGGATGACGCCATTGTCGGCAGCGATGTCGGCGGTCACAACCTTTGCGCCGTCAACCATCACGCCATCGGCGCTCTTGGTGACTTCGATCATCATGTCGCCGCCTTCTTTCAAGGTTTTGACTTCGGTCATGCCGTCCTTGATGTCAGCTGCCATGATCTTCGATGGCACGACGTGATAGGACAGGATGGCGGCAAGCTTTGCCTTGTTTTCCGGCTTCAAAAGGTCATCGACCGTACCAGCCGGAAGCTTGGAAAACGCTTCGTCGGTCGGGGCAAAAACGGTCAGATCCTTGCCAGTGGCGAGTGCGTCAGCAAGACCGGCCGCGGTAGCGGCAGCAAGAAGCGTCTTGAAGGTTCCGGCGCCATTTGCTGTATCAACGATGTTGGCCGCTGAAGCGGAATTTGCGCCGAATGCGAAAGCCAATGCGGCAGCGAGTGCAATTTTCTTCATGATCTACTCCTGGAGTTTAGGTGGGGATTGGACCGGCTTCGATTGGGGGGTAGCCTCAGCCGGTCCAGTGTTCCGGAAAGCCAAATCTGGCCTGCCGAATGGGGGGCGACGTCAGCTCTTGGGAAGCATGACCGCATCAATGACGTGGATGACGCCATTGTCGGTTATAATGTCGGCCTTGATGACGTTTGCGCCATCAACCGTCACGCCGC
>JBAVTG010000138.1:0-10828 GCA_049696015.1 Rhizobiaceae bacterium | reverse complement strand
GGCAATGCGCGCAAAGTGCGGCTGCTGGGCAATGGCTTGGTCATTGCCGGTTTTGCCGGCGCAACAGCAGACGCGTTCACTCTTCTGGAACGGCTTGAAGCCAAGATTGAACAATATCCCGGCCAATTGACCCGCGCCTGCGTCGAACTTGCCAAGGACTGGCGCACGGACCGGTATCTGCGCCGCCTCGAAGCCATGATGATTGTTGCCGACAAGAGCGTGACACTCGGCCTGACGGGCAATGGGGATGTGCTTGAACCGGAAGAAGGTATCATGGCTATCGGATCGGGCGGGAATTTTGCATTGGCGGCGGCGCGGGCGATGATTGACACCGACAAGGATGCCGAAGAGATCGCCAAGCGGGCCATGAGGATTGCAGCGTCGATCTGCGTCTACACCAATGATTCGCTGGTGATGGAAACACTTGAAGCCGATTCGGCACCGAAACTTCTTTCGGACAAAAAAGCCTGATGCTGACCCCAAGCCAGATCGAGACTGCTGTTTCACGCAGCATCATTACCGCTTCGCAGCAGCGAGCTTTGCTGTTGCTGGCGCGCGAAAATGATGAACCTGCCGCTGCAGACGAGGCGCCTGATGAACAGCTGCGCCTCATTGGCGGCGGGAATGACATCTTTGTGACCATCGGCATCCTTCTGTTCATGGCAGGCGGCAGTTTCGCCCTGACACCCCTGTTTGGCGGCAATCAAAACCTGATTGTGGCGATTGCAGCCGCTGTGATTTGGGCGATTGCCGAAATTGTCACGCGCCAGAAGCGGATGCGGCTTTCCTCGACATTGCTGGCGGTGCTTTTCATGGCATGCAGCGCCTATTTTGTCTGGCTGGGCGCTTCGACACAGATCGACTTGTCGGCATTGGAGGCCAATCCCTTTGCCGTCTTCAGTCTGCGCGGCGCCGCCGGATGGGTTTCGCTGGCCGGAACTGGCGCGTTTGTCGCCATCGCGGCTGCCTATTTCTGGCGATTTAGCGTGCCGGTGTTGGCCGCATTTGTCGCTTTGGCGCTGACAGGATTTGCATTCCTGCAAGCTGGCCTGTTTCTGTATGACGGCGTCATAGATGGTTCGGTGCAGGTCCCATCCTCCGAACAAATCCCCTCTGTGGTGCGCAACGCGCTCTATATGCCGCTCCTTTGCGGGCTGATCGTGTTTGCAATCGCGGTTGCGCTGGATCTGCATGACCGCGAGCGGCGCACAGTCTGGTCGGACTGCGCGTTCTGGCTGCATGTCGTTTCAGCGCCGATGCTGGTTCACCCGCTTTTTGTCATGGCGACCGGACAAAATGTCGGAGGTGCGGACATTGCGGCAGGGTCCGACGCGGTTATTGGCCTGATCGTGTTGATCGCTGTGTTCACCTACGTTGCGCTTGCCATAGACCGGCGCTCATTGCTGGTGCCGACGCTCGGCTATTTCGGAACTCTCGGCGTCCAAAATCTGCTCGCTGATACTGCGACCAATGCCGGTATCCCGCCGGTGGCTCTGGTGCTCATTTCTGTTGGCGCGCTGGTCATCATGTTCGGGGCCGGATGGCAGCGTATCCGCCATGTGGTTATCGGCACGACTTTGCCAGCCGCGCTTCTCAAGCGCCTGCCGCCGATCAACGCTTGAGGCAAACGATGGAAGACATCACTTTCAGGGCTGTCACAAAAAAGGATGCCGCGCTTCTGGGGCGGTGGATCGCTTTGCCGCACTGGCAAGAATGGTGGGGCGAACCAGCGCAGGAGCTTGCCGATATTTTTTCCAGCCTCGATAGCGAGGCGGTTGAGCCAATGATTGTGGAACTGGGCGGAAAGCCCTTTGCTTACGCCCAGACTTACGATCCGCATCTGGAAGCCGATCATCCCTATCAGGATCAGCCATTCGGCACGATCGGCGTCGATATTTCCATCGGCGAGGCGGCCAACCTGAACAAAGGCCACGGCTCGGCGATCCTTAAGGCGCTGGCTGAGCTTCTGTTTGAAGAAGGCACGCCTCGACTGATTATCGATCCCGATCCAACAAATGCGATGGCGATCCGCGCTTATGAAAAGGCCGGGTTCAAGGCTTTCGATACAAGAACATCCATCCACGGTCCGGCGCTGATGATGGCGCTCGACAATCCTGACTTCACGGAAGAAGAAGACGCATGACCACATTTTCGCCCCGCGAGATCGTTTCCGAACTCGACCGCCATATCATCGGCCAGAAGGATGCCAAGCGCGCTGTGGCCATTGCGCTGCGCAATCGCTGGCGGCGCCAGCAATTGCAGGGGCAAATGCGTGAAGAGGTGATGCCGAAGAACATTTTGATGATCGGACCCACAGGCGTTGGCAAAACGGAAATATCGCGCCGATTGGCGAAACTTGCTGGTGCGCCTTTTATCAAGGTTGAAGCGACCAAATTCACTGAAGTCGGCTATGTCGGGCGTGACGTCGAGCAGATCGTGCGCGACCTTGTCGAAGCCGGCATTGCACTGATCCGCGACAAGAAGCGCGAAGACGTTAAAGCCAAGGCGCATATCAACGCAGAAGAGCGCGTGCTTGACGCGCTGGTGGGCAAGACGTCCAGCCCGGCAACACGCGAGTCATTCCGCAAGAAATTGCGGGATGGCGAGATGGACGACAAGGACATTGAGGTCGAAGTGGCCGACGGTGGATCGCCACAGTTTGAAATTCCCGGCATGCCGGGGGCAAATATCGGCGTTCTGAACCTGTCGGACATGCTCGGCAAGGCGATGGGCGGTCGCACCAAAACAATCAAGACAACCGTCAAAAACTCCTATGATTTTCTGGTCAATGACGAATCCGACAAGTTGATCGACATGGACCAAATCAACCGGGAGGCCGTACGCGCTGCCGAGGATAATGGCATCGTCTTCCTCGATGAAATCGACAAGATCGCGGCACGTGATGGCGGGGTCGGCGCTGGCGTTTCGCGCGAAGGCGTGCAGCGCGATTTATTGCCGCTGATTGAAGGCACGACGGTTTCAACCAAATACGGACCGGTGAAGACCGACCATATCCTGTTTATAGCATCTGGCGCGTTTCACGTCGCCAAACCTTCCGACCTGTTGCCGGAGCTGCAAGGACGGTTGCCGATCCGCGTTGAATTGTCGGCGCTGACCCGCGAGGATATGCGCCGCATTCTGACCGAAACGGAAGCCAGCCTGATCAAACAGTATATCGCGTTGATGGGCACGGAAGGGGTAACGCTTGAATTCACCGATACCGCGCTTGATGCACTTGCCGACATCGCTGTGGACTTGAACACGTCAGTGGAAAATATCGGCGCACGGCGGCTGCAAACGGTGATGGAGCGGGTGCTGGACGAGATATCCTATGATGCGCCAGATAAAAACGGCACGTCTTTCAAGATTGACGCGGACTATGTACGCGACAAACTTGGCGCTTTGGCCAAGAACACCGACCTGTCACGCTTCATCCTGTGAGGAAATGTGACCCGAAGGCAACAGCGTCGATTTCAGGCATACGCCGGGGCTTTTAACCACTCGACTCTTGGGGGGTAGGGCGACTAAAGAGGCGCCAGAATCGGGAAGCCGTCCATCATGAAACTCCGTCCGGTTGTAACAGCAACTGCCTTATTTTTTCTGGGCCTTCATGGCGCTCAAGCACTGACGCTTGTGCCCGAGGGCAACCGCAATGCTGAGCAACCTGGCATTCCCGCCGCTTCGGCCAAACGGACCAAGGCGACCAAATCCAGTTTTGACGCCAAATATGCAAAAGTTTTGAATCTCTTGCAAAATGACACGAGACTGCGCTCGAAAATCAAGCAGATTTCCGCCCAATACGGCATTTCGCCGTTGCATATGGCCGGCGCGATTGTCGGCGAGCACACCTACAATGTCGATGCCTACGACCGGCTTCAAACCTACTATGTCAAGGCGTTGGCCTATGTCGCTTCTGACATCACGTTTGAAGCCAATGGCGAAAAGGTTGCAGATTTCGTTGACCGCCCGCAGTTTGAAGCCTGCAAGAGCCTAAAGGGTTCTGAGGCGTTGTGGACATGCCGCGAGCGGGTCTGGAACAGTGCATTCCGCGGCAAAACTGTTGATGGCATCGACTTTCCGAACAATCGTTTTTCAGCAGTTTTCTTCCAGCCGTTTTATGCAGGGCAAACATTCGGGATCGGCCAGCTCAATCCGTTGACGGCGTTACAGATGTCCGACCGGGTGAACCAGGTTTCCGGCCTGCCGCGCCTTGATGTCAATAATGCCAATGAAGTTTACCGCACCATTATGGATCCGGATTTGACGTTGCCCTACATGGCAGCAACTATCCGCAATGCCATTGATGCCTACAAAAAGATCGCTGACGTCGACATTTCGGAAAACCCGGGCATTACGGCCACGCTCTATAACACCGGCGATCCGGAAACCCGGGCAGCCGCGCTTGCAGGTGAAAATGAGAAGCGTCGGCAGGCAGGTGAACCGGAGAAATTGCCGGAAGAGAATTATTACGGTTGGCTGATCAACGACCGCCTCAATGACCTGAAGGCGTTGTTTTAGACCGGGTCAACCTTCCGGGTTTCAGCGCTTCTTCCGCTCACTGGCGCGCAACAAAGATTTGAGTTCAGTCAACGTCTTCTTGTCCAGCTGCCGGATAGTACGCGCCATCAAATTGGCAACTTCCGTGGCCAGCGGGTCGAGACCGGCTGTATCGACGGTCACACGCGGCTGCGACAATTGCGCAAGGCGTTGCAGCTCTTCGGCTTCATCCCAAATGATGTTGAAAAATCCGATGACCCGCTGCACAAACGGGAAGGCTGGCTGCGAGCGACGGCCGTGCTCGAGCGCAGAAAGATAGGCAGCGGAGACATGCAGCGCCTTTGCCATGTCCTTTTGGCTCAGACCCCGTTCCTGGCGCAAAACCCGCAGCCGCTCGCCAAACGGAGTCATTGTGATCCTGCTCCGGTTGCGCGCCTCAGACGGACATAGAGCGCGCCTTGGCCGCCATGATGGCGTGCGGCATCCTCGTAAGCGCCAACATAGGGTTTGAAAAGCGGTGTTGAAAACCAACTTGGCACCGCCTGGCGCAAGACCCCGTCCGACCCAAAAGAAGCGCCCTTGCCCGTGATAACCAACACATGGCGCAGTCCTTGCGCATGGGCCCGGTGCAAAAAGGCGTGCAGCAGCGCGTGCGCCTCGCCTTGGGTCATGCCGTGCAGATCGATACGGGCACTCAACGAAACTTTGCCTTTGGCGATTTTTCGGTGGGTTGGCTCGTCAAGCCGACGCGGTCCAAAATGTGGCTTTACTGTCCGGTCTTTTGGCAACACTGCTTTGGGCACATCGCCAGAGACAGCTTGTTGCGCATTGCTGATTTCAGGATCAGGGCTGACTGCCGACAAGAGCCCCTGAAATTCGGCGAGACTGCGGCCTTTGATTGGTTTGGCTGTGCGCGCCACCGTTTCCCAGAGGATGCGATCCTCGTGGCTGATCATGATGTCCGCGCCGCGTTTCATCGTTCATGCCACCGGAACCAGCAGCCAGAACTGCGCCTCGGCCTTGATGCGGCCGGCGATCTCGCCTGCCTCCTGGCCCGAGCCGGTGAAAAGATCGCCCCTCGCTTCGCCCAGAATGGCAGAGCCTGTATCTTGCGCGACCATCAATCGCTGAAAAGGCATGTTATCACCGAAGTTGACTTTCGGGGCGGCGACATAAAAGGCCGAGCCGAAAACATGCTTTTCCCGATCGACTGCCATTGACCGGCCGCCGGCCAACTGCACCTTGGCTGCAGCAACCGGGCCCAGTGCCGGATCGGCTACCGGCGCATCCTTGAAGAAAATGAACGACCGGTTCTGCCACAATAGCTCGTCGGCCTTGTCGGGATTTCGATGGAGCCACTGGCGTATCGCCTGCATTGACATTTCGGATTGAGGAACGTCGCCGCGCTCAAGCAGAATCCGCCCTGGCCCGGTGAACGGATGGCCTGTCTTGGCAGCATAAGTGATCGACATGTCTGCCTCATTCTCAAGCCGGATGCGGGCGGCTCCCTGAACATGGATGAAAAAGGCTTCAACCTTGTCCGCAACGAACACGAGCTCGAGCCCGCGCCCGGCCAGATAGCCGCGCTCGATCTCACCTCTGTCCGGATAATAGCCAAGGCCAGCAGCGCTCTTGCGGGCAAAGCGGAAGTAAGGGTCCATGCTGGCGGGCCGCGTCGTATCGTCGACTTCGACCAGATCTGGGGGCACGCGGTAAATCGGCACGGGAAAACGATCTGATTTGCGGCGCGAGCCGTCCACCACCGGTTCGTAAAAGCCGGTTACCAGCCCTTGCTGGCCATCGCTATTGCCAATCTGAACCGGATTGAAGTGCGTTTCGAAGAATTGCCGGGCCTGGTCGGCATGTTCAATGGCGGTGGTCGCCGCGATTTGAAACACCGGCAGCATCCGCGCAAAGGTCCTCCCGTCGCTCCCGTCACGATAGGGTTTTTTCAATGCCTGCAGCGCCGACCGGCGAAAGGCGACAAATGCCGCAAGATGATCGTCCTCCTGCCAGCCTGGCAGGTCGGCAAAACCGGCTTTCGAATTGCCCCTAAGCGCCATGAAAGTCTATTCTTCAGCTTCGGTGGCGACCAGCTTCCAATTGGGGTCGCGCGAGCGTGTGTCGCGGGCAAAGGTCCAGACGTCCTTAACCTCGGTGACCGCCTCGCGATCGCCATCAACCACTTTTCCATCCTTGTCGATGGTGGCTGTAATGAGCTGGCTGACGAGCTTAAGGGTGATATTGGCCTCACTGCCCTTCATTTCGGCATCGGCAAAATCGGCCTTGGAAATGCCGACAAAAGACGATTCGATCTTTTCACCACGCATTTCGCGGTCATTGATCGCGGCCACAAAGCCGTCATAGACTTCCTTGGAAAGAAGACCTTTCAGCGCCTTTCGATCGCCGTCGGCGAACGCCGTGACAATCATTTCATAGGCCATCTTGGCGCCATTGAAAAATTCGGCAGGGTCAAACGCCGGATCGGCATCCTTGATCAGACGCAGGCCCTTATTCACATCCGAGCCTGCCGGCGCAACTGCGTCAACGACTGTATAGTCCTTGGTGCCGTCCGCTTTGCGTTTCGGCAATGTGATGACATTGCTTTCGTCCTGCGACTTGTCGGCGCCAACGCGGCGCGAGCCGGCAAATGGGTCAAATGGGGGCCGTTCACTGCCTGTGCGTTTTCCAAGCACGCCGCGCAGCTGAAGAAAGACGATCACCGCTGCGACAAAGAAAATCAGGGTGCTGAAATCAAGGTATTGCATGTCTGCCTTCCATTTTGCGGCGCTTTGGCGTGCCTGCTTGCTGTTGATATAGTCCGCGCGCGCCAATCATTCAAACCCGGACTCGACATCAACGCCATCGCAAACCATATCAGTGCAAATATAAAGGAGTCTGTCCCTTGCCATTCGTCCTGATTGCCATTTTGGCCTTGCCTCTCATCGAGATTGCCGTCCTGATCATGGTTGGCAGCACCATCGGTGTGTTCGCGACTATCGGATTGATTATTCTGACCGGCATTCTCGGCCTTGTGCTGTTGCGTGTCCAAGGCTTTTCGGTGCTGACGCGCATCCGCAGTGAAATGGAGCGTGGTCAGATTCCGGACAAAAGCCTTGCTGACGCCGCCATGATCACGATTGCCGGGATTTTTCTGATGATCCCAGGATTTGTCAGCGATGTGATCGGCATTCTCCTGTTTCTACCGCCAGTGCGGGCGTTGATTCTTTCGATGATCGGCAAACGCGTGACAGTGGTTCGGCCCGGACGATGGCAGAACTCCGCACAAGGCCCGGACATTGTCGAGCTTGATCCGGGTGATTTCCGGCGCAACGATGTCTCACCGGATACCTCGTCGCCCTGGCGCCTGCCGCCCAAGACCGGGCGATAGCGGCTTTCTTGCCTCTCGCAATGCTTCATGTTAGCGACCGCTCCGGTTTTGAAACAGGCCGCAAATGAATTGCGGTTCAAGCAAGGAACGATTCTATGGCCTCCGAAGACAAGCCAGGCAATGGCGCGCAACAGCCGAGCCTGAACGTGCTCGCTCAGTATGTGAAGGATTTGTCCTTCGAAAGCCCAGGGGCGCCGCTTTCGCTGCGCCCGCGCGAGAAGGCGCCAAACATCGGCATCAATGTCAACGTCAATGCCAATCCGCTATCGGACACGGACTTCGACGTGCTCCTGACCCTTGAAGCCAAAGCAACGGACGGCAAGGACGTGTTGTTTGCCAGCGAATTGGTCTATGGCGGCGTCTTCCGCATCACCGGTTTCCCGCAGGAGCATATGCTGCCGCTGCTCTTTATCGAGTGCCCGCGCCTGCTGTTCCCGTTCGCCCGTCAGATCATTGCCGATGCCACACGCAACGGCGGCTTCCCGCCATTGATGATCGACCCGATCGACTTTGCCGGGATGTTCCAGCAGCGCCTGTCCGAAGAACAGGCGAAGGCCAAGGTTCAGGTGAGCTGATCCATCGCGGATTTTTGACAGATAGCAGCCCGCCGCAGTGACCTCGGCGGGCTTTTCTATCCGGTATAACCTGAAATTCGACGCCAGATTGCCTGATCACCAAGTTTTCTGACAAGTGCTTCATGGGCTTTCAGTTCAGCGTCAGACAGACGGGATGGCAAGGGCGCGGGGCGCGTGCCTATAGTGACGACATCGACAGCGCTGCTGGCCGATTGTTTGGTTTGCGGATCATTGGTGACAAGTCCGAGAGCCGCTTGGCGGCCTCCGATGAGCTCCAAATAGACTTCGGCCAGCAATTCGGCGTCAAGCAAAGCGCCATGCAGCGTGCGGTGCGAATTGTTGACGCCGTAACGCTTGCACAGTGCGTCAAGGCTGTTCGGACCCATCGGATGTTTGCGGCGCGCCAATTGCAGCGTATCGACGACCCGGTCATTGGTCACCGGCGGCAGCCCGAGACGAGCAAATTCGGCATTGATGAAATCAGTGTCGAAGCCGGCATTATGAGCGACCAGTTTCGCACCATCAATGAACTCGCAGAACTGGTCGGCGATCGTAGCAAACAGAGGCTTGTCAGCAAGGTCTGCCATTGAAATGCCGTGCACCCGCTGAGCGTCAGGATGAACCGGGCGGCCATCAGGATTGATGTAGGCGTGAAAGGTGCGGCCCGTGGTGAAACGGTTGACCAATTCCACCGCACCGATTTCAATCACACGATCGTCATTCTTGTCGAGGCCGGTTGTTTCGGTATCGAAAATGATCTCACGCATCATTGTCACCTTTGGGATTGCGGTCGGCCTTTGAGCCCATGGCTTTCAGCTGGCGGGTAATTTCTTTAACAGTCGCCCGGGCGACTTCAAGTCCGCTTCCTGTATCAATAACAAAATCTGCACGCCGCCTCTTTTCTGCATCCGGCATTTGCCGATCCAGAATTGCCGCAAATTTTTGTTCATTCATTCCCGGGCGCGCAAGCACACGCGCCCGCTGCATTGCTTCCGGCGCGGTGACAACAATGACTTTGTCGACACGCGCGTCACCGCCGGTCTCATAAAGAAGCGGAATATCGATGACCGCAAACGCCGCGGCTGAATTTTTCGACTGTTCAACAAATGCCTGCTCTTCCTCCCGTACCAGTGGATGAACGATGGCTTCCAGACGTTTCAAGGCATCGGGATTGCCAAAGACTCGTTTGGACAGAGTATCGCGATCGACGGCGCCGGCTTTGACGACACCTGGAAATGCCGCTTCGATCAGCTGCGCAGCTTTTCCCGCATAGAGTTTGTGAACCGATTCGTCGGCGGAATGAACGGGAACACCGGCATCTCGGAACAGCCCCAGTGTCGTTGATTTTCCCATGCCGATTGACCCCGTCAGTCCGACAAGCAGCATGTCAGTGAATTCCCAGATCAGCGATAATCAGACTGCGCAGCTCCGCGGTGACTGCCGGGCGGATGCCGAACCATTTCTCAAAACCCGGAACAGCCTGATGCAAAAGCATGCCCAAACCATCGGCGACCGGCAGGCCATGGTCCATGGCGCTTTGCAGAAATGGTGTGATCAGCGGGACATAGACAATGTCTGTGACAAGCGTTCCGGGTTTCAATTGTGACATATCGAGTGGAATGCTGCCCTCGCCCTTCATACCAAGCGAAGTGGTGTTGACCACCAGCCTCGCATCCGGCGCAATTTCGTTAAGCGCGGAAAACGGATGGACGGTAACCCGGGGGCCAAAGCGATGCGCCAATTCCTGTGCCCGGCTCTGTGTGCGGTTGGCGACGTGCACTGATTTGATGCCCGCTTCAAGCAGTGCGTGGATGATGGCGCGGCTTGCCCCGCCGGCGCCGATCACCAGCCCGGTTTCCGCCTCTTCCCATCCAGGCGCAAGGGCATCGAGATTGGCAGCAAAGCCGTGCGCGTCGGTGTTGGTGGCGTGGAGTGTTCCATCTTCGAACCAAAGAGTGTTGGCTGCGCCAATGAGCCCTGCGAGCGGGTCAAGCACCTGAACAAGACGGCAGGCAGCTTCCTTGTGCGGAATTGTGACGTTGCCACCTGCAAAGCCTTGTGCGGCAAGCGTAGTGGCGAAGCTTTCAAACCTATCCGGAGCGACATCGATGGCGCGATAGGTTCCGGCAATCCCGTATCCCTGGAGCCAATGACCATGAATGAGCGGCGAGCGCGAATGATTGACCGGGTGGCCGCAGACAAAGGCGTGAACGGGGTCAGCCATCGATGGCTCCCATTGCGCGAAGCTGTTTCAGCAGCGGCAGCATTGGCAGTCCGACGATGGTGAAATAGTCCCCTTCTATCGTCTCGAACAATTGAAGACCCTCGCCTTCCAGTTGGTAACATCCGACCGAGCCAAGCACTT
>JBAVTG010000137.1:0-3544 GCA_049696015.1 Rhizobiaceae bacterium | reverse complement strand
ATCGGCCGTCCGCTTGGCAGCAATGAGTTTCTCCAGGCGCTTGGTGAAAAGCTCGGGCGCACACTCGCTCCCGGAAAGCCGGGACCGAAGCGCGGGAGCGGCGATCCGAATTGAGGAGACAGTGCGCACAATTGCATCAACCGGGCGGCAAATTTCCGGCGTTTACGAAAGCAATTGGCCGCACAGTCACCGCAATTCTACCGGCAGCGCATTTCTCTCAATTCCGTCTCTTCCCCTCAATCAAATCCAGCACCACCCGTGCCGCATCGAGCACATTCGTTCCCGGCCCGAACACCTCCGCCACGCCATTGTCTTTCAAAAACTGATAGTCCCCGCGCGGGATAACGCCGCCGCAGATGACGATGATGTCGGTGCGGCCTTGGGCTTTCAGGGCCTGGACGAGTTGGGGCAGGAGGGTCTTGTGGCCGGCGGCAAGGGATGAGACGCCGACGACGTGGACCTTCTGCGCAATGGCAAGGGCGGCTGCTTCTTCCGGTGTTTGGAAGAGATCACCGGCGATGACGTCAAAGCCGATGTCGCCGAAGGCGGAGGCGATGACCTTGGCGCCGCGGTCGTGGCCGTCCTGTCCGAGCTTGGCGATGAGCAGACGCGGCACGCCGTTTGGCCCCATCGACACCTCGCCAAGACGGGCGACGAGATTTTGATATTCCGGATCGCCGGCATAGGCCGCGCCGTAGACATCATGCACGACCTCGGGCTTTGCAGCATGGTCGCCGAACACGGTGCGAAGGCAATCAGAGATTTCGCCAACGGTCGCGCGCGCCCGCGCGGCATCGACCGCGGCTTCCAGAATATTGCCCTCGCCCGAGCGCGCCACAGCTTCCAGCGCCGCCAAGGTTTGCGCCACGCGCAGAGGATCGCGCTGGCGCTTGATGCGGGTCAAAAGATCGATCTGCCCCTTGCGCACAGCGCTGTTGTCAATCTCCAAAGTGGTGATCTGCGCTTCTTCCTCCAGCCGGTATTTGTTGACGCCGACGATGACCTCCTCGCCCTTGTCCACCGCCGCCTGACGGCGCGTGGCTGATTCCTCGATCAGCCGTTTGGGAAGACCCGAGGCGACCGCCTTGGTCATGCCGCCGAGGCCCTCGATTTCCTCCATCAGCGCCCATGCTTTGTCGGCCAGTTCTTGCGTCAGGCTCTCGACATAATAGGAGCCGGCCAGCGGATCGACCACGGAGGTCACGCCCGTTTCATGGGCCAAAATAAGCTGCGTGTTGCGGGCAATGCGGGCGGAGAATTCTGTTGGCAAAGCAATGGCTTCATCGAAAGAGTTGGTGTGCAGCGATTGCGTGCCGCCGAGCACCGCCGCCATCGCCTCGAACGCGGTGCGCACGATGTTGTTGTACGGATCCTGCTCGGCCAGCGACACGCCCGATGTCTGGCAATGGGTGCGCAGCATCAGCGAATCGGCCCGCTTTGGATCGAACGATTGCATGATGCGCGACCACAACAGGCGCGCCGCGCGCAGCTTGGCGGCTTCCATGAAAAAGTTCATGCCGATGGCAAAAAAGAACGACAGCCGCCCGGCAAATGCATCGACATCCAGACCCTTGGCAATCGCCGCGCGGACATATTCGCGCCCGTCGGCAAGCGTGAACGCCAGCTCCTGCACCAGCGTCGCCCCCGCCTCCTGAATGTGATAGCCGGAGATCGAAATCGAGTTGAACTTCGGCATCTCGCGCGCGGTGTAGTCGATGATGTCCGCCACAATCCGCATCGAGGGTTCGGGAGGATAGATGTAGGTGTTGCGGACCATGAACTCCTTGAGGATATCGTTCTGGATCGTGCCGGAAAGCGCGGCGCGGGGCACGCCCTGTTCCTCTCCCGCGACAATGAAACTCGCCAGAATCGGGATCACCGCGCCGTTCATCGTCATCGACACGGACATGTCGCCCAACGGAATCCCGTCGAACAGGATCTTCATGTCCTCGACGGAATCGATGGCAACGCCCGCCTTGCCGACATCGGCAGCGACGCGCGGATGGTCGCTGTCATAGCCGCGGTGGGTGGCCAGATCGAACGCGACCGACAGCCCCTTTTGCCCGCCCGCCAGCGCCTTGCGGTAAAACGCATTGGACTCGGCAGCGGTTGAGAACCCTGCATACTGGCGGATGGTCCACGGACGGCCGGCATACATGGTGGCGCGGGGCCCGCGGACAAACGGCGCGAAGCCGGGGAGGGATGAGAGGTGCTCGATGCCCTCCAGATCCGCCGCCGTGTAGAGTGGCTTGATGGCGATGCCCTCGGGGGTTTGGCGCGGTGCGGGTTCGGCGCGGAGCTCCTTGGCGGCGAGTTTTTGCCAGTCGGCGAGGGTGGTCATGATGCTCTCCACGCCCTGCGCCGCTTTAACTTCGCCCCGCTTGCGGGGAGAAGGTGGCGCGAAGCGCCGGATGAGGGGCAGCGCCGAACTTGAAAACTATCCACCATCACTCAAACTCCATAATCAATTCGTCCACGGCCAGGCTCGCCCCTGTCACTGCCGCAATCCGCTTCACCACCGCCTTGCGCTCGGCCCGCAGCACGTTTTCCATTTTCATCGCCTCGACCATCGCCAGAGCCTGACCGGCCTCCACGATGTCGCCGACATTGACCAGGATCGCCCGCACCAGACCCGGCATCGGGCACAGCAGCATGCGCGATGTGTCCTTGGCCACTTTCACGGGCATCAACTCTGCCAACTCCGCCACACGCGGACGGCGCACGGTCATATTGAGATCCATGCCGCGATGGCGAAGGCGAAGGTGCGAGCCGTTGAATGAGACTTTGACTGACAGTTTGCGGCCATCCACCGTGAATTTCGCCAGCGGCTGGCCGGGCCTCCAATCGCTGGTGAGGGTCTGCGCCGCCTTGCCGTCCAAGGCAACCATCAATGTCGCGCCGTCGTGGGCGACATGTGCCGCAAACGAGTCGGTCATTTGGCTGACGACCCAGTCTGCGCCCAGTTTGCGCTTGTGGTTCTCCATCGTGCCGGAGGTCTGCGTCGCCCGCTCCTCGCGCACCACCTGCAAGGCCACCGCGATGGCTGCCAAATCGTGCAGCTGCCCGGCATCCGGCTCGACACCGTGGAACCCGTCGGGAAATTCTTCGGCGATGAAAGCCGTCGTGATGTTGCCCGAGCGGAAGCGCTCATGGCCCATCACCGCTGATAAAAACGGCAGATTGTGGCCGATGCCGTCCACCTCGAAATCGTCCAGCGCCTGCGCCATCGCGTCAATCGCGCTGAGGCGGTCGGGTGCCCAGGTGCAGAGCTTGGCGATCATCGGGTCGTAATACATGGAGATTTCGCCGCCCTCGTAGACGCCCGTGTCATTGCGCAGGATCGTCGCATCAGTGCGCACGCCCTCCTCAGGCGGTCGATAGCGTGTGAGACGGCCGATCGACGGCAGGAAGTTTCGGTAGGGGTCTTCGGCGTAAAGGCGGCTTTCGATTGCCCAGCCGGTGAGCTTTACATCGTCTTGGCTCATGCCCAGCGGCTCGCCCGCCGCCACGCGGATCATCTTTTCCACAAGGTCGACGCCGGTGA
>JBAVTG010000136.1:0-7219 GCA_049696015.1 Rhizobiaceae bacterium | reverse complement strand
GGGCGCGGGCCTGTGGCGGGATGGCGGGGACGGCGGCGGCGAGACTCCCGACTTCGATCCAGCTGTCGCCTTCCATTTTGGCCCAGGCGGGACGATGCCAGGCCAACCGTTTGATGCCGGCAAGCTGTGAGGCGGTGCGGGCATTTTCGCTGATGCGGGTGGCAAAGGGGTGGGTCATGTCGACCAACAGAGTGATGGCGTTTTCGCGCATATAGCTCGCAAGACCCTCAGCGCCGCCGAAGCCGCCGATGCGGGTTTTGCCCTTGAGCGGCAAAGGCTCGCGGGTGCGGCCGGCAAGCGAAGTGATGACATTCAGGCCGTGGTCCGTGAGACGTGCGGCCATGTCTGCAGCTTCCGCCGTGCCGCCGAGGATGAGGATGGTATCAGCCTTCGCGGGCAATGATATTTCCTTTGCGATCGGTGATCAGAATTTCGACGCGCACCGGCGCATCGCGCAGGATATCCCAGCATGCGGCAAGCGCCATGCGCGCGACGGGTATGGCCAGATTGATGCCGTTTTCCAAAGCAAGTTCAAGCACTTCCTGTGCAGTATTGGCATTTTGAATCCGGTCTTTCAGATTTGGGTCGAGGCCTGCGTCGAGCGCCAATCCAGCAAGAAAGGCCAGGTCAATCTGGCTGCGGGACGAGTGTAGGTCCATCGCGCCTTGGGCGAGCTTGGTGATCTTGGCAAAGCCGCCTGATATGGTGACATGCGGGACGGGATGGGCGCGCAGATATTTGAGCATGCCGCCGGCAAAATCACCCATGTCGATGAGGGCGATGCCTGGCAGGGCGTGGAGTTTCTGGACGGCGTCTTCGGAGGTCGAACCGGTGGAACCGGCAATGCGGGACAGGCCAGCGGCGCGGGCAACGTCTATGCCGCGATGGATGGAATGGATCCATGCAGCGCAGGAGAAGGGGTGGACGATGCCGGTGGTGCCAAGGATCGACAGGCCGCCAATGATGCCCAACCGCGGGTTCCAGGTTTTGAGTGCGACAGCCTCGCCGCCGGGAACGGAGATGGTGATGTCAATGTCCGGAGCGATGTTGTGGGCGGCGCAGAGGGCTTCCACTTCGGCGCTCATCATGGCTCGGGGGACCGGATTGATGGCGGGTTCGCCAACCGGGAGCGGCAGGCCGGGGCGGGTGATCATGCCGACGCCTTCGCCTGCGGCAAAGCGGATGCCGCTTCCGGGCTCGCCGCGTTTGACTGTGGCGATTATCGTCAGGCCATGAGTCACATCCGGATCATCGCCCGCGTCTTTGACAATGCCAGCCTTGGCGCAGGTCTGCGTGCGGGATTCATGCGCCAGCGGGAAGGCGGGTTCCTCGCCTTTGGGAAGGCGGATGGAGACCGGGTCGGGGAATTGACCGGTGAGCAATGCCGTCAGCGCAGCCTTGGTTGCCGCCGTCGCGCACGCGCCGGTGGTCCAGCCGCGTTTGAGCGCGCCTTCCGGTTTTGCCAAGCCTGCATCTGGTTCATCGGTCATGGACGGGTTATAGAGCGGGAACGATTGAGAAATACAGTGGTCTTGCAAGTAATCATGTGGCTATCGCACTGCCCCTCATCCGCCTTCGCCAAGGCTTCGGCGCGACAAGTCCGCTTAAGCATTGAATGGCTTTCGGTATGAGCAACGTATTTGCCGATATGCCGGAGTTTCAGCCAGGAACGGTTTGGCTGGCGGGGGCGGGGCCGGGGGATCCGGGGCTGCTGACGCTGTTGGCTGCGCATGCGCTGGCCCATGCGGATGTGGTGGTTTACGACGCGCTGGTCGATGAAAGCTGCCTTAAACTGGCGCGCGCGGGCGCGGAGCTGGAATTTGCCGGCAAGCGCGGCGGCAAGCCTTCGCCGAAGCAGCGCGACATTTCGCTACGCTTGGTGGAGCTGGCGCGGCAGGGCAAGCGGGTGCTGCGGCTGAAAGGCGGCGATCCGTTCGTGTTCGGGCGCGGCGGCGAAGAGGCTCTGATGCTTGTGGCGCACGGTGTGGCATTCCGCATTGTGCCGGGGATTACAGCGGGCATTGGCGGGTTGGCCTATGCGGGCATTCCTGTGACGCACCGCGACACCAACCAGGTGGTGACGTTTCTGACCGGCCATGACCAAAGCGGGCTGGTGCCCGATGCGATTGACTGGGAGGCGGTGGCCAAGGGATCGCCGGTGATCGTGATGTATATGGCGATGAAGCATATCGATGGCATTGCGCAGAGCCTGATGGCGGCCGGGCGGCGGGCGGACGAGCCGCTGGCATTTGTCTGCAATGCAGCGACGAAGGATCAACGCGTCCTGGAAACGACAATTGGCGCGGCGGCACAGGATGCACAAGCGGCCGGGATTGAACCGCCATCAATCGTGGTGGTCGGCGATGTGGTGCGGCTGCGGGCCGGGCTTGACTGGCTGGGCGCGCTGGGCGGGCGGGACCTGCAGGCCGATCCGCTTGATAACAGAGCCATCCGGGACGCCGGATGAGACGCGGATTTTTGGTGGCCGCGCCGCATTCCGGCTCGGGAAAAACGGTGATCACGCTTGGGCTGATGCGGGCGCTGGCGAACGCGGGCGAGAGCGTGCAGCCTTACAAGGCTGGCCCGGACTATATCGATACGGCGTTTCACGCGCATGCGGCGCGGGCTGAGTGCTTCAATCTCGATCCATGGGGCATGCGGCCCGAACTGATCGGTGATCTGTCCGGGCGCGACGGACTGACCATTGTTGAAGGCATGATGGGGCTGTTCGACGGGGCGGCAGATGGAACCGGGTCTTGCGCAGATCTTGCTGCGCTGCTCGCGTTGCCGGTGGTGCTGGTGGTGGATTGTTCGCGCCAGTCGCATTCAGTGGCGGCGCTGGTGCGCGGATTTCGTGATCACCGGCCTGATATTACGCTTGCAGCGCTGATCCTCAACCGCGTGGGCAGCGTGCGGCATGAGTTGCTGCTGCGCGAGGCGCTTGAGCCCATCGGCATAAAGGTGGCTGGCGTGATGCCGCCAATGGAAACGCTGAAACTGCCGGAGCGCCATTTGGGACTGGTGCTGGCACACGAGCATGCGGCGCTGGAAGTGTTTGTGGCGAGCGCGGCGACGGTGGTTCAAGACCGGATTGATACCGGGTTTCTGGCTGCACTGGGCACGGGCAAAACCAGAGGCGAGGCCAATTACGCCAAGCTGCCGCCGCTGGGCCAGCGCATTGCGGTCGCGCAGGACGCCGCGTTCGCATTTGCCTATCCGCATCTTTTGCAGGGATGGCGCGACCATGGAGCTGAGATTTCATTTTTCGCGCCGCTGAACGACGAAGCGCCAAAGGCAGATACGGATTTTGTCTATTTGCCCGGCGGGTATCCGGAATTGCATGCCGCAAAGTTGGCGGCGGCGGAGCAGTTTCGCGCAGGGATGATTGCAGCGCGGGACCGCGGGGCGGCAATTTACGGCGAGTGCGGCGGGTATATGATGCTTGGGGTCAGCCTGATTGATGCAGACGGCAAGGGGCATGGGATGCTCGGGCTATTGCCGGTGGAAACCAGCTTTGCCTCGCGCACGCGCCATCTTGGCTATCGCACACTGACCGGGCGGGCGGGGACGCTGTTTGCGGACCGCTACCGGGCGCATGAATTTCACTATTCGACGCTGGCGCGGCAGGGCGAGGGGCAGGCCTTGTTTGATGCGCGGGATGCGACTGGTACTGAACTTGGGCCGCAAGGCCTGCAAACCGGCTCGGTGGCCGGTTCCTACATGCATCTGATTGATCTGGAGACCTTGGCATGATCGAGCACGGCGGCGCGCTGGACCTTGCGATTGAAAAATTTGGCGGGGCGAAAGCGGACTGGCTGGATCTATCGACGGGCATCAACCCGGTTGCTTATCCGGTGCCGGACTTGCCGGGGGAGGTCTGGCAGCGGCTGCCGGACGCCGGGTTGGAATCTGCTGCGATCGCTGCTGCGCGGGCCTATTACGGATTTGGCGCGAATGCGGGCGTTGCTGCTGCGCCGGGGACGCAGGCGCTTATACAGCTTTATCCGCATCTGGCCGCGCCGGGCAACGCGATGGTGATCGGGCCGACCTATGAGGAGCATGCGCAGGCGCTGGGCTTGGCCGGGCGCGATGTGCGCTATGAGCGGGCGCTGTCGAGCCTTGATGATGAGGACATGATTGTTGCGTTGGTCAACCCGAACAATCCGGATGGCAAGACCGTTCCCGCTGACGCGATCCTGTTTGCGGCCGAGCGGCTGGCCGAGCGCGGCGGGCTGTTGGTGGTGGATGAGGCATTTGCCGATTGTGACGGCGCCGACAGCGTGGCCGCCCATGCGGGGATGGACGGGCTGTTGGTGCTGAAAAGCTTCGGCAAGTTTTTCGGATTGGCTGGCGCGCGGCTCGGCTTTGCCGCGGGAACGGCGGAGATGACCGGAGCGCTTGGCGCAATGCTGGGTCCATGGGCGACCTCCGGACCGGCGCTGGCGGTTGCGGGGAAGGCCTATGCGGACACGGATTGGATTGATGCAACGCGGCAGAGGCTGAAAGCGGATCGAAAGGCGCTTGTAGGCGCTCTGACGGTCAGCGGATTGCAAGTGGTTGGCGGCACGGATTTGTTTGTGACGGCGCGGCATTTTCAGGCGGCGCACATCTGGCGCGAGCTTGCGGCGCGGCACATTCTGGCGCGCAAATTTGACTATGCGGCGGACTGGCTGCGGTTCGGACTGCCTGCAGATGATGCAGGGATTGCGCGGCTTGAACATGCGCTGTCTGCAATCATGGCCGAGCTTTAAGGCGCGATGCCATGAACGCGTTGGTGCTTTTCCTCGGCCTGATGATTGACCGGTTTGCCGGCGATCCGGATTGGCTGTGGGGGCGGGTGAAGCATCCTGTCGTGCTGTTTGGAAAGGCCATAGAAATTGCCGACAAACAATTGAACCATAAAGATAAATCGCCCTATGAGAAGCGCCGTGACGGGTTTGTGGCGATTGCGGGTTTGATGGTGATTGCAGCGCTGGCGGGTTTCGCCATTCAGGCGTTGGCGCAGCTATTGGGACCTGCCGGACTCGTGATTGAGGCGGTCATTGCCAGCATATTCCTGGCGCAGAAAAGCCTGCTCGACCATGTCGCCGCTGTGGCAAACGGGCTGCGCGCGGGCGGGCTGGAGGGCGGGCGCAAGGCGGTGGCGATGATAGTCGGGCGCGACCCGCAAAGCCTCGACGAAAGCGGTGTCAGCCGCGCGGCCATTGAGAGCTTGGCGGAGAACAGTTCAGACGGGGTGATCGCTCCGGCATTCTGGCTTTTGGCGGCAGGTTTGCCGGGACTGTTTGCCTACAAGATGCTGAACACGGCGGACTCGATGATCGGGCACATGAACGACACATACCGCGACTTCGGCAGGGCATCGGCGAAGTTTGATGATGCGGCGAACTGGATCCCGGCAAGGGTGACCGGATTTCTGCTGGTTGGCGCTGGCCTGTTGCACGCCGGTTTTGCCAAGGCGGGTCACGCGCTCAGCCTGATGCTTCGCGATGCGCGGCTGCACCGCTCGCCCAATGCCGGCTGGCCGGAAGCGGCGATGGCAGGGATGTTGGGATTGGCGCTGGCTGGACCGCGGATTTACGCAGGCGACATTGCCAATGAACCGATGTTGAACGCAAGCGGGCGGCGCGAGGCCGGGCCTTTAGACATCGACAAGGCGATCGCCATCACGTCAACGATGTTCTGGATTGTCACCGCAGTTGCCGGTGTTTTCATTCTGTTTTGATGCTGCGCCGCCGTTAAGACTGATTGCAGGTTTTTTTGACCAAATTGTCAAAAGATGCCATCGTTGCGTTCTGGGGCGTTGGTTTGGGTGCGGGAGTTTATTCCATGAGGATGTTCAAATCCGCCTTGGCAGCGGCGGTATTGCTGTGCATGACATCAGTCAGTTCGATTGCGGCCAATCTGGTGGCGCATATCGATATTTCATCGCAAACGATGACAGTTTCCAAATATGGCTTTGTCTTGCACCGCTGGAAAGTCTCAACCGGGCGCAAGGGCTACTATACGCCGACCGGCCAGTTTCGCCCGCAGCGTATGGCGCGGATGTGGTATTCGCGCAAATATGACAATTCACCGATGCCCTATTCGGTGTTTTTCAATGGCGGGTTCGCGATCCATGGCACCAATTATGTCAAGCGGCTTGGAACGCCTGCCTCGCACGGGTGTGTTCGCTTGCAGACCGGCAATGCGGCTGCGTTCTATGCGATGGTCAACCAAGTTGGCCGCAAGAATGTGAGAATCGTCATCACACGCTGACCATTTTTCCGTTCTTCATTTTCCAGACTTTCCAGCGCTTGTGGAACCACATCCACTGGTCGGGGTATTCGCGGATCCAGCCTTCGGCGATGTCGTTGAGCATCTGGCAAGACGCTTCGATATCGATCTTGCCCTTGTCGTTGCGCGGCAATTCGATCTTTTCCATAAGCTGCAGGCGATAGCCGCCGCCGGGCAGGCGGATGCAGCGTGTGGGGTAGATGTCGCAATCAAACTGGCGGGCGAGGCGCGGCAGGAGCGGGCTGGTCGGGCATTTTTGCCCGAAGAAATCGACTTCGGGGCCGCCATAGAAATATTGGTCGATCAGCATGCCGACGCTGCCGCCCTCGGACAGAATGTTGGCCAACGCCGAGACGGCGCCAGCCTTGGAGGGGATCAAGCCGCCCATGGTGGTGAGGCGCGCTTTGAGCACCTCGGCCGCGATGTAGGGATTGTTTGGCGGGCGGAACAGCGCAGTGACTTCAAGCCCGTAGGCGGCAGCGCCAATGGGCATCAGTTCGAAATTGCCGGTATGGGCGGTGAAGAAAATGCGGGCCCGGCGTTTTTCGCCTGCCGCGTCCGAGGCCTTGTTTTCAGCCACCAGCCGGTCAAAACGCGGCCTTCCGTCAATTTCGACCAAGCCCGGATCTTCAACATCCGGGACATAGTCAAAAATCTGCTCGAGAAACACATATTCTGCAACAAGCCGGGCCATGTTGCCCCACATGCCGATGGCAATCTGCTGCAACTCGGCTTCGGATTTTTCAGGAAATGCAGCGCGCAAATTGCGCATGGCCACCTTATGGCGGCCAAGCCAGGGACCGACACGGCGGGCGGCCCTGTCCATGAAATCGATGGCGGCATGGGCGGGCAGGCGGCGCAAAACGCGCAAGAGGGCAAAAGTGATTTGCGCGAATATCCAGTATTCGGCGTGCCGGAGCCGGCGCCAATGGCGGTAGATCGT
>JBAVTG010000135.1:0-2003 GCA_049696015.1 Rhizobiaceae bacterium | reverse complement strand
CCGCCCTCAGTCGCTGCCGCGATCAAAGGCTGCGGCTGTTCGCCATCATAGACCGGCGCGGCCTGCTCGGCCGGTTCCTGCTGTTCGCGCATCGAGTTCGGATTGTCGGCAAAGCGGTTGTCGCTGTTGTCCGTCAGATCTTCGTCCTCTTCGACATCACGCTGCTCGCGCTGCGCCTGCTGCTGCGCCATCGCGGTTGCGATGATCCGGTTATAATGCTCGGCATGCTGCAAATAGTTTTCTGCCATCACCCGGTCGCCGGACGAATGCGCATCACGCGCCAATTGCAGATATTTGTCGGCCACGTTCTGAGCCGTGCCGCGCACCTTCACGTCAGGTCCGTTGCTCTCATAGGAACGGGTCAGCGGATTGGGGCCGCGCCGGTTGTTGTTGTTATTGTTGTTGCTGCTGCCGCCGCTATTGCCGCGGCCGCGCATGCGCCTGTTTTGCTGGTTTTGCCTCATCCGTCTCTCATGTTCCGGTTCGAGGGTGGTAGGGTTTTCCGCTGCTCATGTTCAACTGACACGGTAGCATGCGCGCAACCCAACACGGCGCGCCGCACCAAAAACGGCTTATCATCCATTTGGTGCTATCGGGGCGAGGCTAGCCCGGCAAAAAAACTGCCGTAGACAAGAACATCCGAACCTTTTTGAGGTTTCGAAAGGCGCTCCCCTGTGCCTCCGATGACATTGAACTATCCGGTTTGGAAGAAAAAACCAAGCTTTTTTTCGCGTTTGCACATGAAAGACTATCGCAGTGCAAAAGCCAAAGCCCGGTCACGACCGCCAAGGTCGCGGCGCAGCTCTGCCAACCGGAATCCTGCGGCCTCAAAAATCGCAATGACTTGCGCCGCTTGATCATATCCGATTTCAACGGCAACCAATCCATGCGGGTGAAGAAAAGCGGAAGCCTGCGCCGATAGGGTCCGGTAGGGATCCAGACCGTCCATGCCTCCATCCAGTGCCAGATGCGGATCATGCTCGCGCACGTCACGGTCCAATGTCGGCACAATGGACGTGGCAATATAGGGCGGGTTCGAGACGATCAGGTCAAATTGTCCTTCAACTCCATCGAACCAGTCACTGCACACAAACCGCACGCGTTCTGCCAAACCATGCGCACTAGCATTGGCGCTGGCTGTTTCCAGCGCGCCAGACGAGATATCCGTAAGAACCGCCGAAGAGTTTGGCAGGGCCGCGAGCAGCGACAAGCCAATCGCTCCGGTCCCGGTTCCAAGGTCGAGGATCGACAATGGCCGGCCTTGCATTCCCGATGCTGCAAGCTGGTCGAGAACCAGCTCCACCAGCGTTTCCGTATCCGGCCGCGGCTCCAGCGTGTCCTTAGACAGGGCCAGATTCAATCCGCGGAAGGTCCGCGCGCCAATGATCCTGTGAACCGGCTCTCCCTCAATCCGGCGCAAAAGCGCGGCTTCAAAATTGTCCAAAGCCTTTGCGTCCGCCGCCTCGTTTTCGCGGGTGACCAGTTCGAGACGCGACAGCCCAAAGGCCCATTCTGCAAGCACGCGCACTTCCGTTGCGCTGTCTTCAGATAGTTTTCGGTTCAGCCGCTGGCGCGCAGTGCGCAACACCATGCCAAGCGTCGGCCGCTCAACCACGTTCCGCCTGCTCGGCGAGCAGCCTCGACTGGTGGTCAGACACCAGCGCGTCGATCAATTCATCCATGTCGCCCTCAATGACGCGGTCGAGTTTGTAGAGCGTCAAATTGATGCGATGGTCCGTGACCCGCCCTTGCGGGAAATTATAGGTCCGGATGCGCTCGGACCGGTCGCCTGACCCGACCTGGCTCTTGCGGTCTTCCGCCCGCTCATTGGCAAGCGCCTGCCTTTGCATGTCGTAAAGGCGGGCGCGCAGGATTTCCATCGCTCTCGCCCTGTTCTGGTGCTGCGACTTTTCCGCCTGAACGACGATTGTCCCTGTCGGCAAATGGGTGATGCGAACAGCCGAGTCGGTCGTATTGACATGCTGGCCGCCAGCGCCCGAGGC
>JBAVTG010000134.1:0-2530 GCA_049696015.1 Rhizobiaceae bacterium | reverse complement strand
ATGTAGCCGCCCATCGAGCCGCCGAGCGTCTTGCCGAGCGTGCCGGTTAGGATATCGACCTTGACGCCGGCGCGGGCGGGCGTGCCTGCGCCTTTCGGGCCGATGAAACCTGTGGCGTGGCAGTCGTCCACCAGGATGAGCGTGTCGTAGCGATCGGCGAGTTTGCGGATCGAGACGAGGTCGGCAAAATAGCCATCCATCGAGAAGACGCCATCGGTGACAATGACCACGCGGCGCGCGCCTTTTTCACGGGCGGCTTTGAGCTGCGTTTCAAGATCATTCATGTCGCCATTGGCGTAGCGGTAGCGGGCAGCTCGAGACAGACGGATGCCGTCGATGATCGAAGCGTGGTTGAGACTGTCGGAGATGATCGCGTCTTTTTCTCCAAAGAGCGGCTCGAACACGCCGCCGTTGGCATCAAAGCAGGCGGCGAACAGGATTGAGTCCTCCATGCCGACATAGGAGGCAATGCAGGACTCGAGCTGCGCATGGAGATCGCTGGTGCCGCAGATAAAGCGGACGGAGGCCATGCCTAGGCCATGGGTGTCGAGTGCTTGCTTTGCCGCTTCTATGAGCTTTGGGTGATTGGCCAGCCCCAGATAATTGTTGGCGCAGAAGTTGAACAGGCCGCGACCGTCAGCCGTGCGGATATGGACGCCTTGGGCGGTGAGGATCGGCCGCTCGGTCTTCCATAGCGATGCTTGCCTGATGGCGGCGAGTTCTTCCGCAAGGCCGGGCAGGGTGCGGGACAGAGACATGGCTGCAATTCCGTTCATGACACCTTTGATGGCGCAACTCATGCGCCGGTGCGTTCGCCCCGTCAAACCGCAGTCCGACATTTCTTGCGACAGCCGCGACGCTGATTTAGAGACAGCCACGACGCTGAAATCAGTCGTGTGCGAATGATACGAATTGATAGGAGTTTTTTTACCCTGTTGGAACATGATCCTGCTGTCAGGTTGAAATATCGACTTCGGCAAGTTTGGGTGACTTCCTCAAAGCAGGCATCCGGGCGCAAAGGCAGGGCGTTGCGGGGGCGGCGGCCTGCCTTTTGCTTTCCGGTGAAGGGGTTGCATTGCGAGACCGGAAAGCTAGACTGGAAAGATGACCAGCCGGCCATTCATGCGCGCAAACGGTTTTCACGTTGTCGAATCGTCGATAACGCGCAGGAGCCAATTGCTGCTGTTATGCGCCCGTATTGGATACAGTCCTCACATCCTTGCCTGATTTGAAAGAGTTCAATCAGAAACAAGGAGACGACCATGTCCTATCAAAACCATTCGCTCGAACAATTGCAGGCGATTGACGCGGCGCATTATTTGCATCCGTTCACTGACCACAAGGATCTGCGCGCGGCCGGATCGCGCATCATCACCCGCGCCAATGGCGCATTCATCTTTGACAGCGAGGATAATGAGATTCTCGATGGGATGGCCGGGCTGTGGTGTGTGAACATCGGCTATGGACGCAAGGAACTGGCGGAAGTTGCCGCGCGGCAGATGAACGAACTGCCGTACTACAATTCCTTCTTCCGCTGCGCGACGCCGACGCCTGTGCTGCTCTCCCAACGGCTGGCGCAACTGGCGCCCAAACATATCAACCAGGTTTTCTATGGCTCGTCGGGTTCGGAATCGAACGACACGGCGGTGCGTCTTGTGCGGCACTATTGGGCGCTGATGGGCAGGCCGCAGAAGAACCGGATCGTCTCGCGCAACATGGCTTACCACGGCTCGACGATCACCGGCGCCTCGCTCGGCGGCATGGCGGGCATGCATGAGCAGCTTTATGGCGCGGTGCCGAACATTGTGCATGTGATGCCGCCGTATGCATTCGAGTTGCAGGAAAAGGGCGAAAGCGAGCATGATTTTGGCCTGCGCGCTGCACGTGCGATTGAAATTGCCATCCTGGAAGCGGGCGAAGACAATGTTGCGGCTTTCATAGGCGAGCCGATCATGGGGGCGGGCGGGGTGAAAATTCCACCGGCAAGCTATTGGCCGGAAGTGCAGCGCATCTGCCGCAAATATGATGTGCTGTTGATGCTGGATGAAGTGATCACCGCCTATGGCCGCACCGGCGCGTGGTTCGCCTCGCAATCGATGGGCATCGAGCCGGACACGATCACAACGGCCAAGGCGTTGACGTCCGGTTATCTGCCCCTGTCCGCTTTGCTGGTCTCTGACCGGATCAGCGACGTTTTGGCGGAAAAGGGCGGCGAGTTTGCCCATGGCTATACATACTCCGGACACCCGGTTTGCTGTGCGGTGGCGATCGAGAATTTGGCGATCATCGAGCGCGAAGGGATGATTGAAAACGTCCGGTCGGGCGTTGGTCCCTATTTCAAGCAGCGGCTGGAAGACACGGTTGCGCAGCATCCAATTGTTGGCGAAGCAAGGGCGTTCGGGCTGATGGGCGCGATCGAGATCGTCAAGAACAAGGAAACGCGCGAGCGGTTTCCAGGCTGGGTGGCCGGAAGCACAGTCCGCAACCATGCCATTGCCAATGGCATGATGATGCGGGCGGTTTATGACAC
>JBAVTG010000133.1:0-9153 GCA_049696015.1 Rhizobiaceae bacterium | reverse complement strand
TCCACATGCTGGCCGAGCGTTTCCGCCGCACCAAGGAAGTCGGACTCCTGAAGGCGCAAGTGGGTCTGCCCCCGGCAGATCCGGCGCGCGAGAAATTCCAGATTGAGCGTCTGCGCCAATTGGCGGCAGAAGCCAATCTCGATCCCGATTTTGCGGAGAAGTTTTTGAACTTCATCATCCGCGAAGTCATCCGCCACCACGAACAGATCAAGGCCGAAACGGCCGCGACGAAACCCTGAAGAACGAAGGACTAGAAAATGTCACTGAAAATCCGCCTTGCCCGCGCCGGCTCCAAGAAGCGCCCCTATTACCATGTCGTCGTTGCCGATGCCCGCTCGCCGCGCGATGGCCGCTTCATCGAACAGATCGGCAAGTGGAACCCGATGCTTGAAAAAGGCTCGGCTGACCGCGTCGTGATCGACGGCGACAAGGCCAAGGACTGGATCGCCAAGGGCGCCCAGCCGACCGACCGCGTGCTGCGCTTCCTTGCCGAAGCTGGCGTTGCCACCCGCGAAGCCCGTGTCAACCCGAAGAAGGCCGAACTTGGCACAAAGGCCAAGGAACGCATCGCCATGGCCGAAAAGAAGGTGGCTGACGCAGCTGCCAAGGTAGAGGCAGACAAGGCAGCCAAGGTTGCTGCTGCTGAGGCAGAAAAGGCCGCCGCCGCTGAAGCCGCAGAGGCTGCAAAAGCCGCTGCCGAAGCGCCTGCGGAAGTCGTCGCTGAAGAGGCCCCGGCAGAAGCTGCTGCTGAAACTGTCAGCGAATAATCAATCAACGCTATCGTGTCTGAAAAGGGCGGCGGGGTTATTCTTGCCGCCCTTTTTGTTGCTTCAAAGCAAATGAATTCAAGAGCGACGCATAAGGCTTTGCAATCACGAACAAGCATGACAAAAAGCACCCGTGGCCACTGAAATATGGTTGAGGCCTCATTTTTTGGTTGGTGATTGGGAGTCAAGCTATGAAATCTGTTAAATCAACGCTGTTGGCAGGCCTTGTGATGAGCCTTGCTTCAGCAGCCTTTGCCGCGCCAACCGAGCTGTGGTCGCTCGACGGCTTTATGAATCCGGAAAGTGTTTACTCGGACCCTGCCCGCAACGTCATGTATGTCTCCAATGTCAACGGCACGCCGCTCGACAAGGATGGCAACGGTTTCATATCCAAGATCACGCCGGACGGCAAAATGGGTACGTTGAAATGGATCGAAGGCCTGAATGCGCCCAAAGGCATGGTGATGAACGGCGACAAGCTCTACGTCTCCGACATCGACAATCTGATCGAAATCGATCCGGTGGCCGGCAAAGTCGTCGCCACCTATCCAGCTGATGGCGCGGTGTTCTTGAACGATACTGCCGTCGATGCTGCCGGCAACGTCTATGTCTCCGACATCGCCAAGCGAAAAATCTGGCAGCTGAAAGATGGCAAGATGACCATCTGGTACGAGAAGGATGATCTGATGCATCCCAACGGCCTGCGCGTTGAAGGCGACAAGTTGATTGTTGCCGGATGGGGCAAGGAAATGCAGGACGACGGCTCGACCAAGGTTGCGGGCAATCTCTTCACCATCGACCTTGCCACCAAGGAACTCAAGAACCTCGGCAGCGGCGAAGGCGTCGGCAATCTTGACGGCCTCGAGCGCGGCGCCAATGGCAGCTTCCTCGTCACCGACTTTCTGAAGGGAGCGCTGATGCGCATCAAGGAAGACGGTACGTCTGAAATGCTGCTCGACATGAACACCGGCAGTGCCGACCTTGAAGCTTCCGAAGATGGCAAGACGGCCTATGTTCCGGTGATGATGGACAACAAGGTGATCGCCTACACAGTCGACTGAGCCGGACAGCTTGCCCGCGCCGCTTGAAGCGGCTAATCAGGCAACCAACGAAATGATTGACAAGCGGCGGGGTTTTCCCGCCGTTTTCATATCCGGCAATCAAGGCAGCGACCAATTGGAATCGGCTCCCCGCACCCTCTCCATCCTCGGCGCGACAGGCTCCATCGGCGTCAACACGCTCGATGTTGTGCGCCACATGGGCGGACGCGATGCGTTTGATGTGGTCGCGCTGACCGGCTCAGGCAACGTGACACTGCTGGCCAAACAGGCATCCGAGTTCGGCGCGAAAATCGCGGTCACCGCCGACGAACGGCAGTATTCTGCACTGAAAGAGGCTCTCGCCGGCACCGGCATCCAAGCTGCTTCCGGCAGGCAGGCGCTCATCGACGCGGCAGGCGTTCCTGTCGACATCACCATGGCCGCCATCGTCGGCATGGCAGGGCTCGAGCCGACGCTCGCGGCGGCGAAAAACGGCAGCGCGATTGCTTTGGCCAACAAGGAATGCCTTGTCGCTGCGGGGCAGCTTTTCAAAGACGCAATTGCACAGGCCGGCGGCACGCTGCTGCCGGTGGACAGTGAGCACAACGCCGTCTTCCAGCTGCTCGACGCCAAGCATCATGACGCATTGGAGCGCGTCATTCTCACCGCCTCCGGTGGACCCTTCCGTACCTGGTCACGTGAGCAAATGGCGGGCGTCACCGTCGAAACCGCCCGCGCCCATCCGAACTGGTCAATGGGGCTGAAAATCTCCATCGACTCAGCCTCAATGTTCAACAAGGCGCTGGAGATGATCGAGGCGCAGCACCTGTTCAATCTTGCTCCAGATCAGATTGAAGTCATCGTCCATCCGCAATCGATCATCCATTCCATGGCAGCCTATCACGATGGGTCGATCTTGGCGCAGCTTGGCCCGTCGGACATGCGGGCTGCCATCGGCTATGCGCTGAACTATCCCCAGCGCGGTTTTCTGCCGGTCGAGCGGCTCGATTTTGCCAAACTGTCGCGGCTCGATTTTGCAGCCCCGGATGAAGTGTGCTTTCCCGCGCTGCGATTGGCACGTGAGGCGATGAAGGCGGGCGGCCTATCCGGCGCTGTGCTGAATGGCGCTAAGGAAAGCGCGCTTGAAGCGTTCATTGCCGGGCGTCTGCCGTTTCTTGCCATGGCTGATGTGGTCGAGACCGTTATGGACACTATTGACGCGCTTTCCGCGACTGGCATTGAGGCAGTCATTGCCGCAGACAACCAGGCGCGGCGACTGGCCCAAGAGGCCATTGCCAGCCGCGCCTAGGCTTCAGTCCGGTCTGCATCCTTAGCGACGCGTGCCCTCTTTTTCTCTTTCTCTTCTTCCCGCGCCCGGCTGAGGCCCGAAGAGATCAGGCCTGTTGGCACGGCAATGACGCCAAGGCCGATGATCAGGATGAAAAACGTGAAGAACCTGCCGCCTGCGGTCACCGGATAGACATCGCCGTAACCGACAGTCGTCAGCGTCACCACCACAAACCAAAGCGCATGCGGGATGGACGCAAAGGCCTGCGGCTGCGCCTCATGTTCGAATTCATAGATGCCGACTGCGGCTATGAACATGACGATCAAGGCCAGAAACCCGAAAACGACCAGCTCTTCCTTGATCAGCTGAAACGTCCGCGCGATCCGATCCAGCGCCGCCACATGGCGCGCCAGCTTGCCAATGCGCAAAATGCGCAAAAGCCGCAGCGAGCGCAGCGCCTGAAAATTGCCGCCAAAGGTCAGCCAGAACGGCAGGATTGCCGCAAGATCGATGATGCCCCAGCCGGAGCGCGCATAGCGCCAGGCTGACCGTGCTGTCCACAGCCGCAACAGATATTCAAGCGTAAACAGGATCAGCACAGCAAAATCGAGCGCGTCGAGCAGCCGATAGGCCCACGATGGCAGACCAGGCACAGTGGCAAGCGCCATTCCGCCAATTGAAAACAGGATGACAATGATCATCGCCTGGTCGAATGCCGAGCCAAAACGGGCGTCTTGCCCCCAGATGATATTGCCAATCCGCTTCTTGATTGTTTCCTGTTCCACCCGGTAAAATCCCCGATAATATCTGCGTCATTCGAAGTGATGCCACAGGTCAACAAGACTGCCTAGCGCACTTCCAATTGGCCAACCTGCCGCAGCCCCTTCCGTTTGTCACAATTCTCCTGTAAGAGCGCGCCAACCGAAAACGGCGTCCCGCATTGGTGATGCCCACCAACTCCCGAGTTCTACACATGAAAATCCGCAACATCGCGATCATCGCGCACGTTGACCATGGCAAAACCACTCTCGTCGACAAGCTGCTGCAGCAGTCCGGCGCTTTCCGCGACAATCAGCGCGTGGCTGAGCGCGTCATGGATTCGAATGATCTGGAAAAAGAGCGTGGCATTACAATTTTGGCCAAGGCGACATCTGTGGTCTGGGACAACACCCGCATCAACATCGTTGACACACCGGGCCATGCCGATTTTGGCGGCGAAGTTGAGCGCATCCTGTCCATGGTCGACGGCGTGATTGTCCTGGTGGATGCTGCCGAAGGCCCGATGCCGCAGACCAAGTTTGTTGTCGGCAAGGCGCTAAAGCTCGGTCTCAAGCCAATCGTTGCCATTAACAAGGTGGATCGTCCGGACAGCCGCGTGACCGAAGTGGTCAACGAAGTGTTCGACCTGTTCGCTGCGCTTGACGCCAATGACGACCAGCTCGACTTCCCGATCCTTTATGGTTCAGGCCGCAATGGCTGGATGGCCAACGCGCCGGACGGCCGTCAGGACGAGGGCATGAAAGCGCTGTTTGAGCTGGTGCTCAAGCATGTGCCGGAGCCGACCGTTGCGCCAGGTCCGTTCACGATGATCGGCACGATCCTTGAGGCCAACCCGTTCCTTGGCCGCATCATCACCGGCCGCATTCATTCCGGCTCGATCAAACCGACGCAGCAGTTCAAGGTCATCGGCCAGGACGGCAAGCTGATCGAACAGGGCCGCGTCTCGAAAATTCTCGCCTTCCGCGGCATTGAGCGCACCGCCATCGATGAGGGCTTCGCTGGCGACATCGTTGCCATCGCCGGCCTTTCGAAGGGCACGGTCGCCGACACATTCTGTGCCATGGAAGTGACCGAGCCGATGAAGGCTCAGCCGATCGACCCGCCGACGGTCACCATGTCCTTCATCGTCAACGATTCGCCGCTGGCCGGCACCGAAGGCGACAAGGTCACCAGCCGTGTCATCCGCGACCGGCTGATGCGTGAAGCCGAAGGCAATGTCGCGCTGAAGATCGAGGAAGCCGAAGACAAGGATTCGTTTTACGTTTCGGGCCGTGGCGAATTGCAGCTGGCAGTGCTGATTGAAACCATGCGCCGCGAAGGCTTTGAACTCGCCGTCTCGCGCCCGCGCGTTGTGTTCAAGAAAGATGAGACCACCGGCGACTTGCTCGAGCCGATTGAAGAAGTCGTCATCGACGTTGACGAGGAACATTCGGGCGTTGTCGTGCAGAAAATGAACGAGCGCAAAGCCGAAATGATTGAACTGCGCCCGTCCGGCGGCAACCGCCTGCGTCTGGTGTTCTACGCCCCGACCCGCGGCCTCATCGGCTATCAGTCAGAACTTCTCACCGACACGCGCGGCACAGCGGTGATGAACCGTCTGTTCCATGCCTATATGCCTTACAAGGGCGATATTGCCGGGCGCTCAAACGGTGTTCTCATTTCTACGGATTCCGGCGAAGCAGTCGCCTTTGCCATGTGGAACCTTGAAGATCGCGGACCGATGATTATCGAGCCGGGTGAAAAAGTCTATCAAGGCATGATCATCGGCATCCATACCCGTGACAATGACCTGGAAGTGAACGTGCTCAAGGGCAAGAAGCTGACCAACATCCGCGCCGCTGGCAAGGATGAAGCGGTCAAGCTGACGCCGCCGATCCGGATGACGCTGGAGCGCGCGCTGGCATGGATTCAGGACGACGAGCTTATGGAGGTCACCCCCAAGTGCATCCGCCTGCGCAAAATCCATCTCGACCCGAATGAACGCAAGCGCGCTGAAAAATCGGCTAAGGTTGCGTAAGCCCAATCGACTTTGACTGCTGCACGCAAAAGGCGAAAATCCTGACGGGTTTTCGCCTTTTCCAATTGCTGCAATGCAAAAATATCTTGCGCTGTGTCTAAACTTCGCCGCACTTAGTCCCAAACAGCAAATCAGGCATGTGAGGGGCCGCGCATTTGGCGGAGAGCATTTATCTTTTGACCCTTGTCGGCACGGCGCTGGTTCTGGCGGCCGCGTTCTCCTCGCTGCTCGCCTTCCGTTTCGGCGCTCCGCTGCTCCTGCTTTTCCTTGCTATTGGTCTTCTGTCCGGTTCGGACGGTCTGGGCATCGAATTTGACAACACCCGCGTCGCCTATTTCATCGGCTCGATTGCTCTGGCGTTGATCTTGTTTGACTCCGGATTCGGCACGCCGATGCACGCCTTGAAACAGGCGGCAGCGCCGGCGCTTGTGCTGGCAACCGTTGGGGTGGTCATCACAGCCGGCATCATGGCCGTCGCCGCCCATTTCATCATGGGGCTCGGCTGGCTGGAATCGCTGCTGCTCGGCGCCATCACCGGCTCGACCGACGCGGCGGCGGTTTTCTTCCTGCTCCGCGCCGGAAACACCGAAATCCGCGAACGGGTTCGGTCGACGCTGGAAATCGAATCAGGTTCCAACGATCCGATCGCCATCTTCCTCACGATCTCGCTTGTTCAGATATTGGCCATGGGACAGGCCGTCGAACCCGCGCCAATGGTGCTGAGCGTTATCACCGGTTTTTTGAAAGAAATGGTTGTCGGCGGCCTTATCGGGCTTTGCGGCGGCTATCTGATTGTCCGCGTCGTCGAGAAGATCGACATTGACCGCGGGCTATTGCCGATCCTGGTGATAGCCCTGTCTCTGATGGTGTTCGGCATTGCCGGCTTTGCCCACGGCTCCGGGTTTCTGGCCGTCTATGTCGCCGGCATGGTGGCAGGCAATGCCAATTTGCGCTCCGCTGCCGCAATCAAGCGATTTCAGGACGGCCTCTCTTGGCTGTCGCAGATCATCATGTTTCTCGTGCTCGGGCTTTATGCAGCGCCATCGCAATTCCTGCCGGTGCTCATCCCTTCCGTGGTGCTTGCGTTGATCCTGATCTTTGTGGCCCGCCCAGTGGCAGCGGGCATTTCGCTGCTGCCGTTCCGTTTCGGCAAGGCGGAAACGGCATTTTTGTCTTGGGTCGGGTTGCGTGGCGCGGTGTCGATCCTTCTGGCGCTGACTCCGATGCTGGGGGGGCTCGAACAGGGGCGGCTGATCTTCAACATCTCGTTCATCATCGTCATGGTGTCTCTGATTGTCCAAGGTTGGACCGTATTGCCACTGGCGCGCCGCCTTGGGCTTGTCATCCCCCATCGCGTCGGCCCGGTTGACAAGGTAGAGCTTGAGCTGCCGGGCTCCGCCCACCATGAGCTCCTCGCCTACCGCATTGTCGAAGGCAGTCCCGTAGCCCGCACCGGTCGCATCCCGCGCTGGGCACGGCCCTCGCTTGTCATCCGCGATGGCCGCTCGATGCAGTTTCAATATGCCGGGCGGCCGCGCGCCGGCGATCACGTCTACATCTTCGTTTCCGACAAATACCCGCGCCTTCTCGACCGCCTGTTTGCATCCAAGGCGCCAGTGGCTGCCGACGACGCCGATTTCTTTGGCGCGTTCGGCATCGACCCGGCACGTCACGCATCCGAGCTTGCCGCCGCCTATGGTGTCAGCATTTCGGAAGGCGAGGCCAAAGTGTCTATTGCCCAGTTCATGACCGATCGGCTGGGCGGGCGCGTCGAATATGCCGACAGACTGCCGCTCGGCGACATTGAGCTGATTGTGCGCGATCTGGATGAACAGGGGCATATCATCGAGGTTGGCGTTTCAGTCGAGCCGCAAATCGCGCCGCCGCGCATTCCCGTGTTCCTGTCGGTCAACGAGATGGTTGGCAGGCTGCGGCGGTGGGCCGCACAATTGCGCGCGGGCCGATAAATTTGCCCTTGCGGCACGCGGCGCGCCCTATATGGTCCGGCGCAAATTTCAGACCTAGATTGAAGGAGTTTTGTGATGGGCAGTTTCAAGACACTCGACCAGATCGGAGATATCGCAGGCAAGCGCGTCCTGCTGCGAGTTGACCTCAATGTGCCAATGGCCAACGGTAAGGTAACTGACCTCACCCGCATCGAGCGCGTCGCGCCGACGATCCTGGAACTTTCGGACAAGGGCGCAAAGGTGATCCTGCTGGCCCATTTCGGCCGCCCCAAAGACGGGCCGGACCCGGCGCAATCGCTGAGGCCAGTGGCTGTGGAAGCCGCAAGCGTGCTTGGCCGCAAAGTCAGCTTTGCCGAAGACTGCATCGGCGAGAAAGCGGCCGCCGCTGTCTCGGCCATGAACAATGGCGACATCCTGTGTCTGGAAAACACACGCTTCCACAAAGGCGAGGAACAGAACGAACCGGAATTTGTCAAAGCGCTTGCGGAAAATGGCGATATCTTCGTCAATGACGCCTTCTCGGCCGCACACCGCGCCCACGCGTCAACCGAAGGGCTGGCGCACCTCATGCCGGCCTTCGCCGGACGCACCATGCAGGCCGAGCTCGAGGCCTTGGAAAAAGGCCTTGGCAAGCCTGTGCGTCCCGTTGTTGCCATTGTCGGCGGCGCCAAAGTGTCAAGCAAGATCGACTTGTTGATGAACCTCGTCAAAAAAGTCGATGCACTGGTGATTGGCGGCGGCATGGCCAACACGTTTCTGGCCGCCAAGGGCGTCAATGTCGGCAAATCGCTGTGCGAGCATGACTTGGCAGACACCGCCAAGCAGATCATGGTCGAGGCGGTCAACGCTGGCTGCGCCATCGTGTTGCCAGTCGACGGCGTCGTAGCAAAAGAATTCAAGGCTGGCGCGGACAATGTCATTGTCGATGTCAACGCAGTGCCATTGGATGGCATGATTTTGGATGTCGGGCCGAAAACTGTTGCGACCATTGCTGGCTGGATCAGCAAAGCCAACACGCTGGTTTGGAACGGCCCGCTAGGCGCTTTCGAGATCGCGCCATTCGATACAGCGACCGTTGCAGCGGCCAAAGCAGCGGCACAGGAAACCAAAGCCGGCAGGCTGGTTTCAGTCGCAGGCGGCGGCGACACCGTTGCGGCGCTCAATCATGCCGGCGTGGCGGATGATTTCACTTACATCTCAACCGCAGGCGGCGCATTCCTTGAATGGATGGAAGGCAAAGCCCTGCCGGGCGTCGAGGTGCTGAAGTCCTGAACGGGTCAGGCAGGCAAGAACT
>JBAVTG010000132.1:0-1633 GCA_049696015.1 Rhizobiaceae bacterium | reverse complement strand
GCCCCGCAGCGCCGTGTCCGGCGCACGCCGCGACTGGTAACGGATGGTCTTCCGGTCAGCCCCGGCAATCTGGCACGCCCGCCGCTCCGATAGCCCAAGATGGGCCTTGAGATGCGCGACAGCCTCGCGCTTCGCGACGGGCGTCACCATTAATGGGATGGTCCGCCCCGCACCCCAGCGTCAGTATTGCGTCATCGTAAAACGGAAGGAGAGAAAGGATGCGAACCAAACCAATACCAGAGACTGCCGCGTTCGGCATCGATATCGGTAAGAAGGTGTTCCACGTTGTGGCCTTGAATGCCACCGGAGCCGTGATCCAGCGCGCTAAGTTCTCGCGTGATACGCTGATGGCGTTCTTCGAAGCTGCGCCGAAGGTGCTGATCGGCATGGAGGCCTGCCCGGGCTCACAGTGGCTGGCGCGGCGGCTGGCTGCGATGGGGCATGATGCACGGATCATCCCGGCGCGCTTCGTGAAGCCGTATGTCAAATCCAACAAGACTGACACAGTCGATGCGGCGGCGATCGCCGAAGCCGTGACGCGGCCGACCATGCGATTTGTCGAAGTGCGGACGCGCGAGCAGGTCGATCTTCAGGCGCTTCACCGCATCCGCGACCGGCTTGTGGGACAAAGAACCGCGCTGATGAATCAGGCGCGCGCTTTTTGCATCGAATATGGGTTGGCAATGCGGGTTGGGGCGGGTGGCTTCCATGCCGACATCCGTCGACATCTGGCCAATGCGGAGAACGATCTGACACCTGCTATGCGGGCGCTTCTTGAAGAACTGCTCGATGACCTCGCCTATACCGAAGGGCGCATCAAAGCCGTGAACGCCAAGGTCGAGGCCTATGCCAGCGAACATGAGGCCGTCAGCCGTCTTGTCACCATTCCGGGCATTGGGGCACTTGGTGCAACCGCGCTGGTTGCTGCCGCGGGTGATGGTCGGCAGTTCAAGAAGGCGCGCGATCTGGCAGCATGGCTGGGGTTGGTGCCAGCAGAGCATTCGACCGGAGGCAAGCAGACCCTGCTGGGCATCAGCAAACGCGGCAATCGTTATGTGCGGCGGCTGATCATTCACGGCGCGAGGTCATGCCTTTTGCATCTGAACCGCGCAAACCATGCCCTTGGACGCTGGCTCTCTGCCCTTGAAGCACGAACGCACCGCAACAAGGCCGTGGTCGCCTTGGCCAACAAGCTGACCCGGATCGTCTGGGCCATCCTGACAAAGCCTGGCGCTATCTATTTGCAGTCGAAAGGCGCAGCTGCGAGCTGAACCCTTCACCGCAAAACCGATTGCAGGGGACGTGATGACCAAACGGTTGATCGACCACGGGTAAACCACGCGCAAAAAAACGGGACACGATCCCGTTCCACTAATCTGGAACCCGAGGTGCGGATCTCATCAAGGCCTTGTCGCCAAAAGCGGCTGACTGATCAGAGGCCGGATACATTTACGCAAGCCGGACGGTCACGAACGAAAACCTTGCAATAGCGGGGCGGACCATACATTTTTTGACAGAAGTTCCTTCATCGCCGCCATGTCGAGCATCTGCTCGGCCAACAGCCGCTTCAGCTTTGAGTTCTCGTCCTCAAGTGCCTTCAGCCGCTTGGCCTCCGACACCGTCATCCCGGAAT
>JBAVTG010000131.1:0-6566 GCA_049696015.1 Rhizobiaceae bacterium | reverse complement strand
GCAACGCCTCGATCTCTTCGGCCACCTTGTCGGCATCGCTTTTATGCAATCCGCGCAGTTCGCCGAGCAGTTTCTCATTCTCGTCCTTGAGACGCGCATGCTCGCCGCCAATGAAGGCATCGACCTTTTGCGTAATCTCTTTGATGGACGCAGCCGCCTGTGTGCGATGAACGCCAGCCGCTTCGTCAATCGACGCTTTGTGGGCCAAAGCCAAAGCTTCAAATTCATCGCGCAGGGCAATCATGGCGGACGCCTGGCCGGCAAAACCGGCTGCAGACGCTTTGGAGGCCGCGAAGATATAAAGATGACACGCGCCAAGCAGCAAAGACGCAAACACGGCCTCCAAGCCGTGCAGCGCCGGGCGCAGATCGAGAAAATGCAAGTCCAGCGTTGCAGCAGCCAAGAGGAACGCGAAAAGACTGGCCAGAACCAACGAGACAATCGGCAATAGCTTGACGATGGACGAAACCCCGCTGCCGGCCTTCTTCTTGTCATCCTTGGCGACTGGCTTTGCCATCAACTTGCTGTCCACAAACTATTTTCGCTCTGCATTGCATCGGCTGAACCGGAGCCGAAATGCAGGCACGCGCCAGGACCAATGCCTGGCAACCCTCAAGCTGAAGATAGCTGTCGAGTGTTAAGAATTTATCGCCAAAAGGTTGCAATATCCAAACACAATTATACTTATAATTGAAGTTGCGTTCAACATTCCCTGCCTGTCACATGGCAAGAAGGAGTGGAAAATGGTGGGCCCGGAGGGACTCGAACCCCCAACCAAGCGGTTATGAGCCGCCGGCTCTAACCATTGAGCTACAGGCCCCACCCGGACAGGTGTCCGTGGGCGCGGTCCTAGCCGATGCCAAAGAGCGTGGCAAGGCATGTGCGGCTTGCGCAACGCGCAGAAATATTTTGGCGCACGCCCAAGGATTTGCCACACTGCATCGTCTATTGTTCAAAGAACGCGTTCCGGGACTGCCGGACATGTTTTTCCCGAAGGGTCACCGGAGCATATAGCCATGTCGACAAAAAACCTGTTTCTCGCCGCCGCCGCAATCGCCGCCGCATTTGTCAGCTTGCCGGCAAGAGCGGCCGATGAGCCAACACCGCGCATCATTGTCTCCGGCGAAGGCGAAGCTATCGCCGCGCCGGATATGGCGATGATCAACCTATCCGTTTTGCGCGAAGCGGCCACATCGCGCGAGGCGCTCGATGCCAACAACAAGGCCATGGCCGATGTATTGGCGGCGATGAAGGGCTTTGGCATAGAGGACAAAGACCTGCAAACGTCCGGCTTCTCGATCCAGCCGCGCTACCAGTATGCCGACCCGAACAAAAACGAGACATTCGAGCCGAAGATCATCGGCTACAGTGTGGTCAATTCACTCGGCGTGCGGGTGCGCGACCTGACAAAGGTTGGCGAAGTGCTTGACCAATCGGTAACGCTCGGCGTCAACCAGGGCGGCGACATCCAATTTCTGACCGATGACACAACCAGGGTGATGGAAGCGGCGCGCAAAAAGGCGGTTGAAACCGCGATCGCCAAAGCCAAGACCATCACCTCCACCGCCGGCGTGGGCATCGGCCGGATTCTGGAAATGTCCGAACAGTCTTTTCAGCCCGGCCCGATCCCGATGATGCGGGCCGAATTGGCCATGGCCAAGATGGCAGACGGCGCGCCGCCGGTCCCTGTGGCATCGGGGCAAAACGCCTATCGCGTGACAGTCAACGTCACCTTCGAAATCAAACAGTGAGTCCCAACGTGAAAGGGATCCCGGCATGGCAACCGGGCTGACCTTTCGCCGCGCCGGGCCGGATGATGCCCATAGTCTTCGGCAGATCACCCACGCGGCCTATGCCAAGTGGGTGCCGGTGATCGGCCGCGAACCATTGCCGATGACATTTGATTTCGCCGATCTGGTCAAAAAGCACAGAATTGAGCTGTGCCTGACTGAAACCATGATCACCGGCCTCATCCAGATGATTCCAAGTCAGGGGTTCATGCTTCTCGAGAACCTTGCTGTCCTGCCGGAATGGCAAGCGAAAGGTCTCGGCAAAGCCTTGCTCGAGCATGGCGAAGCCATTGCGCAGAAAGGCGGGTTTGCCGAAATGCGGCTTTACACAAATCAGGCATTCACGGAAAACATCGGTTTCTATAAGCGCCGCGGCTACCAGATAACCGCGCACAAGCCGTTCAAGGGCGGTGTGTTAGTGGATATGGCCAAACATCTGGCATGAAAAGCCCGGCGATCAGGCCGGGCCTTTTATCGATATGCCTTAGCGGATGACCGGGCAGCCGGGCTCGCGGGCGAAGGTGATCTGTGCCCGATGGCCATGCTTGATGCCCTTGACCTTGATGGTCCAGTCCGACTTGTAAATGCGCTGATGGCGGATGCCATAGTGGCGAGCCTTATCCGAAGCGCGCTCCACCGTGCAGCCGCGGGCGACCGGGCGGACATGGCGCATTTCATAGGGGTCGAAATAAGGATCGTAGAACGGATCACCAATTGTGATGCCGACAGACCAGCCGCTGTGGCGGTCGTGATGGCGCGGGCGGTGATCGTCGGCTGAAGCCTGGGTGATGCCAAGGCCAAGGACGGCAGCGGCGGCGAGGCTTGTAAAATATTTGTTCATCTCAGGTTCCTTTTCTTCCGGCAACGGGGGAGCCGCCGGATTGGGATGGAATCTACAGGCGTGAAACTGAACATAGATGGAAAGGCTTGTTCATCTGTCATTAATCTTGGCAGATGGCATCAAGGCTCGCGCTTGAGAAGGTGGAGGAGATAGTCGTCCGTTTCGGCCAGATCATCTTCAAACGCCGTCACGCGCCCGCGTATGGAGATACCAGCCGTGTGGACACTTTCACGGTCGCCTGATTTGAGCGGATGCCAGTCAAACAGATCCTTGCCTTCGCTGACCAACCGGTAGCCGCATGTCTGCGGCAACCAAGCGATGGTGCGCACATTCTCCGGTGTCAGGATGACGCAATCGGGCACCAGCGCATTGCGGCGCGGATAATCGCGGCAGGCGCATTTGCCCGCGTCGAACAAGCGGCAGGCAACGCTGGTCCAGTGGATGGCGCCGGTGTCTTCGTCTTCAAGTTTGGACAGGCAGCACTTGCCGCAGCCATCGCAAAGCGATTCCCACTCGGCGCGGTCCATTTCTTCCAGCGTCTTGGTTTTCCAGAACGGCTCGGTCATATCCGTGCGATAACGCTCCGCGCGCGGCGCGTAAAGCGCCATGAACCACAAATGAACGCCTCATTCAAAAGAGGTTCATTACCGCAGGCTTAACGGGCATGGGCCAAAAAAGTCCGTTGGCAATTGTGGCGGTGCGACCCAAAATGACCGCAATTGCCGCAAACATGGAACTTTCACCGCGATTCCGGGTTACCGGATACGGAAATGGAGTGATTTTATGAACAAGACCCTCTTGCGCCTTCTCGCCGCCGGCTCGGCAGTAACAATTGCCGCGATGACGCCGGCACTGGTGAGCCTGTCGCACGCCAACGCTTTGACCGGTGCATTGATGCAGCTGTCGCAATCCAGCGTTGGCGAGGCGGAAGCGCTGCTGCAGGAGGCTCTGGCCCGCCTGGAACGCGCCAAGAATGAAGGCGGCGATGTTGCTGCGGCTCAGGCCGAAGTGGATGCCGCCAACGCTGCGGTCGAAGCTCTGAAGCAGGCGGATGCGCAGCGTGCGGCCGATGAAGAGGCAGCCAAGGCGGCCGAAGCCCAGAAAGCGGCAGAAGCGGAAGCCGCGAAGGCCGCCGAAGCTGAAGCTGCCGCAAAGGCCGCTGAAGCCGAGGCTGCCGCGAAAGCTGCAGCTGATGCGGAAGCTGCAAAGGCCGCCGAAGCCGAGGCTGCTGCGAAAGCTGCCGCCGACGCAGAAGCTGCTAAAGCCGCTGAAGCTGAGGCCGCTGCAAAGGCCGCTGAAGCCGAGGCCGCCGCGAAAGCTGCCGCCGACGCGGAAGCCGCTAAGGCCGCTGAAGCAGAGGCAGCAAAACAGGCGGCGCCGGCAGAAGCAGCGCCCGGGGCACCTGCAGAACCTGCACCTGCCCCGGCAGAACAGGCTCCCGCTCCAGCGCCGGTTGAACCAGCCCCGGCGGCGCCGGCAGAACCTGCCCCCGCGCCGACAGAACCAACTGCTCCTGCGCCTGCAGAACCGGCTCCGGCAACGGGCGTGACCGAGCCGGCCGCGCCGGCCCCGGCAGAAGCTGCGCCAGCAGAACCAGCCCCCGCCGCTCCGGCAGAAGCTGCGCCAGTTGAACCAGCCCCAGCTGCGCCGGCTGACCCAGCTGCTTCTGCGCCTGCCGAACCCGCAGCGCCTGCTCCGGCAGAACCGGCGCCGGCGACGGGTGTGACTGAGCCGGCGGCCCCGGCCGAAGCTGCGCCAGCTGCGCCTGCGCCTGCGGTAGACGCTTTCATTGAAAAACTGCCGGACCCGCTGCCGGAAAACGCAGCTCCCGTGCTGGATAGCGCCAAGGAAGCGCCTGCCGCTCCGGCAGCCGGTGTGGAAGCCGCCCCAGCGCCAGCTGAGCCTGCAACGCCGGCCCCGCCCGCGCCAATCACGGATGCAGCTGCCCAGGTTGGCATAGCCCCGGTGAAGATTGAATCGGCAACCATCGAAACAGGCGAGCGCCTGTCGACACTGCCTGCGCCAGAGCCGACGAAAGACATCGATGTCGTGAAGGTGATCGACAGCCGGACGATCATCAATATCGGCGCGCAGATCTTCGTCAGCTCGCCTGACACGCCGCGTCTGGTGCACGAGGATGATGAAGTGATCGTCGAGCGCCTGCCGCGCGGCCGCACCCGCGAAACCATTATCCGCGAAAATGGGGTGCAGGTGGTCACCATCCGCAACCGTTACGGCGATATCATTCAACGCTCGCGCATCCTGCCCGATGGCCGCGAAGTGATACTGGCCTATACGCCCGAGTATGACACAGAGGAAAACTATGTCTGGCGCGATCCCGGGCTGGATCTGCCGCCGCTGCGCCTGACCGTGCCAATCCGGGATTACATTCTCTCGGTCAGCCTGATTGAAGACCAGCCGGAGGAATATGACGAGGAGGTGGTCTATTACGACTTCCTCGAAAAGCCGCCGGTGGAAATCGTCGAGCGCACCTATTCGGTCGATGAGGTCAAGCGTTCGGCCCGGGTGCGCGACAAGGTGCGCCGCATTGATCTTGACACGATCACCTTCGCATTCGGGTCTGCCGATATCAAGGAAGACCAGATTCAGAAGCTCGAAAGCGTTGCCGGCGCAATGCTCAAGCTCCTCGAAAAGAACCCGGCTGAAACATTCCTGATCGAGGGCCATACCGATGCGGTTGGCACCGACCAGGCCAACCTTGTCCTGTCGGACCGCCGCGCCGAGTCAATTGCAGCAGCATTGTCCAATGCCTTCGATGTGCCGTCGGAAAACCTGACGACGCAGGGCTATGGCGAGCGCTATCTGAAGGTGAAAACAACCAAGCCGGAGGAGTTGAACCGCCGCGTCGCCATCCGCCGCATCACCTCGCTGGTCGCGCCTGTGGCGCTGAAGTAATTCGCATGTATACTTCGCTGGCCGGGGCAACCCCCGGCCAGTTTATGTTTGTTTTGCAATGCGCAATGCCTTCCCACGGCTGCGCGAGCCGAGGGGATATGCCGACATGTCGATGGTATTGCTCTCCGGCCTGTTGAAGCGTTTCGTCGTAAATGGCTCGCTTTCTGTCTTCGACACCAATGGCAAGCAGTGGCAATTCGGCAACGCGCAGACCGGACCTGCGGTTTCGTTTCGCCTGACCGACGCCAAAACCGCCCGCGCGATCTTCTTCAATCCGGAACTCGCCTTCCCTGAAGCCTATATGGACGGGCGGATCGTTTTCGAAGGCGGTTCGACAATTTTTGATCTGCTCGAGCTGTTTTCCAACAACAGAAAGGCGCTGGGCACGCACCCGGTGCAACAGGCGCTAAGGCGTGGCTGGCGAACGGTGAAACGGTGGCAGCAACGCAATCCTCTGGCAACGGCCGAACAAAACGTCCGGCATCACTACGACCTCAAGCCGGAGTTTTATCGACTTTGGCTTGATCCAACGATGAACTATTCCTGTGCGTATTTCACGGGCGCGGGAAATTCGTTGGAACAGGCGCAGCAAGATAAGATGCGCCATATCGCGGCGAAGCTTCAATTGAAGCCCGGCATGAGTGTCTTGGACATCGGCTGCGGCTGGGGCGCCATGGCCTGTTATCTTGCGGCGGATTTCGGCGTTCACGTCGTGGGAATAACGCTTTCTCCGGAACAGGCCGCGATCGCGCGTCAGCGGGCAATCGACATGGGCGTTGAGAGCATGGTGACCATCATCGAACGCGACTATCGCGAAATGACAGGAGCGTTCGACCGGATCGTTTCCATCGGCATGATGGAGCATGTCGGGATCAGTCATTTTGATGCCTATTTCGAAAGCATCAAGCGTCTGACAACCAAAGGCGGCTGCGCGCTTATTCACGCCATCGGGCGGATGTCGCCGCCCGGTACCACAGCGCCGTTCATTCGCAAGTACATCTTCCCGGGCGGTTATGCGC
>JBAVTG010000130.1:0-36620 GCA_049696015.1 Rhizobiaceae bacterium | reverse complement strand
GCATAGGTGGTCTCATGCCCCTGACCTTGGCTCTTGGTGCCCATCCGGGCAATGACCGATCCAGTCGGGTGAATGCGGATTTCGGCCGAGTCGAACATGGCGATACCCAAGATGTCGCAGTTCTTGGCCGGACCCGCGCCGACGATTTCCGTAAAGAAGGAAATGCCGACACCCATGATTTCACGCGTCTCGCCGGCCAGGAACGCCTTGCGCTTCTTGGCCTGTTCTTCGCGCAATTCCTTGTAGCCGATTGTGTCCATCGCCTTCTTCATGGCTGTGTGATAGTCGCCGCTGTCATATTCCCAGCCGAGTGCAGAATGGTATGGGAACTGCTCCGCCTTGATGAAGTTCTTGATGCGAAGCTCCGCCGCGTCCATGCCGAGCTTTTGCGCCAGCACTTCAATGGCGCGTTCAATGGCGAACACCGCTTCGGTGACACGGAACGAGCAGCGATAGGCAACGCCGCCCGAGGCCTTGTTGGTGTAGACGCCGTCGACGACCAGATGCGCGGTCGGAATGTCATAGGAGCCGGTGCAGATGTTCATGAAGCCGGCCGGCCACTTGGACGGGTCGGCGCAGGCGTCAAATGCGCCATGATCTGCCAGCACATGCACGCGCATGGCCGTGATCTTGCCGTCCTTGGTGGCGGCCAGTTCCGTGGTCATGTGATAATCGCGGGCAAAGGATGTGGTGGAAAGGTTTTCCATCCGGTCCTCGACCCATTTGACCGGAACGCCGAGCACGATGGAACCGACCACCGAGCAGACATAGCCGGCGTAAGCGCCAACCTTGTTGCCGAAGCCGCCGCCGATATCGGGCGCGATGACGTGGATCTTGTGTTCCGGCAGGCCGGAGATCAGCGACACGACCGTGCGGATGACGTGCGGCGCCTGGAAGGTTCCCCAAAGCGTCAGTTCGCCCTTCACCTTGTCGAAAGAGGCAACAGACTGGCAGGTTTCGAGCGGTGAGGGATGCGTGCGGTGATCGACCAGCATTTCCTTGATGGTCACGTCGGCGTTGGCGAAAATCGCGTCAGTGGCATCTTTGTCGCCGATGGCCCATTCAAAAATATGGTTCGGATGCTTGCGCGGGCCGTGGGCGCCGGTCATCTTGTCCTTGATGTCTTCGCGCAAGATCGGAGCGTCAGGCAGCATGGATTTGAAAGGATCGACGATGCACGGCAGCGCCTCGTAAACCACATCGACGAGCTCTGTTGCGTCGGACGCAATGTAGCGGTCTTCGGCAATGACGAAGGCGACTTCCTGATTTTGGAAAAGCACTTTTTCCTCGGCCAGAACAGCCTGCACGTCGCCCGCCAGAGTCGGCATATAGTGAAGACCAAGGGGCTTCAGATCGGCAGCCGTCAGGACGGCGATAACGCCAGGCAGCGCCTTGGCGCGGCTGGTGTCGATGCTGATGATGCGGGCGTGGGCGTGGGGAGAGCGGACAAAGTCGCCGAACACCATGCCGGGCAGTTTCAAGTCATCGACATAATTGCCTTTGCCTTGTGTGAAGCGCACATCTTCGACACGCTTGCGCTTGCAACCCATCCCCTGGAGCTTTTCGACGCGCTCGGCGCGGTCTTCGTCAATCTTGGCTTGGGTGTTCATTCTGCGGCCTCTTGAAACGGAGTTCCATTGATTTTGGCGGCCGCATACTGGATCGCCTTGACGATATTGACGTAGCCGGTGCAGCGGCAAAGATTGCCGGCGATGCCGTGCCGGATTTCATCTTCGGTCGGGTTGGAATTTTCCTGCAGCAGACGATGCGCCCGCAAAATCATGCCCGGCGTGCAATAGCCGCACTGAAGGCCGTGCATCATGCGGAAACCTTCCTGCAAGGCGCTCAGCGTCCCGTCCGGATTGGCCATGCCTTCAATGGTGGTGATGCTCGCGCCATTGGCCTGCACCGCAAAGGTCATGCAGCTCTTGACGGACATATTGTCCACTTCCACCGTGCAAGCGCCACAGTGGCCTGTGTCACAGCCGATATGTGCGCCAGTGAGCATTTGCTGTTCGCGCAGGAAATGGATCAGCAGCGTGCGCGGCTCGACGAGAGCCTCCACTTTCTTGCCGTTGATAGTCAGTTGTATGTGTGATTTAGACATTTTGTTTCCTCAACCTTTGGCGCGGGATACTGCGCGCTCAAGCGCACGGCGCATCATGATGCCAGCCATTTTGGTGCGATATTCTGCCGGCCCGCGCATGTCGGATGCCGGATCGGTTATGGCTTCCGCCGCAGCGACCGCGCGGTCCACCGTTGCTTTGTCCAGTGATGAGCCTACGAGGATGGATGAAGCCTCTTCAGCCCACAGCGGTGTGTCGGAAACATTGGTGAGACCAATCGAAGCGCTGGTGCATTTGCCGCCGGACATGGTGACAATCACTGCCGCAGCGGCGGTGGCATAATCACCAATCTTTCGCTTCAGCTTTTCATAACCGTAGCCATGACCCGCTTGCGGCACCGGGATGCGAACCGAAGTCAGGATTTCGCCCGTTTCCAGGGCCGTGAAATATGCGCCCTGATAAAAATCGCGCGCCGCGACTTGGCGAACGCCATCCGGTCCGGTCAGTTCATAGGACGCGTTGAGGCACTGCATAAGCGCAGGCATGTCATTGCCCGGATCGCCGTTGGCAACGTTACCGCCGAATGTCCCCTTGTAGCGGATTTGAGGGTCGGCAATCACGAGCGATGTTTCAGCGATGATCGGCAGATGCTTGGTCAAGATGTCCGAGTGGATCAGTTCGTACTGTGTTGTCATCGCGCCGATCTTGACGGTGTCGCCCTCAACGGCAATGCCCTTGAGATCCCCAATGGCTGAAAGATCGATAAGATGCTCGGGCGAAGCCATCCGCAATTTCATCATCGGGATAAGGCTGTGACCGCCAGCGAGCACGCGGGCTTCTTCGCCAAGTTTCGCCAATAGGCCAACCGCCTCGCTGACAGAATTCGGCCGATGGTAATCGAATATACCGGGTATCATTTCTGGCTCCTCCCAAAGCGCAAACAGATCGACGTGTGTCAAAGATTTAAATGCCGCCGCGATTTGTGCAGTAAGGGGCGGGAAGAGGGCGCGCCGGGCAAGTGCTGCTACACGAATTGCGGCCAGATACACGAAACGCATAGTTGCGCACGAAATGCGTCAGTATTGCTGACTATAATTTCAGCCAGGTTGATTGCTCAGGCTTGACTTGAAGGCCGCCCATTCCTCGCGCAATTGCGCAACACGCGTGCGGCTGACCGGCACGGTGCGTCGGATAGACGAATCAAGCTCGGCGACGGCTGCGTCACCCGCTTTCCTGACACGCACAATGTGGTTCAAGTTCACGATGTAGCTGCGATGGGTACGGAAAAACCAGTGTGCGCCCAACCGCTCGTCCACTTCGCTTATTGACAAGGGGCAGAACAAATCGTCGCTCCCATTGAAGACAAATGTGTAATGCGCGTTGGCATGGACAGAAACAATATCGTTTGCGGAAATGTGAAAACGGTGGCCGCTTTTCTCGATCGGCAACAAAGCCGCGCTGCCGTCACCAGCTGTAGCTTCAACCAATTGTAGTCCTGTTGAGGCTTTAACGGACACATCAGTCAACGTCTTGGATTGAACCGGGGGCGCGTTGAGTTCATTCCATTTCTGATCACTGGCCGGCCCTTGCTGTTCGCGCGGGATGAGCGCGAGCATGAAGATGCCGGAAATGGAGAATGCCATCACGCTGACAATCATGGCCAGTATGTCACTGGAGATTAGCGTCTCTGCTGGTATCGGCTCTACAATGAAATGCAAATTCGTACCCGCCATGGCCATGTAATGCATGCCGGATACGGCGAGGCCAAAGACGATTGCGCCGACAAAATTCGGGAACCGGGCGCCGGCCAGAAATGAAAGCCAGAGAGCGAGCCCGGAAGCCCCGATCGCAATCAGCACGCTGGCTGCGACGAAGCGGTAGTCGTGTTCCATGTGGGCGCTGGAGTGCAGCGCCATCATCCCGACATAGTGCATAGTGGCGATGCCCGATCCCATGAACAAAGCCCCCGCCAGGAGCCATTGTTTCGACCGCAGACTCGCCATGTAAATAGAAATGCCGGTGACAAGGACGCAGACCAGAAACGACAAAAGTGTAGGCAGAACAAGGTAGTCGATCGTAGCTGTTGTTATGATCGCAAGCATCCCAATGAAGTGCATGCTCCATATGCCAACAGACAGAGTGATGGCGGATCCGGCGATCAGCAAGCGGCGTTCAAAAGCAAAAGACGCCGGAATACGCTGCGCCAAGCTGAGGCCGACAAATCCAGCCTGAATAGCCACGATCACCGAAAGCGCGACGAGCACATAATTGTAGCTGAATGACATGCCCCATGTACCGTTTTTGCAGTTTTCCCCAAATCACTCTTGCCTTTACCGCGCAAGATTGCCTGCCGCAGTCTTTGCACGCAACAAACCTCCGGACAAGCGGAGCTGCAGAAGGAGGGCGCGGAACGGGCAGTCAAAGGCATTCGTTGCCCGATGCTGGGATCGCTCTTGCTGAAATGCGCCTACATTCGTAGTCTGGACAATTCGAAAAGAGCACGGAACTTCCACCGAGACAAACCAACGCCAATGCGCTTGCGTCAATTTCCAATGTCTGGCCGAAAATGAGCGTTACGCTGAAAGAAGTTTCAGAGCAGGCGGGCGTTTCCCGCTCAGCCGTTTCCAGAACCTTTACCGATGGTGCGAGCGTATCTGCTAAGACACGAAAGAAGGTGAAGGATGCGGCGGCGGCGCTTGGATACATACCAAGCCTTATTGCCAGCAGTCTCAAGACCAAACGCACCAAATTGATTGGTCTTGTCGCCAATAACTTCCAGAATCCGGTTTTTCTGCAAGTCTTTGATCTATTCACCCGTGCGCTGCAAGCACGCGGATTCAGGCCCTTGCTGGTCAATCTGACTGATGAGACGGACCCAGCTCACTCAGTCAGCATGCTTAAGCAATATAGCGTTGACGGCGTCATCGTTGCCACGTCTACGTTATCACCAGCCTTTGCGCGGGCTTTTCATCTGGCAAATGTTCCGGTCGTTCATGCCTTCGGGCGGTATGACAAAGACGTCAATGTAGATGTCGTGGGCATCGACAATGTCGAATGCGGCAAAATGGCTGCCAATACACTGCTTGAGCGAGGCTATCGCCAAATCGCAGTTCTAGCCGGTCCTGAAAATGCAACGTCAACCCAGGATCGCGTTAAAGGCTTTCGCCAAGCCATGATGTTGGCCGATGTTGAAATTTCTGACATTTCCTTTGCGCGAAGCTATTCGCATGCGGCAGGCTTGGAAGCCATGACGGCATTGCTCCAAAGGACGAATGTTGAAGCGGTATTCTGCGGTGATGACTTGATCTGCATGGGGGCGATGGATCTCGCACGGACAGTCGGACTGTCGATTCCCGGGGACATCGGCTTCCTCGGGTTCAACGATATGGAAATGGCCAGTTGGCAGGCCTACAACCTGACGACGATCCGCCAACCCATTGCCGATATCATCCAGCGCGCTGTTGAGGTCATCAGCGCTATGGACGACGCGCCCGCGAAACCCGCCACACAGCTTTTCCCATGCGGAATCGTTGAGCGCGGCACGCTGCGGCCCTTGGTGATCTGATCAGCGCCGGGAGGGCGGCCGGGCGTCAGTCCAGGCGCCGCCGTTTGCAGCGGAAACCACCGCAGCACTGATTGCAGACATCGACAGCAGCCCATCGAGCGCCTTTGGATAGTGACAAGCCAGAGGATTGGCGGGACGGCCTTCGCGTTTGGCGCGGATGGCTTCGGACAGATCAGCATAGATGTTGGCAAACGCGAGCGGCATACCCTCGGCGTGGCCGATGGTGACGCGCGAGGCGCGGTCCGCTTCGGGCGACAGGCCGGGGCCGCCGCGCTCGAGAATTTCCGTACGCCCGTTCAGCGGCGTCCAATAGAGTTGGTTCGGCCATTCCTGCGCCCAGCGCAATCCGCCCTTTTCCCCGAACACCTGAATGTTCAGCCCATGCATGCGGCCAATTGCGACGGAGCTTGTCCACAGCCGCAGCACCGCGCCGCCGCTCATTTTGAACGAAACCATCGCATCGTCCTCCAGCGTGCGGGTTGGCAGACATGAGACGAAATCGGCGGAAAGCTCCACCGGCTCCTGGGCCGCGACAAAACTTGCCATGTGCAGCGCATGAATGCCACAATCGGCAAATTGCGCGGAAATCCCGGCCATCGCGGGATCATACCGCCAGCGCACGCGCGGATTGTCGGCGTCCGCCGCATCGGCGTGGAAACCGTGGGCGAACTCGGCCTTGATCAACCGCACCTTGCCAAGATCTCCGCGCGCCACCATCGCGCGCATATGGCGCACCAGCGCGTAACCGGAATAGCCGTAGTTCACTGCGCAGATTGACCCTGTCCGCTCCGCAGTGGAGACAATTTCTTCCGCTTCCGGCACGGTCATCGTCATCGGCTTTTCGCACAACACGTTGATGCCAGACTCGAGGAACGCCTTGGTGATTTCAAAATGGGTAGAGTTTGGTGTTGCGACCGTTACCAGATCGATCTTGTCCGAGCGGTCGCGCTCGCCTGCCAGCATGTCCAGCCAGTTTCCATAGGCGCGATCAGGAGCGATGCCCAGCCGCACTGCGAAATCGCGGCCTTTGGCGGCATCAATGTCCAGAGCGCCAGCAGCCATGGAATAGAGGCCATCCATAGCCGCACTGATCCGGTGCGCCGGCCCGATCTGACTGCCTTCGCCGCCGCCAATCATGCCCCAGTTTAGTTTTTTCATAATGTCCGTCCGTCAGTGAAAGCCGATTGATTGAAGATAGGCGCGGTTGGCGGCGGCGTCCTTGACAGGAGAAGTTTCCCCTTCGGGATCGCAGTCCTGCTCAACGGTGCACCAACCTTCGTAATTGTTGTCCAGCAGAAGTTGGCGGACGGCGTTGAAATTGGTCAAGCCATCGCCAAGATTGCAGAAAATGCCTTGGCTACATGCATCGTAAAAGCCGCTGCGTTTTGCAACAGCATCGGCACGGACTGCCGGATTGATATCCTTGAAGTGCATGTAGGAAATACGCTCAATGTGCCGGGCCATGAACGGAACTGGATCAAAACCCGCAAAGTGGGAATGTCCGGTATCAAGGCAAATTCTCAGCAAGTTCGAAGGTGTTTCGCTGAGAAGGCGCTCAATTTCCTGCTCGAAATCAACAAAACCTGCGGCATGCGGATGGATCGAAACGGTCAGGCCATAATCTTCCGCGCCCAGCCGGGCGATGGTGCGGATGCGGCCGACAAAATCACGCCATTCCGGTTCGCTCATTTGCTCGGCTTCGTTTGGGCGTCCGGCCGTCGGCGCGCGGCGCGGCGAAATGGAATCGATCAGAACCAGGTGCTTTGCGCCATGAGCTGCCAGGGCTTTGCAGGTGCGAACTGCGGCATCCATAACTTCGTCCCACTTGCCGGGGTCGTGGAAAGGACGGAAGACCACCCCGCCGATCAATGTCAGATCGCGTTTGGCGAGAGCTTCACCCAAAACTGCAGGATCTTCTGGCATAAAGCCAATCGGTCCCAATTCAATGCCATTGTAGCCTGCGGCCTTGCATTCATCGAGCACCCGTTCCCACGATGGATTGCGTGGATCATTGGCGAACTCTACTCCCCAGGAACATGGGGCATTGCCGATCTTTATTGTCATGTCCGATTCCAAGTTGCGGGCAGTTTAGATTGAGGCGACTTCGATCCAGCGCTGTTCGTCATGCGAGCGGAATGCAGCTTCAATGACCTGGTTCACAATCATTCCATCGCGGAACGTCGGCCAGCGGTTTTCGCCGCTTTCAATCGCTTCCAGGAAATCACGCGCTTCAATGATGATCTGGTCTTGATACCCAGTGCCATGACCGGGGCCAAGGCAGAATGATCTGTAGTCCGGATGCTCCGGTCCGGTCAGGATTTTCGTAAAACCTTGGCGGTCTGGGCGCTGGTCGCCCTTGTAGAGCCAAAGGGCATTCTGGTCCTCTTGGTCAAACCGGATTGCGCCCCTTGTGCCATAGATTTCGTATGCATACCCCATCTTGCGCCCGGTCGCGATGCGGCTGATGAAAAGCCCGCCCATCGCACCATTGCCGAACCGGCACATGATCTGCGCCTGATCATCATTGGTCACATCCTCTGGTCCGTCTGGACCTGGTCTGGTCTCATGGACGATCTGGATATCGGCGATAAGCGACTGTATTGGACCGGCAAGCGCGGTCGCCGCATTGATGATGTGGGGCGCCAAATCACCCATATTGCCATTGGCGCGGCCTTTGGTGCGCCATGTGGACGGCAATTCAGGATCGGCAAGAAAATCCTCGGTGTGCTCGCCGCGCAGAAAGGTGATCTCGCCGATCTCGCCGCTGGCGATTATCTGCCTTGCAAGCTGTGAAGCAGGCGTGCGGATATAGTTGAAACCGACCATGTTTATGGCGCCTGCCCTTTCGGCGGCATCCACCATTGCCCGGCTGTCAGTCAGGCTTTCCCCCAACGGCTTTTCGCACAGAACCGGCTTGCCCAAAGCAAAGGCAGCAAGTGCGATGTCGCGATGTGTCTGCTGCGGGCTGGCGATGACGACGGCTTCAACTTGCGGATTTGCGACAAGCACTTTCCAATCGCTGGTCGCGCCTGCGAAGCCGTAAGCCTGTGCTTTTTGCAGCGCTCCCTCTGGCGTTGTCGTGCAGATCATTTCCAGGCGCGGGCGCAAGCCCGTGTTGAAAACAGCTCCGACGGCGGCCATCGCCACTGAGTGTGCCTTGCCCATATAGCCAGCGCCGATGACGCCAATTCCGATTTCTGCCACGGCAACGACCTTTATATTGCAATCGATTGCAAAACGCTGAAACTGCGTTTAACATGGCTCGTCAAATTGACAAGTCCGGAGTTGCAGATTGAAACTGAAACTGCCTGCCTCATCCATTCGGCTGACCATGGCGCAAGCGCTTGTCCGGCATCTGGCCGCACAGTTCACCGAAATAGATGGAAAGAGGACACGGTTGTGCGGTGGAGGCTTCGCGATCTTTGGCCATGGCAATGTGACCTGCCTCGGCGAAGCCCTTTACAATCACCGTGAAGAACTCCCTGTGTGGCGCGGGCAGAACGAGCAGAGCATGGCGATGGCCGGCATTGCCTACGCAAAGCAGAAGCTGCGCCGCCGATTCATGTTCGTTACAGCATCTGCCGGCCCCGGCACGACAAACATGGTCACCGCCGCGGCAATCGCCCACACCAATCGTCTGCCGCTTCTGATGATCTGCGGCGACGGCTACACCACGCGCCTTCCCGATCCTGTGCTGCAGCAGGTTGAGCATTTCAGCAACCCTGCACTTTCCGTCACTGACGCGTTCAAATCAGTAACGCGTTATTGGGACCGGATCGCACATCCGGCGCAACTCATCCAGTCCCTGCCAAATGCTATTGCTACAATGCTGGACCCTGCAGATTGCGGACCGGCATTTCTGGCCTTGCCGCAGGATGTGCAGGGCTGGGCTTTTGACTATCCCGTCGAGTTTTTCGAAGAGCGCGTTCACCGCATTCGCAGGCAGCCCCCCGACGAACGCGATATGGCGGACGCCGCCGCATTGCTGAGAACGGCAAAAGCACCTCTCATTATCGCTGGCGGCGGCGTACAGTATTCGTGCGCCACAATGGAGCTTGCCGCTTTTGCGCAATCGCATGGCATTCCCGTAGTCGAGACCATTGCCGGACGCGCCAACATGCTGTTCGATCACCCGCTGAATTGCGGCCCAGTTGGCGTCACCGGATCCAACTCCGCCAATGCACTTGCCAAAAAAGCAGATGTCATTGTCGCAGTCGGTACCCGGCTGCAGGATTTTACGACTGGCTCCTGGACTGCCTTTTCGAGAACTGCAAAAATTATCTCGATCAACGTCGGCCGCTTCGATGCGACCAAGCATCGTTCGCTTGCTGTCGTCGGTGACGCGAAGCTGGCTCTTGCGCAGCTGAACTCACGTCTGGAAAATTATCAGGCGCCCAAATCATGGTTCAACTTTGCTGCTCGGCAGCGCGGCAACTGGAACGCCTATGTGGACGGCAACATAAATCCGCTGACAGCAAGCGGCTCAAACCGCCCGATGTCTTATGCACAGGTGATCGGCGCGATCAACGAAGTGTGTGGACCGAAGGATCGTATTGTAGCGGCGGCCGGCGGACTGCCGGCGGAGGTTACCGCCAACTGGCGTACCAGATCACTTGGCTCAGTTGATGTGGAATTTGGCTATTCCTGCATGGGCTACGAGATTGCCGGCGGCTGGGGCGCGCGCATTGCCCAGATGGAAGATGAGCCTGATCAGGACACCATCGTGTTCACCGGCGACGGCTCTTACCTGATCATGAATTCTGACATTTATTCTTCCGTGCTCACCGGCAAGAAGCTGATTGTTGTCGTGTGCGACAATGGAGGTTTTGCCGTTATCAACAAGCTTCAAAACAACACCGGAAACGTCTCGTTCAACAATCTCATTGCCGATTGCAATATTGCTGTCGATCCCTTTTCTGTCGACTTTGAAGCTCACGCCCGGGCGATGGGCGCGAACGCGGAAACGGTCGCGTCCATTTCCGGTCTGAAAGCTGCGTTTGCCCGCGCCAAGGCTTCGGACCGAACCTACGTGATCTCGCTCAAGGTTGATGCTTACGAAGGGTGGACCACGGAAGGCCACACCTGGTGGGAAGTCGGGTCGCCGGCGGTTTCCAACAGCAAATCAATCGCCAAAGCGCATACCGAAATAGAGATTGGCCGCGCGCGCCAACGTGTTGGTATCTGAGCAATGGATCAGCAGCGCTTCCGCCGCAATCAATTCCTCGTCGTCGGCCGGGCTGGAATGGACCTTTACGCTGACCCGCCGGGCTCTACGATCGAAAACGCCAAGGCATTCCAATCGGCATTGGGTGGATCTGCTGCCAATATTGCCGCGGGCATCTGTCGTCTCGGCGGCCAAGCCTCGCTGCTGACTGCGGTGTCGGATGACGCCGTTGGCCGGTATATCTGCGCGCAGCTTGCGGACTATGGCATCGACGCTCGATTTGTTGTGATCGTGAAAGGCGAGCCACGCGCGTCTCTGGCCGTGGTCGAGACACGTGCCGACAATTGCCAGTCGGTGATTTACCGAAACAACGCCGCTGATTTGCAGCTTTCCGGCCAGCACACAGGCCATGTGAATCTGGAAGATTTCGGGGCGCTCATTGTAACCGGCACGGCCCTTGCGATGGAGCCTTCCCGCAGTGCGGTTTTCGACCTCCTGCACCGGGCCAATCTTGCCAAGATACCGGTTGTCATTGACCTTGATTACCGTCCCTACAGTTGGACTTCAAATGGTGAAGCGAAGCGCATTTGCCTGCAGATTGCAGATCTCGCCGATATTATTGTTGGCAATGATGTGGAATTTGATTTGATTGCCGGAACCAAAGGCGGCGGCCTGGAACTTGCCAATCAACTGGCAACCAAGCCCGGTGTCATTGCCATCCACAAACTTGGCGAACGCGGATCGGTGACCTTTTTCAATGGCGGCGTGTTCGAGTTACCGGTCTTCCCGGTCGTTGCGTTGAAGCCAACCGGCGCGGGCGACGCATTCCTCGCCGGTTTCTGCACGGCATTTGCATCCGGCCATTCTGTTCATGAGGCGCTTCGACAGGGTTCTGCTGCAGCGGCAATTGTTGTCACGCGTGTCGGCTGCGCGCCGGCAAGCCCGACAGCGCAGGAACTCTCAGCCTTTCTCGCCACTCAAACTGCGAATTGATGCCACATGCACATTGCCCCCCATGACAATCACAACCGGCCCATTGTTGATGTTGAAGACAGCCGTGTTCCGCTCAACTATTTCAATATCGTCAAGCTGAAACGGGGCGAAGTCTTCGAGTATCAAGTCAGGGATTATGAAACTGGCATCGTGCCCGCCACAGGAAATGTCGACGTCGAAATCGAGGGTATTCACTTCGAGGATATCGGCAGGCGCGGCACGGATGTTTGGGACGGCGAACCTGAAGGTGTCTATTGCCCGACTGGGGCAAAAGCGCAGCTGGTTTGTCAGTCCGATCATGCCGAAGTGTTCATTGCAGGGGCAAAATTCGACGGAGTTCTCGAACCGTTTGCGGTGCGGGAGGCTGACATAGACCGTGTTCAATACGGGTCGGATGAGACCAAGACGCACCGCAAGATCAAGCACATACTTGGAACCAAGTATCGCGGCAAAGTCGGCCGGCTTCTGGTGTCAGAATTGTTCACTGTCGGCCAGGGCGGCTGGTCCGGTTTCCCGCCGCACAAGCATGATACGGATCGCCTGCCGCTCGAGACGCGGCACGACGAGACCTACAATTTCCGCTTTCGCCCAAACAATGGTTTCGGCCTGCAATTGGTGCAGCGCGAGGATGGCAAGGTCGGCGACGCCTATCACCTGCTGGATGGTTCAACCGTGGTTCTGGAAAAAGGCTACCACCCTTGTGTCGTCGCGCCCGGTTATGAAATGTATTACTTCACTATCCTTGGCGGTCTCAGCCAGCGGCCCCTTGTGCAATTTTTCCAGCCGAGCCACGCCCATCAGATCGAGACAATTCCCGGCATCAAGGACATGATTGCAAAGTTCAAATGACCGTCGCAACGCTCGCCGATGTTCTCATTCCCGCCATGCGCGAAGACCGCGCCGTGCTTGGGCTTGTCGTGCTTGGCTGGGAGGAGGCGCGCGCCTTTGTAGAGGCCGCTGATGAAACGGGACTGCCGGTTATCCTGCAGGCCGGCCCGGGCTGCCGCAAGTACATGCCCACGCCCATTCTCGGAAAAATGTTCCGGCATCTTGCAGAACAGTCACGCGCCCAGGTCGTTTGCCACATTGACCACGCCTACACTCTGGATGAATGCCGCGAGGGCATCGACCATGGCTTCTCTTCTGTGATGATTGACGGTTCGCGCCTGCCTATTGGCGACAATGTCGCGCTTACAGCCAAAGTGGTGGCGGCGGCAAAGCCGCACGGGGTTTCGGTCGAAGGGGAAGTCGGCTTTGTCGGTTATGTCAGCGGCGAATCCGGGCGCTTTACCGATCCGGAAGAAGCGCGGCAGTTTGATGAGGAAAGCGGCGCCGATGCGCTGGCGATCTCAGTGGGAAATGTGCATCTCAACACCGAAAAGACGAATGGCATCAATATGGACGCACTGCGTGCTATCGAAGCGGTCACCCGCCTGCCCCTCGTCCTTCACGGCGGAAGCGGCATTCCATGCGATGTGCGGAAGCAGCTTGCCCGCACAACCCGTGTATCCAAATTCAACATCGGCACAGAACTGCGCATGGCTTTTGGCAACGCATTGCGAAAATCCATTCACAATCAGCCTGATGAGTTTGATCATATCAAATTGTTGTTGCCGGCCATTGGCGAATTGCGGTTGGAAGCAGCCAAACTATTGAAGGCGTTCTGAGTGCCTACAACGGGTGGCGCCAGGAGGCTGATCCAGGGAATTTTGTAACTGAAACGCCACGTCCGATTTCAACAAAGACTTGGCTTACCGTATTGAGCTGCTCCGTCCAAACCTGGCAAAAACGATGTGATTGCCGTTGCGCTGGGCGGCCCGAATATCCGAAGTATCTGAATCGGCAGTGCAGCTATTTTTCTTTGCTGATGCGATAGGTGTGCAGCGCATTGTCCTGCGCAATCGCGCGTTGTTCGCTTTCAGTCAGACTTGAAATCAACGCCTGGCTGATATCAATCCAGTCCTGCAAGCCGCAAGCGAGATTGACCACAGGCCAGTCTGATCCCCAGACAATTCGCTCCGGTCCGAAGCATTCCATCATGTGATCGAAATAGGGTTTGATGGTCGCAAGATTTGCAGTTCCAGGCGCACAGTTCACCGCAATGCCGGAAAGCTTGACCGCAAGGTTCGGGAAAGCCGCCAGTTGCCGCATTGATTGCGCCCAGGGCGCGAACGCACCAGAGGCCACATCCGGGTTGCCGCAATGGTCCAGGACAAATTGCTGGTCCGGGCAGGCTTTGAGAAGTTCAATTGTGATTGGGTGCTGGCGCGCGAAAAAGCACAGGTCGAACGGCAAGCCGGCCTTGCCGATCTTGCGAAGGTTCTTGCGGAAAATCGCGGACCGGGACACATCGTCAGGCGCCACATGGAGAATGCGGCGAAAGCCGTTGATGCCGAGCGCCTGCGCCTCATTCAGCCATGCGTCAAAGCCCGTGTCGGTTTCTGGTCGACAGGACGCGATGACGCCTGCCAGTCCTTCGGTGCCCACCAAGCCGGCAACGAGCCTGGCTTCGGCCTGATAATCCGCGTCATCAACGCCGGTTTCCATGAAGACCGTTTTGCCAATGCCGCGCCCGTTTGTCAGCGCCTTGTAGTCTTTCAAGGTGAAATTGCCCGCCGCAAGCGCTGGCAAATCATTGGTCCAACCGTAGCTGATCCGGTCGCGAAAGATCAAATGCTGGTGCGTGTCGATAAAGTCCATGCCGGCTCTCACATCACCGCGCCGATTTGCCAGGGCACAAACTCAACGCTGCCGAAGCCAAGTTCCTCGCTTTTGGTCTTTTCGCCAGAGGCAACGCGGATGAACTGTTCAAACAATTCCCGGCCCTTGGCTTTCAGGCTGACGCCTTCTTCGACAATGTCGCCGCAGTTCAGGTCCATGTCATCGCTCATGCGGCGGTACATGTCCGAATTGGTTGCGACCTTGATGCAAGGCACCGGCTTGTAGCCGGAAACCGAGCCGCGGCCGGTGGTGAAGACGATCAAGTTGGCGCCCGATGCCACCTGACCCGTCACCGAGCATGGATCGTAACCGGGGCTGTCCATGAAAACGAACCCCTTCTTGTCAATCTTTTCGGCAAACAGATAAACATCCGTCAGCGGCGCGGAACCGCCCTTGGCGACCGCGCCGAGCGATTTTTCCAAAATGGTTGTCAGTCCGCCGCGCTTGTTGCCGGGACTTGGGTTGTTGTTCATCTCGCCCTTGTTTCGGGCGCAATAGTCCTCCCACCAATGAATGCGCGCGATCAGCTTTTCGCCGACCTCTTGCGAAACCGCGCGACGTGTCAGGAGATGTTCAGCGCCATAGATTTCGGACGTCTCAGACAGGATGGTCGTGCCGCCATGGGCCACCAGAATGTCGGAGGCCACACCCAGAGCCGGGTTGGCGGTGATGCCGGACAGGCCGTCTGAACCGCCACATTGCATGCCGATGACCAGTTCTGAAACCGGGATCGGTTCGCGCTTGCATGCCTCGGCTTCGACGGACAGTTCTTTCAGTTCGGCAATGCCCGCCGCCACCGTTTTTCGCGTTCCGCCTGTCTGCTGGATAGTCATGTAACGGAATCGATTGTCCGCGCGCAGACGTTCCTTGCCGACAAGATCCGGGATTTGCATCACTTCGCAACCAAGCCCGACCAGCAGTATGGCGGCAAAATTCGGATTGCGGGCATAACCTTGCAGTGTCCGGAACAGGGTTGCATAGCCTTCGTCGCTTCCCGACATGCCGCAGCCGGAGGCATGGGTGATCGGCACAATGCCGTCCACATTCTTGAGCGCGCGAAACCAGTCGGTCTTTTCAGCCTCTTCGGCGATGAAGCGCGCCACTGTGCCTGAACAATTCACGGATGTGAGAACACCGATATAGTTGCGGGTACCCGATTGCCCGTCAGCGCGGCGATAGCCCATGAAGGTGAGGTTTTCATTGGCTGGAGCAACCGGCACGACATTGCTTCCAATGGCATAGTCAAGCGCCTGATCGGCCATCGCCAGATTGTTGACGTGAACATGGGCTCCCTGCGCGATTGCCTGCGACGCGGCGCCGATTACCTGGCCATAGCGGCGCACCAGCTCGCCAGCCTTGAGAGCAACCAGTGTGAATTTGTGACCTTTGGCGACCGAAGTTGTCAGCACGACGCCATCGGTCGCTGTCTCGCCGATGGCAAGATCGTCCAGTGCAATGGCGACATTGTCCTCGGCATGAAGTTTGATGAAACGGGGGCGGTTCATGGCAGGTTCCAATCAGGCAAAAAGGTTGAGGGCGGACAGCGAGCGGTCCAGATGGGTGTAACCGCCGTCGACGAACAGCCACTGGCCAGTTGTATGGCCTGATCGGGGCGAAAGGGCAAATACAGTTGCGGCAGCAATCTCGGCGGCCTCGGTCATGCGCCCGCCAAGGGGAATGCGCTCTGTGATTTCCTTCAGTCTGGAAGCGGGGTCATCCATGCTGTTGATCCAGCGTTCGTACATTGGCGTCATCACTTCCGCTGGAATGACGGCATTGACGCGCACGCCATAGGGCGCAAATGCAGCCGCCCATTCGCGTGTCAGGCCAAGTTGCGCAGCCTTGGCCGCAACATAGGCTGATGTGTTGCCCTGCCCGGTTACTGCCGTTTTGGACGAGATGTTGACGATGGCGCCTTTGGCGGCCTTCAAATCGTCCTGCAGCAAATGTACCAGCAAATAGTAGTGGACAAGGTTTTGATCGAGCGAAACACGGAACGCTTCGGGGCCGGCTTCCAGACCAACACCGTCATTGGTACCGGCATTGTTGACAAGGCCGTCAATGCGTCCCCATTGCTTGCGTGCCTGCGCGACCGCGTCGCGGCATTGATCATCGTTTGACAGGTCCACGCGGACCCAGCCCGCATTTGGCGACAGAGCGGCAATCCGGGCCAGAAACTCCGGTGTCGGCTGCGAGCGTGCAAAAATGACCGGGATTGCCCCCTCCTGCGCCAGTGTTTCGCTGATAGCGCCGCCAATGCCGGCTGCTCCGCCGGTGACGATTATGACTTTGCCCTGCAGTCCCAAATCCATGGTTTTCACTCTTTCAGAAAAACCGCTTGATCAAACAACAAAAAATGCTCCCCCTGCAAGCGGCATAGGGCAAGGAAAGCCTGCATTTATCATCGGTAAAGGACTGCGGGACTTTCGGGTCGGTCATGCTGGGCTTGTCGCGCCAACGCAAATGATTGAATCAGGGTCTGGAATGCGCGCTGTATCTGGGCGTCGACGATGCCGCTGACTAAAACCGATGCTCTTTGGATCTGACCGGCGAGGCGAAAAGTCTGTCACCCGGTTTTGCCGGAAAATCTCCAGCAGCGCGCGCAACAAGTGTGTCCAGACCGCTTACCGTCAAGTGAAATATGCTGTCGGCGCCCAGGCGTTCGACATGGCGCACTGCGCCTTCCCACCGGCCCGCGGCCGTGGACAATTCCAGATGCTCCGGCCGAATTCCGTACTGGTCAAAGCCTGTCTCACCAACCAGCGAAGCCGGAAAGAGGTTCATCTTCGGGCTGCCAATGAAGCCAGCGACAAACGGAGTGGCCGGATGGTCGTAAAGGTCCATTGGCGAGCCAACCTGTTCGATCATGCCGCCATTGAGCACGACGATCTTGTCGGCCATGGTCATGGCTTCAACCTGATCGTGGGTCACATAAATCATAGTCGCGCCAAGCTTGGCATGAAGGTCAGTCAATTCCATGCGCATTTGCGAGCGCAACGCGGCATCAAGGTTCGACAGCGGTTCGTCAAACAGGAAAACCTTCGGCTCGCGGACAATGGCGCGGCCAATGGCAACGCGCTGACGCTGGCCGCCGGACAGGGCTTTGGGTTTTCGGTCCAACAGATGAGCGAGCTGCAGGCTGGCGGCCGTTGCTTCAACCTTGGCCTTTATTTCTTCCTTTGGCAGCTTGGCAAGGCTGAGGCCAAAGCCAATGTTGTCGCGCACGCTCAGGTGCGGATACAGCGCATAGGACTGAAACACCATGGCAATGCCACGCTCGGACGGCTCGGCTCCCGAGACATCGCGCCCGGCAATTTCAAGGCGGCCACCGGTCTGTTCTTCGAGGCCGGAAATGATACGCAGCAACGTTGATTTCCCGCATCCGGACGGGCCGACAAATACGCAAAACTCACCATCTTCAACTGTCAGATCGATCCCCTTGATGACATCAACAGCGCCAAAACTCTTGCGAATTCCCGTCAGCACAACTGAAGCCATGGCCTACCCTTTCACACCGCCGGCCGTCATGCCGGCTACGATCTGGCGGTTGAAGAAAACGAACACGATCAGGGGCGGTATTGTCACCAGAAGGATGTTCATGAACAGGAGATTGAACTGTGTTTGAAATTGGGTCTGGAAATTATAGAGCGTCAGCTGGACCGTGACGTTTTCCTTGCCCGGCAGGTAATAGAGCGGATTGGTGAAATCATTGAATATCGCGATCGACTGCACAACGATCAGTGTGACGGTCACAGGCTTCAGCAAAGGCAGGACAACCTTTAGGAAAACCTGCCACGGTTTGGCCCCGTCAATGATTGCGGCTTCGTCCAAATCACGGGGAATCGTGCCGATGAACGACCTGTAAAGCAGCACGGAAAAGGCAAGGCCATAGGCGACCTGAATGAGGATCATGCCGGTGATGGTCTTGAACAGGTGAAGGCCTTGCAGCACCCAGATGGTTGGCACAACGGCGGGCGGCACCATCAGGCCGACCAACACTAAGGCATGGATCAGTTTGCTCCATCCGGTCGGTCTTCGCTGCAACACATAACCGATCATTGCGCCAAAGATGACCAGTAGCGCAACTGCGCCGACCGTTATGATGGTGGAATTGAAATAGGCAAGCAGCAGCATGTAGTTTCGGGCGCGGATGACCTCAACGAAATTGGACCAGAATTGCCATTGTTCCGGCCAGGTGAACAGCAGCCTTGAAGCATCCGGCTTTGTCTTTGCCGCTGTGAGAAAGATGAAGAGAAATGGCAAGATGAACAGCACGGATGCAACGGCCGTTGATGCCAGTCCGGTGAAAAGCTGGCGGCGCGTCACAGGTCCACCTCGCGCCGGTTGAACCAAAAGGTGAATGGCAGGATGATTGCAGCGATCAGAGCAAACAGAATGACGTTGCCGGCGGTCGACAGTCCGTAAAAGCCAGCCTGATATTGTTTGTAGATGACGCTTGCCAGCACGTCCGAGGAAAAGCCGGGGCCGCCGCGAGTCATCGCCCAGATCAAATCAAAGCTGCGCAGTCCGCCAATCAGCGAGAGTGTGACTACAGTGATGGTCGCCGGGCGAACCAGCGGCACGGTTACGCGCCAGAACTGCTGCGAGCGGGTCGCACCGTCAATACGGGCGGCTTCATAGTAGTCGGGGCTGATGGCCGCCAATCCGGCAATGTAGATAAGTGTCGCCAAGCCAATACCCTTCCACAGATCGACGAACGCGACGGAGTAAAGGGCCAGTTCCGGATTGGTCAGCCAGCCGGGACCTGCAATACCCAACTGCGCCAGGAAAAGATTGATGATGCCTTTGGTCGGATGCATCAGAACCGCGAATGTGATGCCGACACCAATGGTGGACACAAGCACGGGAAAGAAGGAAATTGTGCGCAAAAATCCCTGCCCCCAAAGTCCGGAAGTCAGCAAGACCGCCAGCAGCAGCCCGAGAACCGATTTCGCGCCGCTCGTCGCGACGGCGTAAATCAATGTGTTGACCAGGCCCTGGATCAGGAACGGCTCCTTGAAAAATTGCCTATAGTTGTCAAACCCTATGTAATCGGCGGTGTAGAGATCCCAACGGGTCATGCTGAACCAGAACGAGGCGACTGTCGGCACCAGAAACAACACCGTGAACACGACGCCGGCGGGCAGGACGAACCAATAGGGATAGGGTGATTTGCGCTTCATCGGGCCTCTCTCCGGGTGATCCTCCGCCCGTTGGCATGTACAGGCGGAGGAGACAGACTGGCGCGGAAGTTACTGCCAGCCGGGAAGACCGAGCTGTTTAGCTTGCTTTTCAACGTCCTGGTCGTAGAGCGCGGCAGCTTCTGCAGCCGGACGGATACCGGAGCCGACTTCAACCGTGATCTGCTCGAGCGCGGGGCCCTTGATCGGCGACAGGAATTCCAGCGCCGGGGCCGTCATGCCCTCAGCCTTGAAATACGGCATCATGTCGGCGACAGCCGCCGGGACGTCTGCAGGAAGTTCGCAGCCCTTGATCAGATAGGGGCCAGTCGCGCCATTGGTCTTGATCATCAGGTTGCAGCCGTCAACCGACGCGACAAAGGACAGGAAGTCCTTGGCTTCGGCCTGATGTTCCGAGGCTGCTGGGATGTAGAGGCCGGCAGGCATCCAGACGGTCAAGCCGTTCTTGGCCGCGTCCGGGCCCGGCTGGGCGAAGAAGCCGACATCATTGAGGTTCGATGCGAAGTTCTGTTTGATGTTGCCAAGAGCGAAGGTGAGCATCGGATAATGCGCTGCCTCACCGGTGGCGACCATTCGTACACCGTCATCAAACTTGGCGGCGCCGAAATCGGCATTCAGATAACCGGCCTTAAACACATCTTCCAGATGTTGGAACCCGGCCATCGCGGCAGGAGTTGTAGCGTATTTCGCCTTGTTGGCCGTGTAGTCGGCCGCGAAGGCCGGGACTGCGGCTTGCACATTGTAATAGTCGGCTAATACGAACAACTGGCTCGACCATGTGTCGCCGTAAGTCTGTGCGATGGCAACCTTGCCGGCTGCCTTGATCTTCTCATTGTTGGCCATGAATTCGGCCCAGGTCTTGGGCACGCTGAGGCCAAGTTCAGAATAGATCTTCTTGTTGTAATAGATGCCGCCGCCCATTGCCGCGCCAAACGGGACGCCGCGCACCGTGCCGTCAGGCGCGGTGACCACAGACTTGAAGCTGTCGAGGATATTGGCCTGACCGGCAATGTCGCTCAGGTCGGCAAGGGATTCCACAGGCTTTAAGGCCTGGAAAAGCGACCCGGAATTGTACTGCAATATGTCGCCGGCCTCCTTGGTCGACAGCCGTGTTTTGACCAGGTTGTCGCCGTCCGCGCCGCCGGGGCGGTTTTCGATTTCAAATGTCACATCGGGATGGGCTGCAGTATAGGCAGCGGTCAGCGCTTCCATCGCGGCAACCGTTTCAGCATTGCCGTCAGTGGTGACGCTCAGCACGGTAGCGGCTTGCGCCGGTCCTGCGACAACAGAGATTGCGGCCATAAGTGCCGCGCCTGTGATCAGTTTCATGGTCAGTTACTCCTCCATTGGACCAGTCATTTCCTGCCGGACAGCAGATCGTCCGGATCGCGCTTCGCGTCAGACGCGGAAGGTGATTTCATGCGCCCCCGATGACAATTCCAGACCTGATCTGGGGGCAGTTACAGCTTTGCCGTTGACAGCGACATCGCGGCGGGACGGATTGGCAGCCAACCGGCCGGTTGTGCCTTCTGGCAGGCTGACGCGATATGTGACCTGCCCGCCCGCAAGTGACCAGCCAGCTTCAATCCGGCCATGGCGGCAGTCGTGCCAAGCATTGACCGGCGACAGCGCGGGCAGCACAAGCGGGTCCAGCAAGACCTCGTCAAAGCCAGGTTTTCCGGCCACCGGCGCAACGCCGGCGACGCTTTCGAACAGCCATTGGCACACTGCGCCGTAGGCATAATGGTTATAGCTGTTCATGTCCGGATCGTAAATTGTGCCGTCTTCGCCGAGCGCGTCCCAACGCTCCCAAATCGAGGTCGCGCCGCGCTCAACCTGATAAAGCCAGCCCGGCACCTTGCGATTCAAAAGCACCTTTTCGGCAAGGTCCGCCATGCCGTGCATGGTCAGCGCCGGCAACAACGCCGGGGTGCCGATGAATCCGGTGCCGATGACCCCATCTGTTTCTTCAACCACCCGTCGGAAGTAGGCCTTGCCGGCTTCGTAGTATTCGTCGGGCACCAGACCATAAAGGAACGCCAGCGACCATGACGTCTGATCATTGTGGGCGATGCGGCCTGACGGGGCAAAGAACTCGTGGCGGAATGCGGCGCGGATTTTCTCAGCGCGTTGCCGCAGTTTTTCAGCTTGCGCGTCCTCACCTATGATCTGCGCAATGCGGGCGGCCAAATCCGTCGAGATGAAATGGTAGATTGTGGCAGCGCAATCGTCGGCAATGGTCGGGCGCGGCTTTCGGTTGTCGCCAACCGGCTGCAGCCAATCGCCGAAAGTGAAACCGTGGCTGCCCCAGACAGCGGGCGGGCGAATGACCGGGCCGTCGGAAATGGCCCAAAGATAATCCAGCCACTTGACCATAGCGGGGAAACATTCGCGCAGCACACCGGCGTCACCATAGTGGAGGTAAAGCTGCCACGGGATGATTGTGATGGCATCGCCCCAGCCGGTAGAACCAGCCCAATCGCCGCGCTCGCTGATCGGATGCAGCCTGGTCGGATCCGGCGAAAAGTGAGGCACAGCGCCATTTGCCCGCTGGTCGTGCATGACATCACGCAGGTATTTCTTGAGGAACCGCTCGCTGTCAGCCAGCCAGCAGGCGGTCCCGGCAAAAACCTGCGCGTCGCCTGTCCAACCGAGCCGCTCGTCGCGCTGCGGACAATCGGTCGGGATTTCGATGAAGTTCGAGCGTTGGGACCAGATTGTGTTCAGCACCAGCCGGTTTACCGCCGCATCGGCGCAGGTGAAACCACCTGACTGAACCGGGACCGAAGTGATCGGCACGGATTCGATTTTCGTTATCTTTGCAGCGCCGGAAATGGTCACGCGCGCATAGCGAAAGCCCATGAATGTGAACAAGGGTTCATAAGTTTCCGCGCCGCCACCCTTGAGCGTGTAGTGTGCTTCGGCGCGTGCGCTGCGATAATTACGATTGTCGAAAGCCCGATCAGGCCCGAGAACTTCGGAATGCTCGACGCGAACGGTCGCTCCCGCCTCGCCTTCGACAGTGAAGCGGATCAGCGCGCCGCAATTCTGGCCGAAATCATAGACTGAGCGGCTGTCGGTATCCGTCCAGTTTTCCACAGGCGCAAGCGGCGCCAGCGCTTTGACCGCTCCCGCTTCATGCGGCACCAATAATGCACGGTCAAAGTTCAGAATATCGACGCCATGCGAGACCTGCGGCTTGATCCGGGCGTCAACATCCTCGCCATGGTAGATGCCGTTCTTCAGGATAGGCAGCGTGCCGGACTTCCAGTCCCGATCTGTCCGCAGGAGCACGGTTCCACCCGCCACGATCTCGGCAATCGCGCCCGTGCGGTCGCCCCAGCAATTGTAGACCGGGTTCAGCGCCCACAGCATTTGCGAGCGATACCAGCCGTCGCCAAGCCATATTTCGATGCGGTTTTCACCAGAGTTCAACAGCGCGGAGATGTCATAGCTCTGGTAGGCGATCCGGTCGTCATAACAGGTCCAACCCGGGGTCAGGTAATCATCACCGACCCGCACGCCGTTGATAAAGGCGCGGTAAAGGCCTTGCGCCGAGATTTGGAGCACCGCGCTGCCCGGCACTTCGGCAAGCTTGAAATCGCGCGCGACGAAGCTTGCGCGAGTTCCCTGCCCTTCGTCACAAGCCGGGCCAATCATGTCGGCGCTGAACGAATGGCACCCGGGGTTTTCGCGCGCTGACGCCTCACCTGACCGGGACTTATTCGGCCGCTGCATGCCCGTCCTCCCACGAAATCAGAGGCTCTCAACGGCCTGCGTGTATCGTTCTACGTAGAACATTCTACAAATCAATTTGCAGCGCAAGCGGATTCTGAATAGGTAGGCGCAGAAACTTCAGGCGGGGCGGAATCGGTCATTCATGAATGAGATGCGCAACAAGGCATTCGGCCGGGTGACCATCCGGACAGTCGCCGAGGACGCGGGGGTTTCGGTTGCTGCAGTTTCAAAAGTGCTGCGCAATGCCTATGGGGTCAGCGAAGCATTGCGCGAAAACGTGCAAGCTTCCATCGGGCGGCTCGGCTACAGGCCCAGCACGGCGGCGCAAAGCATGCGCGGGCGCACCAGCACCGTGGGCATCTTGCTGGTCGAAATGGCCAATCCATTTCTGCCCGGCCTTGTCGGCTCCATCAACAAGGTGCTGGCGGGCGCTCATTACAAGTCGCTGATGGGCGTTGGCGAAGCGCAGTTGAAAATCGAATCGTCCTTGATCGAATCGATGATCGACTTTCGCATGGACGGGGTGATCCTCATCGCGCCGCGGAGCACCGGCAAGTCGCTGGATAGCTTTGCGTCACAAATTCCGATGGTTGTCGTTGGACACCATGAAGCCAGTTCCTCCACATTCGACACGATCAATTCTGATGATGTCAATGGTGCGAAAATGGCAACGCAAGCGCTCATTCATGCGGGACATCAGAAGATCCACATGATCAGTCCGCGACTGCACCCGCATTCCGAAATCGACGTCTTTCGTCAGCGCGAGACTGGCTATGCCGAGGCCATGCAGGAAGCGGGTCTGGGCGGACATATCAGAGTATTGCGCGCCAGCGAGAAGAGCCCCGTCAAGGAAAAGGAGCTTGGCGAAATCGCTGCCGGAAAGCAAGCGACGGCCTATTTCTGCTGGAGCGATCTTCATGCGGTCGTCCTTTGCGGCGCTGCGCGCGCTGCCGGTTTGCGCGTGCCGGAAGACATTGCCATCGTCGGATATGACAACTCCCCCATAGCCGCCATGCCACCACTCAACCTGTCAAGCATAGACCAGAATTCCCAGCAGCTGGGAGCCATGGCAGCCAAAGCGTTGATTTCCCGGATTGCGGGCAGAACCCTGTCCGAACACATTCTCTTGGAACCCAAGCTGGTGCGCCGCGCGAGCCTTTGATCGGACCATTTGATGGCGGACCGGTTTGACCGGCGGATCAGACTGGCCATGGAATACGGCCCTGACGTTCGGCGGTGATGTCGCGCAAGCCGGGCACAATCGCGCAGAAGACAGGTATGCCAATTTCAGCGATGGTCAGCTCAATGAGGCGGGCTTCAGGGTCGAGCTGTTCCAGAATGGACATGCCGGGAATTTCGGCTTTGCGCATGGGGCGAATTTCCCTCGCGTCAAAAAGACCGGGTGTTGACTTGAACATTGCGGACCTTGCCAGATGCGGGAAAGCAATTCCTGCACCTGCGGCTTTCGCGTTCCGCTTCTCGAGCTGCAATCCGAATTCGCCCTGACAGGCTTCGCGGAACGCTTTCAGAGCGGCAGTTTGCTCATCAGCTGCACAGCCATAACCCGCCGTCAGTCCGCCGTCGGACATTTGCGAAAGCGCAATCACAACCGCAATGTTTTTGAGGTCCAGCTCGACGCGGAAAAGGCGCAGAAAGCCTGCTCCGGTGTCTTGCGCAGACGCCCAGTCCGAAGCGGGCAATTCAGGCAGACTGAGTTCAACCAAGGTGCATCCGCCTGAAAACCAAACGGCAAGAGCGTGCCGCTCATAACATTCGAAAACGGCGGATTCCGCAGCTGCCTTTCGGGTTGGGCCTGCAGCAAAACCGGTGCTGGTGTGCGGATGCGGGGGGCCGCCTGTTCCGGCTTGGCGCAAAATTGCGGATGCTTCCATACGGCCTGCAGGTTCGAAGTTTACCGTCAACACTCCAATGGTTCCATCGTCCGCGATCCGGGAGTCCATTTCCCGGACGAGCATGGCTTGATGTTCGGCGGCCTCGCCGATACAGGCAAAAAACGCGCGGCGGGCCGAAAAACCGAGGCCTGCATAGTCGGTGCGCTCAGGCGCGCCATTGCCAGCAAAAGCGCCGCCGCCCTGAAATGTCGCGCTTGCACCGAAGAAAACCGCGCTGGGCCGCCATGGCAGGCCAAACATGAAACACCGCTCCATCTTTGCTGCCAACATGAGCATCATGACCGCTGCGGGAATGTCGCCTGCCGGAATTGCCGGCCGCCCATCAATCGCTGCCAATTCAAGCTCTGCCAGCAGCTTGGCGGCAGGCGTACCCCGGTCTGCCAAACTTTGCGAAAGCGCCGCCGCCGCAGCTTGAAACGTCTCTCTGTCCAATGGGTGAACCCGCCTTCCAGCTAGGAATTGGGCAAATCACGCCGGCCGCCCGACTGAACCCATTCAAACTGTTCAAGGAACTTTACCTTCGCGTCAAGGAACATTGGGCCGGTTCGCCATCCAGCCAGAAATCTGACTCGATCCTTGGCGTCGCGACGGTTGTCATCCATGAGACTGCCAAGATGACCGCCTCGACACAAACATCTAGCCTCGCTCAATCGCTTAAAGTGGTCTTGACTGTAATACCCTTCGCCGCCAAAAGCGGCTGACAAAGACCAAGTTTTGGATTGGGGTGCGAACATTTGTTTTCATCAGCGTCTCAAGCATTACAGGGTTCATTTTCGGGCTGATTGATCGTCGATGAGGCAAAGCGCATGAAGAAAATCTATCCCAATGCCACAGCCGCGCTTGACGGGTTGTTGAAAGACGGGATGTTCATTGCCGCCGGCGGCTTTGGCCTGTGCGGCATTCCGGAATTGCTGATCACGGCGATCCGTGAGCATGGCGCAAAGAACCTGACGATTGCCTCCAACAATGCCGGCGTTGACGGGTTCGGCCTTGGCGTCCTTCTGGAAAACAGGCAAGTGAAAAAGATGCTGTCGTCCTATGTCGGAGAAAATGCCGAATTCATGCGGCAGTATCTGTCGGGCGAGCTTGAGCTTGAATTCAATCCGCAGGGAACGCTGGCGGAGCGGATGCGCGCCGGGGGCGCGGGCATTCCCGGTTTTTACACCCGCACCGGGGTTGGCACCGTGATCGCCGAAGGCAAGGAGCACAAGGATTTCGACGGCAAGACCTACATTCTGGAGCGCGGGATCGTCGCCGACTTGTCGATCGTGAAAGCCTGGAAAGCCGATCCGTCGGGCAATCTGGTGTTCCGCAAGACGGCGCGCAATTTCAATCCTGCCGCCGCCACATGCGGCAAAGTCTGCGTCGCCGAAGTTGAGGAAATCGTGCCGCTTGGCTCGCTTGATCCGGACGGCATTCATCTGCCGGGCATCTATGTGCACCGCCTCGTTCAAGGCGCCCACGAAAAGCGCATTGAACAGCGCACAGTCAGGGCGCGGGCGTGATGCAGATCGACACACGCCTCGGCCAATTTGACGATATCATTGCGGCAGCGCCAGAACATGCCGATATCTTGCGGGCGGTGCGGACACTGGTCGAAGCGCTGCATCCGCCAGCATACGAAGTGGCAAGCCGGAAGGAAATCAGCGTGTGGTGGGGTTGGGGCGATGGAAAGATGAAGCAAGGCTACGCCTATGTCATGCCACACAAGACCCATGTGAACTTGGGCTTTTTTCAAGGGATTGACCTGCCAGATCCGGAGCATCTGCTGGAAGGCTCGGGCAAAAATCTGCGCCATGTTAAACTGAAAAATCAGGCAGAAGTTGCGCGGCCGGCCATTCGCGCCCTGCTCGCTGCCGCACGCGACGAACGCAAGGCTGCGCTCAAACTCTGACGGAACGGAGAGAAACATATGTGGGATCGCAACCAAATGGCCGCGCGGGCGGCATTGGAATTGCAGGACGGCTGGTACGTCAACCTTGGCATCGGCATCCCGACCTTGGTGGCAAACTATATTCCCAAGGGCATTGAAGTGACGCTGCAATCGGAAAACGGCATGCTTGGCATGGGTCCGTTTCCGTTTGAAGGTGAGGAAGACGCCGACCTGATCAACGCGGGCAAGCAAACGATCACCGAATTGCCGCAGACGGCATTCTTTGATTCTTCCCAGTCCTTTGCCATGATACGCGGCGGCAAGATTGCCATGGCGATCCTTGGCGCTATGGAAGTGGCCGAAAACGGCGACCTCGCCAATTGGATGATCCCTGGCAAGCTGGTCAAGGGCATGGGCGGCGCGATGGATCTGGTGGCTGGCGTCGGCCGCGTGGTGGTGGTCATGGACCACGCATCCAAGCATGGCGAATCCAAAGTGCTCAAGGCCTGCACCTTGCCTTTGACCGGCAAAGGCGTGGTCAACCGCATCATCACCAATCTTGGCGTGATGGATGTTGTACCGGGCGGCCTGAAGATTGTCGAACTTGCCGACGGTGTGAGTGACGCCGAACTGCGCTCGGCTACGGAAGCGACTATCGTCAACTGACTGTCTTGCAGGACAGACGCCGCGTATCTGATGCTATCCGGCAAACTGATGATTGCCGGTGAAGATAGCGCATGTTTCCGAAATCGATGTCTTCCCCGCAGGCTCGGGACATGTGCCTTGCAACCTTGAACATAGAAGCAAACGCCTTGCGTCGATGAATCTTGAACCCAATTCAAGAATCCATTTGACAACGTTGTCATTTAGGTCTTTTCTATAAAAATAGAGTATGACAACGTTGTCATGACGGCTTTGGGAGGAGCGGTCTTGGTCACATTGCGTGAAGTTGCGAAGCGCGCCGGCGTTTCGATCAAGACGGTGTCCCGGATTGTCAACAGCGATCCTGCAGTGCGGGCGGAAACGCGCGATGTCGTCCAGTCTTTCCTCAAGGAAATGAATTATGTGCCGGATCAGGCTGCACGCCTGATGCGCTCTGGCACGTCCAACATCATCGGCTTGATGACAGATGCCGTGGCGACCACACCCTACTCAGTCGACATCGTGCGCGGCGCCCAGGCCGAGCTCAAACGCGAACACAGAACCTTGCTCATCGCCAACACCGACGGCGACCCGGAACTTGAAGCCGAATATTGGCGGATGTTCCGGGCTCAGAAAGTTGCGGCTGTCATCTATGCTGCAATGTACCACCGGCCGCAGGCGATGGGGCATCCGGACTTCTCCGGGTCGATTGTGCTTGCCAACTGCTTTTCCAAGGAGGGCGACCGCGTCTCAGTCATTCCTGATGATGAGGCCGGCGGCTTCACTCAGGCCGAGTATCTTCTGAAGCGCGGTCACCGGCGCATCGGCATCATCACTCTCAACCCGACAATCGAGGCGACCCGCTTGCGCGCGCGCGGCATGCGGCGGGCGTTTGCAGCGGCGGGCGTCCCGTTCAACGAGGACAGGGAGAAAGCCGGATACAAAGGGCCTGTCTCCAATGAGACATTGATGGCGTTTGACGTCGCGGTTGCTATGCTCAAAGGCCAGGACAGGCCAACAGCGATCATCTGCGGCAACGACAAGCTGGCGCTGCAGGTCTACTCGGCGGCGGCGCATCTGGGGCTGTCTATCCCGCAGGACCTCTCCGTCATGGGTTTTGATGACCTGACGGTGATTTCGGAGAGTGTATGGCCGACATTGACGACGGTCGGGCTGCCCTATTTCGAAATCGGGCGCATGGCGGTCGAAATGCTGAAGTTGGCGAGTGAGGAGAAAGTCGGCTGGGCGCCCAAGGTTCTGGTGCCCTGCCCGCTTGTCGAGAGGAATTCCTGCCGTAATCTCGTTTGAGCGGCGGCAGGTAAATGCCCGATTTTCGGGAAAACGCGGTGGAGCCCGCAGTCGGCCGGAAGGCCAAACTGGGAGTGATCGCGAAAAACAGCAAGGCAGCTCCGTCAACTGAAAAGTTGGTGCCGGACCGGTTTTTCGCCTGTGGAGAGGAACAGAAATGACCAAGAAACTGATACTGGGCAGCGTTTTCATCGCGAGCCTCATGTCATCAACCGCTTTCGCCGCCACGGACTTGAGCCTGTGGTATCACGGCGCTGGCAATGAAGTCGAAAAGAAGATCATCGAAGGCATCATCAGCGACTTCAACGCATCGCAAGCCGACTGGGTCGTCAAGCTGGAGCAATTCCCGCAGGCTGCCTACAATGACTCAGTGACCGCAGCGGCACTTGCCGGCAAGCTTCCGGATATTCTGGACGTGGACGGCCCGATCATGCCGAACTGGGCTTGGGCTGGCTATCTCGCCCCGCTTGACGTTCCGGCCGATGCCTATGCCAAATTCCTGCCAGGCACGATCGGCACCTGGAATGGCAAGGTCTACTCGATCGGCCTCTGGGATGCGGCGGTTGCCATGATTGGCCGCAAGTCCGTGCTCGATGAAAACGGTATCCGCATTCCAACATTGGACAAGCCCTGGACCGCTGAGGAATTTGACGCAGCGCTCGTCAAGTTGCAGGCTTCGGGCAAGTTCGAGTATGCGCTTGATCTCGGCATGGCCTGGAAGGGCGAATGGTATCCATACGCATTCAGCCCGCTGCTGCAGAGCTTCGGCGGCGACATCGTTGACCGCAACGGCTACAAGACTGCCGAAGGCGCTTTGAACGGCGAAGCCGCCGTCAAGTTCGGCACCTGGTGGAAGAGCGTGTTTGACCGCAAACTCGCTCCCGGCACGTCGCAGGACGGCGCTGACCGCGACACCGGCTTCATCAACGGCAAGTATGCCCTTGCCTGGAACGGCAATTGGGCGGCGCTCGGCATCATTGACAAGTACAAGGAAGATGTCCTGTTCATGCCGGCGCCTGACTTTGGCGCGGGTCCGAAGATCGGCGCTGCCTCATGGCAGTTCGGCGTTTCGGCGAAAAGCCCGAACAAAGCCGGCGCCAACGCCTTCATTCAGTTTGCTTTGCAGGATAAATACCTGACCGCATTCTCTGATGGCATCGGCCTGATCCCCTCGACGCCTGAAGCGGCTGCGGCCTCGAAGAACTACAAGGCCGGGGGCCCGATGGAGGTGTTCTATGCGCTTTCCGGCAAGCAAGCGCTGGTTCGTCCGGTGACTCCGGGCTACCCGGTTGCTGCGAAGGTGTTTGAAAAGGCGCTTTCAGACATTGCCAACGGCGCGGAAGTTGCAGCCACCCTTGATGCGGCCGCGGACGAAATCAACGCCGACATCGAGAAGAACAAGGGCTACGGCAACTAAGCGCGCCTTTTTGCCAAGACTGTTCAAGAAGTGGTTCCGCCTCCCCAGGCGGAACCCATCCCCCTGAATTCTTAAGCAAGCGGATGGGACTTTCATGGACACGCAACCTGCGACCTCAAAGCTTCAGACCTCGACACTGGCCGGATGGCTGATGGCGGCTCCCGCCTTCGTGCTCATCAGCCTGTTTGTCGTCATTCCATTTTTCTTCGCCTTCGGGCTTTCGTTCACCAATCAGCGGCTGGTTTCGCCGAACCCGACCGAATATGTCGGCGCAGCGAATTTCAAACAGCTGCTAGGGCTTGGCGTGCTCAGCCTCGAGCCGGTTGTGGACGAAGCGACCAAAGCGCCCGTGCTGGATCCGTCCGGCAACAAGACCTATCCGGCGGTGCGCTCCATCACCCGCAACAATCCGCAATTTCCGCAATACAACGGTATGCGTGAGTGGTTCTCGTTTCATTGGGGTGACAATCTGGTATCTGTCGTCGCCAGGGACGTCATCTTCATGAAGGCGCTGGTCAACACATTCATCTTCGTGCTTGTCGTCGCACCCTTGCAAGGCGGACTGGCCTTGCTGCTTGCGATGATGATCAACCAAAAGCTTCCCGGCATCAATATATTCCGGACCATCTACTTCATGCCTGTTGTGGTCTCGATCGTCGTTGTCGCACTGCTCTGGCGATTCATTTATGACGGCAACAATGGCTTGCTCAACACGCTGCTGAATTATCTGACATTTGGCGCATTCCAACCGGTCGATTGGCTCGGTCAATCCTCAACAGCGCTCGGCTCGATCATTGCCATGTCAATCTGGCAGGCTGTGGGATTCCACATGGTCATATGGCTGTCCGGCCTGCAGACCATCTCAGCAACGCTCTACGAAGCCGCCGATATCGAGGGCGCAAGCAGCTGGCAAAAGTTTACGTATGTCACATGGCCCGGCTTGCGCAACACCGCCGTCCTTGTGCTCATCGTCATCACCATGCAAGCGTTCGCTTTGTTTGCGCAAGTGGACGTCATGACCAACGGCGGGCCGTTGGATTCAACTCAGTCTGTTGTGTTCCAAGCATTGGAGCGGGGCTACGGAAAACAGGACATCGCCGGCGGCTCTGCCATTTCGGTGGTGCTGTTTTTCATCGTCCTTGCGATTTCGCTGACCCAACGCTTTCTGACGAGGGATAAATAATCATGTCTCAACCATCGACTCAAAAGCGTCCGCGCGGCATGCTTTTCCGTTATGTGCCGTTGACAATCATGGCGGTGATTTTCTGTTTTCCGCTGGTCTTCATGGTCATGTCTTCACTTAAGCCTGACCTGCAACTCCTGACAGACACCGGGTCGTTGCGTGCATTTCTTCCTGTCGGCGATCTGTCCTTGGATAACTATTTTGCCGCGTTTGAACGCGCGCCGGTGGGGCTTTTCGTTTTCAACTCGATTTTCATCACGGGTTTGACGGTCATCCTGTGTCTGATCGTTTGCTCGATGGCCGCCTTTTCCTTTGTCTTTCTGGAATGGAAAGGGCGCAACATCATCTTCGGGATTGTGCTTGCAACACTGATCCTGCCCTTTGAAACCTTCGCCGTTCCGATGCTGTTGATGGTCAACAATCTGCCATGGTTTGGGCCGGAAGGCTTCACTGTCGGCTGGCTGAACACATACAGGGTTCAGATCATTCCGTTTATCGCAGACGGGCTTTCGATCTTTCTCTTCGTCCAATATTTCAAGGACTTGCCCAAGGAGTTGGTTGAGGCGGCCCGCATCGAAGGCGCATCGTGGTTTCAGGTCTATTACAAGGTGGTTATGCCGCTGGCCGGACCAGTCGTGGCAACTGCCGCCATCCTGCGTTTCCTTTACATGTACAATCAATATCTGTGGCCTCTCATCGTGGTTCAAGCCGAGCAGTACCGGCCGGTTATGGTGGGCCTTCAATACTTCTTCCAGCTCAACCCGGCTTGGGGCGAGATCATGGCTTATCTGTCGTTGATCACCGTTCCGGTTCTTGCCTTCTATCTTCTGCTGCAGCGCGCCTTCATCGCTTCCATCGCATCAACCGGCGTGAAGGGCTGAGCCATGGCACTTGCGCTCAAAGACAAATGGATCTGGGATTTCTGGCTGGCGCAGGAAGGGGATGACTGGCACATCTACTTCCTGCAGGCCGACAAGTCCCTTCCCCATCCCGACGACCGCCACCGGAACGTCACCCAGGCGCATGCCGTCTCCAAGGACCTCGTCAATTGGACGCATCTGGGCACATGTTTCGAGCCGTCAAAAACCAAAGCCTGGGATGACTGGACGACTTGGACGGGGTCCGTTGTCAAAGACGATGCCGGCCTCTGGCATCTCTTTTACACTGGCACGATGCATGACCTTCAAGGCATGCATCAGCGCATCGGCCATGCCACTTCCAAAGACATGCATTCCTGGGAGCGGGTTGGCGAGGGGCTTTGCCTCGACATCTCCGGGCCGGATTACGAGGAGTACACGCCCGGCCATTGGCATGACCGCGCCATGCGCGATCCATGGGTCATGCGCGACCCAGATGGGAACGGCTGGTTCATGTATTTCACCGCGCGTGTGCCAGGCATGGCCGAGCCGAACGCGGGCGGGGCAATCGGATTTGCCACTTCGCCGGACCTCTTCACTTGGACTCTCCAACCGCCGGTCTACCGCGGCGGCATGTTCGGCCAGATGGAGGTGCCGCAGGTGTTTGAGCACAATGGCAAATGGTATTGCCTGTTCTGCACATCCGCGTTCCATTGGTCTGAAGCCTACCGGAAGCTCAATCCGCAATCTCCGGTGACCGGCACGCATTATCTGATTGCCGACCATCCACGCGGGCCGTGGAAAGTCGCGCCGGGCGCGTTTTTCGACGGGACAATGCCCGCGAACCGCTACTCCGGCAAGATCATCATGAAAGACGGCCAGCTCTACACCATGGGCTTTATCGACGCGCCCGACGGAAAGAATTTCGTCGGCGAGGTTTGCGATCCAATCCCGGTCTCTGTCGGGTCCGACGGGCTCTTGACCGTTCATGCGAATGACAAATGATCCTCGTTTGAAAAGGCAAAGAAAATGGCAAATGTAGTTATGAAGAATGTCCGCAAAGCCTTTGGCAACGTGGAAATCATCAAGGGCATTGACCTGACACTCAACCACGGCGAATTCGTCGTGTTTGTCGGCCCGTCCGGATGCGGCAAGTCCACGCTCCTGCGCCTTATCGCCGGACTGGAAGACATCACATCAGGAACAATGGAAATCGGCGGCAAGGTGGTCAACGATCTGCCGCCGAAGGACCGGTCGATCGCCATGGTGTTCCAATCCTATGCGCTGTTCCCGCACATGACCGTCTATGACAATGTGGCATTCGGGCTGAATATTGCGAAGGCCCCGAAAGAGGAGATTGAGCGCAAGGTGCAGGAGGCGTCGCGCATCCTGAAGATGGAGAACTTGCTGCAGCGCAAGCCAAGCCAGCTCTCCGGCGGACAGCGCCAGCGCGTCGCCATCGGCCGGGCCATCGTGCGCAATCCGGAAGTCTTCCTGTTCGATGAGCCGCTGTCGAACCTGGACGCGGCCTTGCGAGTCAACACCCGCGCAGAGATCGCCAAGCTGCACCGCGACCTTGGCGCAACCATGATCTATGTCACGCATGATCAGGTCGAGGCCATGACGCTGGCCGACAAGATTGTGGTGCTGGAAGCTGGCAAAGTGCGCCAGGTCGGCTCGCCGCTGGAACTTTACCACATGCCGGATAACCAGTTTGTCGCCGGGTTCATCGGCTCGCCGAAGATGAATTTTGTGCCAGTTGATGCAATCAGTTCATCGGCACAGGGCATCACTGTCAATTCGCCTGACTTCGGCAAAAGGCTGATCCCGGTTCACGCGGGTAATGTCAAGGCGGGCGACAGGCTGACCCTTGGCATCCGCCCCGAAGACATGGAGGCAGGCGACAAAGGTGACATCGTCATGCCGGGCAAAGTCGAACTGGTCGAACGTCTCGGCCACGAGACATTTGTCGAGGTGCTGACCAAGGGCGGCGCAACCGCGACGGCATTGATCAGCGGCACGACGATGGTTGAAGTCGGGCATGGCCTCAGCCTGTTCTTCAACGCAAGCGATTGCCACTTGTTTGATGCGGCCGGTGAGGCGTTCCCGCGCCTTCGTGTGCCTGAGATTGCCCATTTCAAGCGCTCGGCCTGACAAATTGTCGCCACCCGCGCTCACCGATCATGGGCGCGGATTTCCCGCTGCCTGAATGCGCAGCCATTCGCGAAAGCGCTCAAGCGGTGGATAACCGGCGCGGGTTGCTGGCCAGACCAGCCAGTAAGAACCGACCGATTTCATCGGCAGCGAGAGCGCCGGCACCAGTTTGCCGGTTGCCAGCTCGTTTTCGATCAGGAATTCCGGCAACAACGCGTAGCCGATGCCATGCACACTCGCCTGCGCCATCGTTGCGATCTGGTCAAACACCATGCCGCCGGTTCCGGAAGCCGTCACGCCCTGCTTGTTCAGCCATACCGGCCAGGCGTCGGGGCGGGTTGCCAGATGCAGAAGCGGCGCTTTCAAGAGATCCTCCGGCTTGCTGATCTTCTGGGCTGCCAGAACCTCCGGCGAACAGACCGGAATGACCGTTTCGTCAAACATGTAGTCGCCGTGCGTTCCCTGCCAATCATTGCGGCCGAAGTGGATGGCGGCGTCCTGCCGGTCTTGATCAAACTGGAATGGCTGCAAGCGCGTCGTCAAGTTGATGGTCACGCCCGGATATCTGGACAGAAAATCCGGCAGCCGCGGCGCAAGCCAGCGCGTGCCGAATGTCGGCAAAATGGCAAGGTTCAGCGTGCCGCCTTCCGGGTTTGCTTTCAGCGCCAGCGAGGCCGAGGCGATGGATTTCAGCGCGGCGCGGATCTCATTGGCATAGCGCTCGCCTGCAAGGGTCAGCTTGACACGCTTCTTGTCGCGCACGAAGAGTTCAACGCCGAGCTGACCTTCGAGAGCCATTACTTGGCGGCTGACCGCGCTTTGGGTCAGATCGAGTTCCCGCGCGGCCTCGGTGAAGCTTTCCGTGCGCGATGCCGCTTCGAAGGCGGTCAGCAGGCTGATCGACGGCAAAAAGCGGCGCGGAGCGAGCATGTCATTCATTTCCTGAATGAAGTGATGAAGCAATCGTGTTTTACAGCGACTGAAAACTCATGCATAGCCATTTATGAATGATATTTCGGAATGTCTTGATGCCGCCGTGGCAGAACCTGCCCAAAAATGCGACCATTCAGGCCTACACCCAACCCGGCAGGATTTGTTTTTCATGAACGCTCCGCTCAATCGCCCGCCCCTCAAGCCCAAGGACATGCCGGATTTGTCCCGGTTCAACTGGGAAGACGCGCTCAATCTGGAAAGCCAACTGTCCGAAGAAGAGCGGATGATCCGCGATTCTGCCCGCGCCTATGCGCAGGAGAAGTTACAGCCGCGTATCATTGATGCATGGCGCGAAGAAAAGACTGATCCGGCGGTTTTCCGCGAAATGGGTGAATTGGGACTTCTCGGCGTTACCATCCCGGAAGCCTACGGCGGTCTTGGCGCATCCTATGTTTCTTACGGTCTCATCGCCCGCGAAGTCGAGCGCGTTGACAGTGGCTACCGTTCGATGATGTCGGTGCAGTCCTCATTGGTCATGTATCCGATCTATGCCTACGGCACCGAAGAACAGCGCTTGAAGTATCTGCCCAAGCTCTCGTCGGGTGAATTCATCGGCTGTTTCGGCCTGACCGAACCCGATGCCGGTTCTGATCCTGCAGCGATGAAAACCACCGCCAAAAAGACGGCCGGCGGCTATGTGCTCAACGGCGCAAAAATGTGGATCTCCAATGCGCCGATTGCAGACGTGTTTGTTGTCTGGGCCAAGTCCGATGCGCATGGCGGCAAGATCAAGGGCTTTGTGCTCGGCAAGGGCACAAAGGGTCTGTCTGCGCCGAAGATCGGCGGCAAGCTGTCGCTGCGCTCGTCGATCACCGGCGAGATTGTCATGGAC
>JBAVTG010000129.1:0-6788 GCA_049696015.1 Rhizobiaceae bacterium | reverse complement strand
CGGTTTTAACCGCGCTCAGCCTTGCCGGTCTGCCGGTTGAACGGTTCTTCTTCGACGGATTTTTGCCGGCTAAACAAACGCAGCGCCGGGCCCGCCTGGCTTCGCTTGCAAGCATTGATGCGACGCTTGTGTTCTATGAGGGGCCGCACCGCCTGTGCGAAACCATTGCCGACATGGCCTCCGTGTTCGGCCCGGAGCGCGAGGCGGCAGTCTGCCGCGAACTTACCAAAACTTTTGAGCAATGCGTGCGCGGAACGCTCGCGGATCTTGTGGCGCGCTACCCTGAAGATACCGTTGTCAAAGGTGAGATCGTTCTGGTGGTTGCCCCGCCAACCGAACAGAAGACCGAAGCGCAGGACGTGGACGCGCTCTTGGTGTCGCTTGCCCGGGAAATGCCGGCTTCCAAGGCAGCTGCAGAAGCCTCGCGCCTGACCGGGGAACCCAAAGGCGATCTCTACAAGCGCCTTCTGGCGCTGAAAGTCTGACTCTATGGCGGATGGCAAGCGCATCATCGCCGAAAAACACGGCCACCGCTCGGAACTATACGCTGCATGGGCCTTGCGGCTCAAAGGCTGGCGTATTGTCGAGAGGCGTTTCAAGACCAAGACCGGCGAGGTCGACATTATCGCCAGACGGCGCGATCTGATCATCATGGTCGAAGTGAAAGCGCGGGCCACACTGATCGAGGCCATGGATGCAGTGACGCCGACGGCGCAACGGCGCATCGAAGCGGCCGGCGACATCTGGCTCTCCCGCCAGCGCGACTTTGCCAAACTGTCTGTGCGCTATGATCTTGTCGCCGTTCTGCCGCGGCAATGGCCGGTGCATGTCGAGCGGCTGTTTGACGGCCGCAACCGTTAGCGCAGCTTAACCCTTGGCCGCTGCCTTTTCGCGCTCGCGCTTGGAGCCGCCGCGCAGTTTCAATACGCTTTCCAGCCAGTCTGTACGCATTTCCGGAACGGAGGCCAACAGGTTTTCAGTATAGGGATGATAGGGCGGCGCGAAGATTTTGGTGGTCGGGCCTTCGTCCACCAGCTTGCCCTTGAGCATCACTGCGGTCCGGTGCGCGATGCGGCGCACAATGCCAAGGTCATGGGTGATGAACAGATAGGCGACGCCCAGCTCGTCCTGCAACCGCTTCAAAAGCTTGAGGATTTCATCCGCCACCAGCTGATCCAGCGCCGATGTCGGCTCGTCGCAGATGATGAGGTCAGGATCGGCAGCAAGCGCACGGGCAATACAGATGCGCTGTTTCTGGCCGCCAGAAAGCTGGGTGGACAATCGCCCTGCATAGTCTTCCGGCAGGCCGACTTGCCGCAGCAGTTCCGCCACGCGCGCTTTCACTTCAGCGGGTGATTTATTGTAGTAAAAAGCCACCGGACGGCCAATGATTTCACCAATCGTCTGGCGCGGATTGAGCGCCACATCGGGCAGCTGGTAAATGAACTGGATCTGCCGCAAATCATCCTTGCTGCGGTCCTTGAGTGCAACCGAAAGTTCGTTTCCGCGAAATTTAACCGAACCGGATTTGCGCGGCAACAGGCCGACGATCAGCCGCGCCAGAGAGCTCTTGCCCGAACCGGACTCGCCCACTACGGCGACAGTCTCACCCTTGGCGACATTGAGCGTCACATCGTTCACGGCTTTGAAATCGCCGTATTCGCCAATCGCATTCTTGATATCCAAGATGATCTCGCCGCGCGGCTTGTCGAGCTCGGCGGACAGATGGTCGGCCTGCTTGCGTTCGCTGACCAGCGCGCGGGTGTAGGGATCCTTCGGTGCAGACAATATCTGCGACGTTTCGCCAAGTTCGATCAAATTGCCGCCGCGCAGCACCATGATACGGTCGGACACCTGCGCCACCACCGCCAGATCATGGGTGATATAGAGCGCGGCCAGATTATAGTCCTTGATGACCTTCTTGATCAGCGCCAGCACTTCGATCTGTGTCGTCACGTCGAGCGCCGTCGTCGGCTCGTCGAACACCATGATGTCGGGGCGGCAGGACATGGCCATCGCCGTCATGGCGCGCTGCAACTGGCCGCCGGAGACCTCGTGCGGGTAACGGTTGCCGATGGTTTCGGGATTGGGCAAATCCAGCGCCTTGAACAGCTCGATTGCCCATTCCCTGGCTTCCGCCGGTTTCATCAAACCGTGCTGGATCGGCATTTCGCAAACTTGATCAATCAGCGTGTGAAACGGATTGAACGAAGCGGCGGCGCTTTGGGCAACATAGGCAATGTGCCGCCCGCGCATGTCGCGCCGGCCCTCTGCTGACAGGTCACGGATCGATACGCCATCAATTTCCACGGTTCCGCCGGTAATGCGGCAGCCCGCACGGGTGTAGGCCATGGCCCCGATGCCGATGGTGGATTTGCCCGCTCCCGATTCCCCGATCAGGCCGAGCACTTCGCCGCGCTTGAGTTCCAGCGAAATGTTGTTGACCAGCACAAGGCCTTTGACCGATTCAATGCGCAGGTCGCGGATCTTGAGAACTTGCTCGACAGCCATCTTACATCTCCGCCGAAGCGCCGGAAGGCCGCGCATTGATTGACAGGATCCAGTCGACGATGAGGTTCACGCCAATGGTCATCAAGGCGATCATCGCTGCCGGATAAAGCGGAGCAACCAGACCAAAGGAAATCGCCTTGCCGTTTTCGCGCACCATGCCGCCCCAGTCGGCGTAAGGCGGCTGGATGCCAAGGCCAAGGAACGACAGTCCGGCAACGAACAGGAAGTTGAAGCAGAAGCGCAGGCCGAATTCCGAAATCATCGGCGGCAAGACGTTCGGCAGCACCTCTTTGGTCATCACCCACCAGAGACCTTCGCCGCGCAGTTTGGCAGCTTCGACATATTCGAGCACAGCGATGTTCATCGATACGGCACGCGCCAGACGAAAGACGCGGGTGGAATCAAGAATGGCGATGGTGATGATCAGTGTGGGAATGGAAGAGCCGAACATCGACAGGATGATCAGCGCAAACACCAGCAGCGGGATCGACAGCATCACATCGACAATGCGTGACAGGATCTGGTCGATGACATTGCCGCCGGTTGAAGCCAAAAGACCGAGTGTTGTCCCGATCAAGAATGACAGAACAGTCGTGGCCAGCGCAATGCCGATGGTCATGCGCGCGCCGTAGATTATGCGCGACATCAGGTCCCGGCCGATCTGGTCGGTGCCCATCCAGGAGGCGGACGAGGCTGGCGCCCAGGTGTCACCTACAGTCTCAGCCTGACTGTAGGGCGCGATCCACGGCGCAAAGATCGCCAGAAACACAAAGAAACCGACGATGATGAGACCGACCCACGCGGTCCCGTTTGGCTTGTGTCCAAGAATAGTCATGTCTCAGTCCACCCTTGTCGGTTTGCGCAGCCGCGGGTTTGCAATGATCGCCAAAATGTCTGCCACCGTGTTCAGGATGATGAAGGTGGCGGCAAACAACAGCCCGCAAGCCTGCACCACCGGCAGGTCGCGCTTGGTCACGCCATCCACCATATACTGCCCGACGCCCGGATAGACGAACACCACTTCGATGACGACGACGCCGACGATGAGATAGGCAAGGTTCAGCGCAATGACCGAGATGATTGGCGCGGCGGCATTGGGCAGCGCATGTTTGAGGATCACCCGCGAGCGCGGCATGCCCTTCAGGAAAGCCATTTCGATGTAGGGCTGCGACATGATCGCAAGCACGGACGAGCGCGTCATGCGCAACATGTGCGCAGCCACAAGCATGGTCAGTGTCAAGGCAGGCAGCGCGATTTTGTAGAGCTTTTCGCCAAGGCCCATGCCGTCAAAAACGGTGGAAAGTGAAGGGAACCAGCGCAGCTTCACGGCGAACACCAGGATCAGCAAATAGGCGATGAAAAATTCCGGCACCGAAATTGTCGCCAGCGAAACGATGTTGGACCAGCGGTCCTGCCACTTGCCTTCGTTGATGGCAGCGATGATGCCGAGGCCAACAGAAATCGGCACCGCAATCAATGCGGCAACACCGGCCAAGAAGAGCGTGTTTTTGAACTTCTTCATAAGTTCCGGCAGGATTTCGCGCTTGTTGGTCATCGCCACGCCAAAATCGCCTTGAATGGCGCCGCCGAACCATTCGAAATACCGGACATAGGCCGGCCGGTCCAAGCCGAGCTCAATGCGATAGGCAGCCAGCGTTTCCGGTGTGGCGCCTTGACCCAGGACCGCGCTGGCGACGTCGCCAGGCAAAATTTCTGTTGCTGCAAAAATAAGGACACTGACAGCAACAAGCGATAAAAGTCCGAGGGCGAGCCTGATTAGGATAAATTTCAACATAAGCTCGCCCCCAGTTTCCTCAGATTACCTCAGGTTCCCGCAAATCAGGCGAACCAGCCCTTTTCTGCGATGCGGTTATCGTTCAAGTCGTAGCGTGCATGTGGCGCGTTGCCCATGACGTTCTTGGCATAACCATCCAGATAATCGGTGATGGCAAAGCACATCTGGCCGCCGTCGTCCGCGATCATTTCCTGCGCCTTGAAATACATTTCCTTGCGCTTGGCATCGTCGAGTTCGACACGGGCCGCTTCAATCAGCTTGTCGAATTCCGGCACCTTCCAGTTCGAGTCGTTCCAATCAGAGCCCGAACCGAAGACCAGCGACAGGCTTGCGTCAGCCGACAGGCGGCGGCCCCAGTACACGGCGCAGAACGGCACTTTCAGCCAGACATTATCCCAGTATCCATCTGCCGAGACCTTGTTGACAGTGAGGTCAACGCCGGCCTTCTTGAGGGATTCCTGATAGATCTGGGCGCAGTCAACCGCCGTGCTCCATGCGCCTTCCGACGTCTGCAGCTCAATCTTGGTGCCAGCGGCAAGTCCGGCCTTCTTGAAGTGGAACGCGGATTTGTCAGGATCATAGGCGCGCTGCGGCATGGCTGTGTTGTAGTAAGGATTCAGCGCATCGAGCGTGTGGTCGTTGCCCGGAACCGCATAGCCATTGTAGACCTGCTTGATGATCGCTTCGCGGTCGATGCCGTATTTCAAGGCAAGGCGAAGATCCTTGTTGGTGAACGGATCATCGGTAACGCGCGCAACGAAGCAGAACCGGTTGCCTGTGCCCTTGGTGCGGACGATGTTGAGATTGGGGTCCTTCATCAGGAGATCGACCGTTCGGGCGTCCATGCGGTTGGCTGCATGGATTTCACCGGACTGCAGCGCGGCTGTACGGGCAGCCGCGTCCTGAATGTTGCGGATTTCGACAGTGTCGAAGTTGCCACGGCCGGCCTTCCAGTAATCGCCGCGATTTTTGAACACGAGGCGCACGCCCGGCTCGAAGCTTTCGAGGGTGTAAGCGCCGGTGCCGATCAGCTTGTTCCAGTCATTGAAGTCCTTGGGCACGACGATGATGTGATAGTCGGCGAGAACGACGGGCAGATCCGCATTGCCGGATGACAAAGTGATGCCAACCTGCGTCGGCGAGATCGCCTTGATTTCCTTGATTGGCTCCAAAATACCCTTGGCCGGCGACTTGGTTTCAGCGCTGCGGTGGATGCCGATCGAATAGATAATGTCGTCAGCGTCGACAGTCTTGCCGTTCGAGAACTTCACGCCCTGGCGGATGTTGAACACCCACTCGACAGCGCCCGGCTTTGCTTCCCAGCTTTCGAAGATTTCTCCGGTCGGAGCGCCTTTCTCGTCAAATTCGACGAGGTTGTTACAGACAGCCAGCGAGGCCGCGATCATGACGGAGTCGGCATAAGTGCTTGGATCAAGCGAGTCCGATGCCGAGCCGCCTTCCATGCCGATGATGAAGTTGCCGCCCTTTTTGGGCTCTTCGGCATAGGCCGACTGGGTCCAAAGCAGATTGGCGGCAGGCACCGTCAGACCGGCGAGCGCTGCCAGCTGCAGAAAGTCGCGGCGCGAGACCTGCGATCGTGCGGCAAGCTTTTCGGCCAAAGTCAGTTTTTGTTTGAAGTCGTCCATGAACTGAGTGCTCCCATTTTATGCTCAGGCATCCATAGCATTACAGATGCTTGGCAGTGTCAATCACAACATGGAGGAGCGGACTTGCAGACTGATCACAATCAGCGGCGCAGCCTATTCCCCCATGGACCGATGACCCGGTATGGCGCCGGTCAAACCCATAACGGATTATGGGCGTGCCCAGTTTCATGTCTTCCGGCTGCGTTGGCCGCAGTCCGATTTGTTCCCGCTAACCGGGCTAAAGCCCATGGGTCCAGACCAACAAATGCTGAAGCCCGCTTGCTGTTCGGCGGCGACATTGAGTGTGAGAATTGCGACGCGGGCGTCGTATCCATGAAAAAGATTGGCTATTTTGCGACCCCACGGTCCGCGTGGCCCAAGTCGCGCTCCGGCCAGACCTCATCGCGCAGCCTTTGCTTGAGCACCTTGGCTTCCGGAAATCCGCCATCGGTTTTGCGGTCCCACATCGAGACGTCACCGCACTTGACCAGGAAGACGCCGCCGGTCCCCGGAATCAGCGCCACCTCGCCGACATCCTGACCGAAAGTCTGCAACAGCTCCTGCGCCATCCATGCAGCGCGCAGCATCCAGTTGCATTGGGTGCAATATTCAATTGTCACGCGCGGTTTGGCAGGTGTCGCCATTGCATCAGGCCCTCTCATATGCTCTTGCCAAAATCCTGAAACCACTTCAGTTTCAGCGTCCGCAACAGGAAAACCTCCCCGATGGAAAAACGCAAGCTTGGCCGTCATGGCCCGGACGTCTCTTTGATTTGCCTTGGCACCATGACCTTTGGCGAACAAAACAGCGAGGCCGAAGGCCACGCGCAGATGGAC
>JBAVTG010000128.1:0-28704 GCA_049696015.1 Rhizobiaceae bacterium | reverse complement strand
GGCGGCTGGCGTCTTGAGCTTGCCGGTTTGGATGCTCCCGAAGACGTTGAAATCTTTGCCCGTCGATTATTCGGCATCGGTTCGCAAGAGCCAATGCTTGCCTATCATGACGCGGCAAGCGGTCAGTTTCGCTGCGCCGCATTTTCCGGTTCCCGGCTGTCCGGCGCCTTGTTCTATGGCCGCGCGCCCGTCGCCGTTTCGCGCCAGTTGGTCTGCGATTTCCTGGAAACCGAATTTGCCGATATTGCAAACCGCTGGCGGGTGATTGCCGGACGGGCCGATGCTGAACAGCCAGACAAGGGCGCGATCATCTGCGCCTGCAATGGCGTCGGCCTCAATGAAATCAACGCAGCCATCCGCGCCGGCTGCGCCAGCGTTGAAGCCATCGGCGCATCAACCCGCGCCGGAACCAATTGCGGCTCCTGCCGTGCAGAATTGAGGATCATGCTCGATGGCCAGTTCGCACTCGCTGCAGAGTGAAACTCGTGGCGCAAGCAGCCGCGCCCGCATCATGCCGCTGGCGGTTCTTCCGGTCTTTTTCAATCTGCGGGGCAAGCCCGTTTTGGTCATTGGCGGCCAGGCGCCCGCAGTCTGGAAAGCTGAATTGCTTGCACAGTGCGGCGCGACGGTTCTGATCTTGAGCCCTGACATCAGCGACGAAATGGAAGCGCTCGCCGGGCGGACAGATCTGCACGGCTCTGTCGTGCAGCAGTGGCGCGAATGGTCCCTTGCCGATTTCGCCGGCAAGGTCTTGGTCGTTGCCGATGCAGCAACTGACGGTGAGGCCAAAGCCATCGTCTGCGCCGCGCGCGCTGCGGGCTTGCCGGTCAACGTCATTGACCGTCCGGAATTCTGCTCTTTCCAATTTGGTTCCATCGTCAACCGCTCACCGGTCGTCATCGGAATTTCGACCGATGGCGCAGCCCCGGTCTTGGGTCAGTCGATCCGCACCCGCATAGAAGCCGTGCTGCCGCAATCGCTGGCCAATTGGGCATCCTTTGCCAAAGACATCCGCGCCACGGTTTTGCGCCGGTTCAAGCCGGGGGCGGAACGGCGCCAGTTCTGGGCAAAGTTCGCTTCAAAGGCGTTTGGTCCATTCACGCAAGAAACCGCTTGGGTGCATGGCGCGCCTGTTGCGCCGTCTTCCGGCGCGGGCCAGGTCCATGTTTTGTATGTCAATCCGGATGATCAAGGCGAGTTGACGCTCAATGCAGTCGGCATGCTTCAATCGGCCGATGTCATTGTCCATGATTCCTGTGTATCCGGTGCAATCCTGGATCATGCGCGGCGCGAAGCGGAACGGACTTCTGTATGTGCTTCAGACAGCGCCCCGTTCGACGCCGCCGCAATCAGCGATGAAATCAACGCTTACCGGCGCGACAACAAAACAGTGGTTCTGCTTGCACCAGCCAATGCCGATCGTCGCGTCTGGTCCGCATTGGCGGAGGGTTCGCTGCCGGGCCATGAAACTGGCCCAGCAAATGCTGAGAACATCCTTCCGGCAATCACATCACTGCAGGTCGAGCAGCGAATATGAGTGAACTCAAATCCGGCTAAGCAGAGAGCAGACGTTTGAGATTGACTGTTGGATCAGCCAGTTGATCGACCGCAGGCTTCAGGCCTTTGCCGATGATCATCTCGGCAAGGCGGATGTCTTTGGCTACGGCATTGCCCACACCAATGCCCGAAGCGGCAACAAGGCGGCCGTCAGCGGCAATGTGGAACAAGATGAAAGCAGAGTCTGACAAATCCCGCCGCACCGTTGACGCGCCTTCGTCCTGCAGGCCGGCAATCTGCAACGTCAGCTCATACTGGTCCGACCAGAACCACGGCACGTTCGCCAGATGCTCGCCCTTGCCAAGCATGTTGGCCGCAGCCAGCGCGCCCTGATCCTGCGCCGAGCGCCAGCTCTCCAGCCGCACCCGCCGCCCGCCATAGACAGGGAGCGGAAAAGAGACGCAGTCTCCAGCGGCGTAGATATCAGGGTCCGAGGTGCGCAGCAGATCGTCAACGGCAATGCCATTATCGATGGCAATGCCCGCGTGTTCAGCCAAATCCGTAACAGGCACTGCGCCGATCCCCACCAAAACCAGATCGCCTTCAATGCTTGAGCCGTCCTTGAGCTTGACGGCGATGGCGTTGCCCAAACCGTCAAAACCGTCCAAACCGGCGCCGCAGCGTATGTCGACGCCCGCAGCCATGTGACGGTCGGTGACAACCTTGGCGATTTCCTCCGGCACACCGCGCGACAGCACGCGCGCCAGTCCTTCAATCACTGTGACAGAAGCGCCCCGCTTGCGCGCGCTGGCGGCAACCTCAAGCCCGATGAAGCCTCCGCCGATGATGATGAGATGGCATCCTTCATGGAGCTGATCACGCAGCCTCAGCGCGTCTTCAAACGTGCGAAGCGTAACAACACGCGGCGAGTTTGAACCGGGAAGATTGAGTTTGCGCGGCACTGCGCCAGTGGCGATCAGCAGTTTCGAATAGGCAATGTGTGCGCCATCCGCCAGCGTCACCGTCTTTGCTCCGCGGTCTATCGCCGTTGCCGGATTGGATATGATCAGCGACACGTTGATCGATTTCAACGTCGCCTCATCCGTCAGGTAAGGCGGTGAAGGCTGGTCCGCATTGGTGATGACGGCTTTTGAAAGCGGCGGGCGGTCATAAGGTGCGTGAGCCTCCCCGGTTATCAGCGTGATTGCGCCGTTGTAGTCGTTTTCACGCAAGGCAACGGCAGCGCGGGCGCCCGCCTTGCCACCGCCGATGATGACCATGTGTTTCATGCGCTATCCGATGTCGATGAAGACTTTGCCGCCTTCAATCTTGACCGGGAAAGTCTTGAGGTTGACGCAGACCGGCGCACCCTTGGCTTCGCCGGTGCGATAGTCAAACCGGCCATTATGCTTGGGGCATTCGATGATGTAGTCCATCACCAGGCCGCCATCGAGCATCACCTGTTCGTGGGTGCAGTGTCCTGCCGTGGCAAAAAATTCGTCATCAGGGCTGCGATAAATCGCATAGTCCTGACCTCCGTGACTGAATCCGGTCAGATCTTCCAGTTCGATGTCATCGGTCGCACAGGCTTCAACCCATTTGCTCATGCTTGGCTCTCCCGGTCGCTACGGCTTGTTAAACTGCCGCAGTCTGCTTGTCTTGGTGAAATTCCGGCCGGTATGGCTTGGCGCTCGCCGGCAGTTCCCGCACCAGATAGTAATCCTCGCCCTTCAATTGCCGCAGCCACGCCGGAAAAATCTCGCGGTATGCGGCCCATATTGATGCGGTGGGGGCGGGCAAATCGTGCGCGATCAGCTTATGCAGCTTCGGCAGCGCATGATAGGGCACCATGGGAAACATGTGATGCTCGACGTGATAGTTCATGTTCCAGTAGATGAACCGCGAGATCGGGTTGATATAGACCGTGCGCGAATTCATCCGGTGGTCAAGCACATCGTCGGCCAAGCCGCCATGCTGCATCAGTCCGGTCAGCACATGATGCCAGGCGCCGTAAAGACGGGGTGTGCCGACAAGCAGGATCGGAAGCCATGATTGCAAGCCAAGCGCCAGAGCAATCGTCGCGGCATAGATCACCAGCCAGATGCGCGACACCAGTATCAGCTTTGACCATTCCATTTCAGGAACGTAAGTCTTTTCTTCCGCTGTCACAGTTCCCGCCGCATTGATCACCATGGACTTCATTGCATTCCACCCATCCAGAATGCCAAAAAAGTTCAGCGTCACATTGAACAAAACCGGCGGTCGCATGACCGCGATTTCCGGGTCCAGCCCGACAATGATCGTATCCGTGTGGTGGCGCGTGTGGCTCCAGCGCCATGTCACCGGATTGCGCATGATCATGAAACAGGCGATCTGATACACCGCATCGTTCATCCACGGTGTCTTGAAAGCCGTGCCATGCCCGCATTCATGCCAACGGGAATCCGTCGCTGAGCCATAAAGCACGCCATAAGCGAGGAAAAACGGCACCGACCAAAGCGTTGGCCACGTCCAAATCGCGCCCGCCGCAAATATCGCCATCAGGCCGAGCCAGATGATAGTGTCACGGATCGCCGGCCCGTCAGAGCGCTGCATCAGCGCTTTCAAGTCCTTGCGCGAGACATCCGTATGATACCATTCGGCCGATTTCAAACCATGTTCAACCGCTTCCCGCGCATCGAGGCCCAGCATTCCATAGTCGCGTTTGCGCGGCGTGGAAACGGGCTTGTCTGACAGCACGGCACTCATGGCGTCCTCCATATGCAGATGAAGCTGTATCTAGACAGGGTCCTGCCGCGCGTCAAACTTTCTGCAATTTATTCTATCATTTTCTATCAGTGTGTGATTTACGGATTGAACAAACTGCACAGGTGCAACCATGGGATCACGTCCGACCATATCTGATCTTGCCGCCGCCTCTGGCGTGAGCGTCGCCACGGTGGACCGTGTTTTGAACGGTCGGCACCCGGTGCGCGAGGAAACGACCCGCCGCGTCTATGAGGCGGCAACGTCCATCGGCTACCATGCAGCCGGCTTGATACGTCAGCGCATCCATGCCGACTTGCCACTGGTGAAATTTGGTATCCTGCTGCAGAAGCCGGAAACCGAGTTCTACAAGGCGTTCGGCGCAGCGATCGAAAAGGCCATTCGCGAATCAAAATCGGTGCGCGGCGTTTGTGTGCTGGATTATGTCAGCGACCTCGCGCCAAATGTGGTCGCTGCAAAGCTCAGGGAAATGGCGCCAAGGGTGAACGCCATTGCCATGGTGGCGGTAGATCACCCCAATATCACCGCCGCAGTGTCCGAATTGCGTGACAAAGGCATGCCGGTTTTTGCACTTCTGTCCGAGTTCGCCACAGGCATTCGAACCGGCTACATCGGCGTCGACAACCGCAAAGTTGGCCGCACGGCGGCCTGGACGATTGCAAAAGCTGCAAAAGGACCTGGAAAAGTTGCCGTTTTCGTTGGCAGTCATCGCTTCCTTGGCCATGACATGCGCGAGATCGGATTTCGCACTTATTTTCGCGAGCACGCCCCTGATTTTCATGTGCTCGACACGCTGGTCAATCTGGATGACCGCCGCTTTACCCACCAGAACATCCTTGAACTGATGGCCAGGCATAAGGACCTGGCTGGATTTTATGTCGCTGGCGGCGGCATGGAAGGCGCTGTGGATGCCTTGCGCGAAACGGCCGAGGGGCGGGAGCTGGTGGTTGTGGTCAATGAATTGACGCCCATGTCACGCGCCGCCTTGGCCGATCAAATCATAACTATGACGCTTTCAACGCCGCTTGTGCTGCTGTGCGAACGGCTGGTGGATTTGATGGTGCGGGCTGTCTCGAAAGAAGACGTGGAGCTGCCAGGCCAGACATTCCTGCCTTTTGAAATGCACATCTCCGAAAACATCTGAATGGCGATCTGCCGGAATGATGCAAAAACTATCATTGCCGATTCCAAATTCTTCGCATGAATGAAAGAATTTTACCCTGTTTCTGATTGACTCAACATCGGTGGAGCAGGCTTGATCGGCATCCGAAAACCAAGCGCAATGTCTTCGAATTCTCGTCGGACAACGCAAATCTGGGGAACCAACTGATGGCAGCAGGCTCGAAGCCTCTCTTTGCGCTCAACCATATGACCACCCCGGGTCTCGATTGCCGCAGCTTCATCGATCTTGCCGCCGCGCTCGGCTGCACCGGCGTGGAACTGCGCAATGATCTGGCCGACAAAAAGCTCTCCGATGCCGCGTTCTTTGATGGCGGATCGCCGAAGTCGGTTGGCGCATACGCGCGAGATAAGGGCCTGCGCCTGCTCGGTCTGTCAGAGGCTTACGGTTTCAACGCCTTTGACGATGCGATGCGTGCCAAGGTGCAATTGCTCATTGACCAGGCGAAGGAGAGCGGCGCCGAGACGATCAGCCTCATTCCGCGCAATGACGCGCCGGATTTGACAAATACCGAGCGCAGCAGTGCTTTGCGCCATGCACTCGCGGAAATTCTGCCAATGCTCAAGGCGGCCAGTATGGTCGCGGTGATTGAGCCGCTTGGCTTCACAACATCGTCGCTGCGTTCAAAATCGGATGCGATCGAGGCAATCGAAGCCGTCGGCGGCAAGGATAGCTTCAAACTCGTCCACGACACGTTCCATCATCATCTGGCCGGCGGCGGACCGCTGTTTCCTGACTATACCGGCATTGTCCATATCTCCGGCGTTGTTGACGCGGCCCTAACCCCGGATGAAATGCAGGATGGCCATCGCATTCTGGTTGATGGCCGCGACAGACTAGGCAATATTGACCAGATCCGCTCGCTTCTGGAGCAAGGCTACGCCGGCGTCTTCTCCTACGAAGTGTTCTCGGCGCAAGTGCATCGTCTTGCCGATCCGCAGAGCGCACTGAGACAGAGCATGGACTTTATCGGGGGAGCCTTGGCCGCCTGAAACGAGATCGGCGCGAGAGAAGCAGCAGTTGACGTCGCGCGTGATAAATGGAATAAAAATTCCATAAGTGGAGACCGGGAATTTTTTCGTTCCAAACTCAGGTTTGGGTCAAGATCATTCTCGAAAATGAGAAATCCCGCATGCGGGAATCCGGTTTTTTACCAGGTGCTGCCGGGCGCCATTCTGTGGAGGAGTACAACATGAAAAAGATTCTTTTGGCACTTGCTGCTAGCGCTGTGATGGCTGGTTCCGCCTATGCAGGCGACATCGGTGTTTCGATGGCCAACTCGGACACGTTCCTGACGGTGCTCCGCAAGGGCATCGAAAAGTCGGCCGCAGACGCGTCGCAGCCGGTTGTGATCGAAATCGCTGATGACGATGTCAACAAGCAGCTGTCGCAGGTTCAGAATTTCATCGCCGCCAAGGTCGATGCCATCATCGTCAACGCTGTCGACACTTCGGCCACCGCGCCGATGACCAAGCTTGCCAACGATGCCGGCATTCCAATCGTCTATGTCAACCGTCAGCCGATCGACGTTGACGCGCTCGGCCCGAAGGGCGCGTTTGTTGCATCGAACGAAGTCGACTCCGGCACGCTGGAGACGCTTGAAGTCTGCCGCCTCCTGAAGGAAGCCGGCAAGACCGAAGCCAGCATCCTGATCATGGTTGGCGACCTTGCCAACCAGGCCGCCGTGCAACGCACCAAGGATATCCATGACGTCAACGCCGGCGCCGAATGCGGTGTGAAGCTCAACGTGATCGATGAGCAGACCGCAGTCTGGGATCCGGTGAAGGCGCAGGACCTGATGACCAACTGGATCGCCGCCGGCCACAAGCCGGATGCCGTCATCGCCAACAATGACAATATGGCCATCGGTGCGATCAACGCCATGAAGGCAGCCGGCTGGGACATGAAGTCCGTTATCGTCGGCGGTATTGACGCCACGCAGGAAGCCCTCGCTTACATGAAGGCCGGCGACCTCGACGTCACCGTGTTCCAGGACGCGGCTGGCCAGGGCGGCGGCGCCGTTGCCACCGCCGTGAAGCTTGCCAAAGGCGAAAAGGTGGATGCCAAGGTCTGGATCCCGTTCCAGCTGGTTACCCCGGCCAACATGGAAACCTTCATGACCAAGAACTAAGATCAGCTTCTGATCAGAATGCGCCGCTGGTAACGGCGGCGCATTTTTTTTGACATTCTTGCAAATAGACGCTTCGATTTGGTCGTGGAGGACAAATCGCCATGCTGAGTCCGTCAACCATGAAGGCGGTCCGCGAGAGCGGTGCCGTACCCGGTTCGGAATATATTCTGGAAGTCGAGAACGTCCGCAAGGAATTTCCCGGCGTCGTGGCGCTGGACAATGTCCATTTGAAGCTCAAGCGCGGCACGGTTCACGCCCTGATGGGCGAGAATGGCGCGGGCAAATCGACGCTGATGAAAATCGTAGCCGGCATCTACACGCCGGATTCCGGCTCGTTCAAATTGCGCGGGGTCGAAATCAAACTGAACGGCCCGCTGGACGCCTTGGAGAATGGCATCGCCATGATCCACCAGGAACTCAACCTGATGGGCCCGATGACAGTTGCTGAAAACATCTGGATCCGGCGCGAGCCGACGAGTCGTTTTGGGTTCATCGACCACCGCAAAATGCGCCAGATGACGGTTGATTTGTTCAAGCGCCTCAACATCGAACTCGATCCGGATGTTGAGGTCGGCAGTCTGACTGTCGCCAACCGCCAGATGGTCGAAATCGCCAAGGCGGTTTCTTATGAGTCCGATATTTTGATCATGGACGAGCCGACATCCGCGCTGACCGAGCGCGAGGTCGTGCATCTGTTCAAGATCATCCGCAAGCTGAAGGCAGACGGCAAGGGCATCATCTACATCACCCACAAGATGAATGAGCTGTTCGAGATCGCCGACGAGGTGTCGGTGTTCCGCGACGGCAAATACATCGACACCAAGCCATCCTCGCAGGTGACCCGCGATCAGATCATCAAGATGATGGTCGGACGCGAAATCACCCAGATGTTTCCCAAAGAAGCCGTTCCGATTGGCGATGTGGTGTTGTCTGTGAAGAACCTGACACTCAACGGCGTGTTCAAGGATGTGTCGTTTGATGTGCGTTCCGGTGAAATTCTCGGCATCGCCGGGCTTGTCGGCTCTGGGCGCAGCAACATCGCCGAAACGATTTTCGGCGTGACGCCTTCTGACAGCGGCACGATTTCGATCAACGGCAAGCAGGTTTCCATTCGCTCATCGTCCGATGCGATGGCCCATCACATGGCGTTCCTTACGGAGGATCGCAAAGAGACCGGCTGCTTCCTGCTTCTCGACGTTCAGGAGAACGTCCAGATGGCCGTGCTCCAGAACCGCTATGTCAAGAACGGCTTTGTTCAGCAGAAGGAACTGGCCAAGGATGCCATTGAGGTTGCCCGGACACTTCGGGTGCGCACGCCCGACATGCACGAGCCGATCATCAATCTGTCCGGCGGCAACCAGCAGAAAGTGTTGATCGCGCGCTGGCTTTTGACGCGGCCTAAAATCCTGATCCTGGATGAGCCGACACGCGGCATCGACGTCGGCGCCAAGGCGGAAATCCACCGGCTGATCTCAAAGCTCGCGGGCGAAGGCGTTGCCGTCATCATGATTTCGTCGGAAATGCCGGAAGTGCTTGGCATGAGCGACCGCATCATGGTCGTGCATGAAGGACGCATCACCGGCTTTCTCGACCGCAAGGATGCAGATCAGGTCAAGATCATGGAATTGGCGTCGCACTGAGCTGCAGACGGGGTTACAAAGGGGTTTTTCATGTCCACCACAGAAAACGATGCCGGCGCATCAACCACCGGTCTCAAGTCCATCCGCCGCTTGCCGCCGGAAGTGTCGATCCTTGCCGTCCTCATCGGCATTGCGCTGGTGTTTGAAGTGCTCGGCTGGATATTCGTCGGCGAGAGTTTCCTTGCCAACAAACAGCGCCTGTCGATCATTGTCCTGCAAGTTTCGGTTATCGGCATCATCGCCGTAGGCGTCACGCAGGTCATCATCACCGCTGGCGTTGATCTTTCATCCGGTTCCATTGTCGGCTTTGTCGCCATGGTCGCGGCAAGTTTTGCCCAGACGGCTGCCAATGGGCGTGCGGTATTCATCGATTACCCATGGCTGCTCGACATCAATCCGGTCGTTCCGATCATGGTCGGGCTGGCGCTTGGCCTTGTCATGGGCGGCGTCAACGGATTGATTATTGCCAAGACGCAGATTCCGCCGTTTATCGCCACTTTGGGCATGATGGTGTCCACCCGCGGCCTCGCCAAATGGTATACTGAGGGTCAGCCGGTCGCCCTTCTGCATGAGCGTTTCGCCTGGTTCGGCCAGAGCTTTGATGTCATGGGTTTCCCCGTGCCGCGCCCGGTCATTGTGTTTCTCATTGTCGCCCTGATTTTTCACATCGCCCTGTCCTATACGCGCTATGGCAAATTCACCTACGCCATCGGCGCAAATCCGCAGGCGGCGCGCGTGTCAGGCATCAATATCGGCAATCATTTGATCAAGGTCTACATGGTTGCCGGCCTGCTTTCCGGTCTTGCCGGGGTCATGACGGCAGCGCGCGCCCAATCCGGCCAGCCGGGTATGGGCGTCGCCTACGAGCTTGACGCCATCGCGGCGGCAGTCATCGGCGGCACGTCGCTGGCCGGCGGCGTCGGGCGCATCACCGGCACTGTCATCGGCACGATCATTCTTGGCGTCGTCACCTCTGGCTTCACCTTCCTCAAGGTCGGCGCCTACTATCAGGAAATCGTCAAGGGCATGATCATTGTGACAGCCGTGGTCATCGACCAGCACCGGCAGAACAAGAAACGCAAGGCCTGACAGCGCCTCACATAGGATAAGAGAATATGGCCGGCCGCTTTCGGGGAGGTCATGTCATGGTCAGCGCTGGCGCTTTACCAATTCGGCGAAGAGCGCCGAATGATCGAGATCACCGGCGTCGATTTCGTTGACCAGTGTCTCATAGCGTTCGCGCAAGGCGCTCGCCAGCGGCAGAGTCAGGCCAAGCCCAGCGCTCGCCGCCAGCAGGTTGTTCAGATCCTTCAGCTGCAAAGCCGATGGCCCGCCGGGAATGAAATCCCGCTCTTCCATGCGCTTTCCATGCTGTTGCAGGATCACCGAGTCGGCAAAACCGCCGGCCAGCGCCTGCCGCAAGGCGCCCTTTGCCAAGCCGGCTTTTTCCGCCAAAAGGATCGCCTCTGCCACCGCGCCGATGGTGACGGCAACGATGCCCTGATTGGCAAGTTTGGCAATCTGGCCGCAGCCGGAAGGGCCAACCAGCGTTGGTCTTCCCATGGCTTTCAAGACTGGCTCGGCCTTGGCAAACGCCTCGGCGCTGCCGCCCGCCATAATCGCGAGCGTCGCCATGTCAGCCCCCTTGGTGCCGCCGGAAACCGGTGCGTCAATTGCGTCAATACCAAGCTCAGCCAAACGCGAACCATGATTGAGCGCCTCATCCGGGCTGATCGAGCTCATGTCGATATGCAGCGCGCCAGGCTGCATCGAAGATGCCACGTTTTGGTCAAACAACAGATCCGCCACCGCGGCGCCGTTGGACAGCATGGTGATGACAATGTCCGCTTCGCGCACGGCATCAACAGCAGAAACAGCGACAATTCCGCCGAAGGCTTCCAACGCCAGCGCCTTGAACGCGGACCGGTTCCAGACAGTCACCGGAAAGCCTGCCTGCAGGAGATTGCGCGCCATCGGCTGGCCCATCAGACCAGTGCCGAGGAAGGCGATATTGGGGAGCGCGCTCATCCTGCGGCCGCGCCATTTGCAACAACGAAGACTGAATACAGCGACTGCCGTGCGGTGATGAACAGGCGGTTGCGCTTGGGTCCGCCGAAGGTGACGTTGGACACCAGCTCAGGGATATGGATTTTGCCGATCAAAGTGCCGTCCGGATCAATACAGTGGACGCCGTCTGCCGCGCTGGACCAGACAGTGCCGCGCTGATCAACCCGGAACCCGTCGAACCCGCCGGCCGTACACTTGGCAAACTCACCTTGATCCGCAAGCGTCAGGCCATCGACTGCAAACTTGCGCATGTTTCTGGGCTTGCCCGTATCGGCAACATAAAGCGTCTTTTCATCCGGCGAAAAGGCGAGGCCATTCGGCTTGTCCATATGGTCGATGACGCGGGAGAGGGCGCCCGATGCCGGATCAGCACAATAGACATGGCAGCCGTCCTGCTCCATCGCAGCCCGGTCACCCTCATAGTCGGTTCCAATTCCATAGTCCGGATCGGTGAACCAGATTGTCCCATCAGATCGCACAACCACATCATTGGGCGAATTCAGCCGCTTGCCATTGTAGCTGTCAGCAATCACAGTCATCGTGCCGTCATGCTCCGTGCGGGTGACGCGTCGGGCAAGGTGCTCGCAGGTGACCAATCGCCCCAGCCCATCCACCGTGTTTCCGTTGCAATTGTTTGACGGTTTGCGAAATTCGGACACCGATCCATCCGTCTCGTCAAAGCGCATCAACCGGTTGTTCGGAATGTCGGAAAACACCAGATAGCGCCCGGCGGCAAACCAGGCCGGCCCTTCCAGCCAGCGCCCGCCGGTCCACAGCCGCTCCACCGCGACATGGTCGACAAAGCGGGACTTGAAGCGTTCGTCCAAGACTTCGAAGCCGGTTCCGTCCACATCGCCAAACATGGCCTGCCACCCCAATTCATGTTATCGCTATCATGGCAAATGGAACTGGCTGCCACAAGCGCAGCCTATGCCAACTGGATCGTTGAAAAAAGCATGGACGAGCCTAACACAGCCAGAGCGGCCGGCGGCCGGATGCCGGCCATGGCCGATGTCGCGCGCCGTGGCCGCGTGCCGCCCACATCGACGGGGCAGCGCGCGCAGGCAACTGCGCCAGTGGTTGAGCAAACGCCGGATGCGCAAATGGCCATCTGCGTTTCGGACTTGTCCGCTTTTGGTGCTTTGATGGAGTATCGCTGCCGTGGATTGCGGTTGCCGCAGGACATCGCCATCGCCGGCCTAGGCAATTATGAAATCGCCGCCTGCTGCCTTCCGCGCATCACCTCGGTTGACATTGAGTGCTGCGAGATTGGCAGGCCCGCCGCACACAGTTTGATCCAGTCGATCCAGAACCCCAGTCATGCGGGGCGTTCAGATCAGGCGCTGGCAAAAATCCGCGTCGTGGAAAGGGAAATCATATGAGCAACTATACGCAGGAAGCCATAAAGCTGACGCATGAGGGCGCGCTGGCGCTGATCCGCGCGGGCATGGAAAAGGCAACGGCAATGCGTGTGCCGCAATGCATCATCGTGGTCGATGCCTCCGGCGAAGTCTTGGCAAGCGTGCGCATGGACGGCGCTAAGTTCCTCAGCCTGCGCACCGCCCATGCCAAAGCCCGCACCGCCGCTGCATCGAATGGGCCAACCGGGGCGCTTGGCAACGAGGCAGCGCTCGCCGCGTCCATCAGCTCCAGGGGCGCAATGACCGTGCTCAAGGGCGGCTTGCCAATCCGGTTTGGCGGCAAGCTCGCGGGCGGCATCGGCGTGGGATCCGGCACCGGCGATGAGGATGTCGAAGTGGCAAGGGCGGCGCTTGCTGCCATCGGTGCGGATGCGCTCTAAAGCGAACGCATGCCGTCCCTTGATCCTGGCCGAGCACAGCGCAGAGCTGAACCTGTTGGAATGCGGTGACCTTGTCAGGCAGCGGGCTGGATATCGTTGATCGCTTCGCTGCTTTGGTCTTGATCAGGTTCGCTGACATTCATGTCAAGCCCGATTGCAACGGGGACGGAACTGCGGTCAACTCCGGGGATGATAAAGAGCACACTGTTTGATCTCACTGGCAAGCGCGCACTGGTAACGGGGTCCGGCCAAGGTATTGGACTGGCGCTGGCGCAAGGCCTGGCAGCCCATGGCGCCGCCGTTGTCTTGAACGGGCGGACAGAGGGTCCGCTGCGGGCGGCGGCAGCGGAAATGGCTGGTGAGGGGATCAAAGCATCGGTGTCAGTGTTTGACGTCACCGACCATTCGGCCGTTTCCAAAGGCGTGGACAGGATCGAGGCAGAGGAAGGCCCAATCGACATTCTCATCAACAATGCCGGCATGCAATTTCGCGCGCCGCTGGAAGACTTCCCTGACGACAAGTGGCAGCAGATGTTGCAGACCAATATCTCCAGCGTTTTCTACACCGGGCAGGCGGTGGCGCGGCATATGATCAAACGCGGGCGCGGCAAGATCATCAACATTGCATCGGTGCAAAGCGAACTCGCCCGGCCGAACATTGCGCCCTACACCGCTACCAAAGGCGCAGTGCGCAACCTCACCAAGGGCATGGCAACCGATTGGGCCAAGTACGGCCTCAACGTCAACGCCATCGCTCCGGGCTATTTCAAGACACCACTGAATCAGGCGCTGGTCGACAATCCGGAATTCTCAACCTGGCTGGAGAAGCGCACCCCTGCCGGGCGCTGGGGCGATGTCGACGAACTGACCGGCGCGGCGGTTTTCCTCGCCTCCGAAGCAGCCACCTTCGTCAACGGGCACATTCTTTATGTCGATGGCGGCATTACGGCATCGCTCTAGAATCCCGCCGTTGGCGGTAGGTGTTTCCGCAGGCGCAAGCGCTGCGGGTGCTGCGCGGCATCGGCCGCGGCGCGTGTGCACCGGTCAATGCAATGGCGCTCAGGCAAAGTGCGCCCCCCACCCGTCCGCTGAGAGCCAATATCCGGCACGTTCGATTGGGCAGTGACATGCGCCCGGCCATCAAGACGATCACGCGGGCAGGTGGATTTTGAACTTCGAGCGGATTTCCTGGTCCGCCAGAATATCAATCACCTGACGGCGCGGCTCGGCCAAGATCTTCTTGCGCGTCGCGATCGCCTTCTGCACCAGATCCGGTTTGCCAACCTCGACCCATTCCTTCGGGCTGGTGCGGTCGCCAAGGCGGGGATAGATATACTCGGTCTGCATCACTGCCAGTGTCTGCGGATGACCAAGATAATGGCCGGGGCCGCCCATGCAAACATTCTTCATCGTCTCGATGCTCAATGTATCGTCGTTGACCTCAATGCCGCGCACACAGCGCAGGCACTGGCCGAGCATGTCGTCGCCAAGGATGAGTGACTCCAGCGAGAAGCCGAGCAGCGAGGCGTGCATGCCCACGGATTCGTAAATCATGTTGAGGCCGGCGAGCCCGGCCATGACGTTGGAAATGCCCTGTTCCCAACCGGCCTGCATATCGGGCAGCTTGGCGTCTGCAATGCCCGCAGCCGCGCCGCCTGGCAAGCCGTAGAAGCGGTGCATCTGCGCGCAGCCCGCCGTCAGCAAAGCCTGCTCGCCCGAACCGCCCGACATCGCGCCCGAGCGCAGATCTGACACGAACGGCCACGTCCCGAAGATCGCCGGCGCGCCGGGCTTGATTGCGTTGACATAGACAACGCCCGCCAGGCATTCCGCCACGGCTTGGACGATGGCTGTCGCCAGCGGCGCAGGGGCGGTCGCGCCGGCCTGCCCGGCCGAAAGCAACAACACTGGCATGCCGCCATGCACGGCAGCTTCCATCACCTGGCAAGCTTCCTGCGCAAACTTCATTGGCGGCACGACGAAACAATTGGAGTTCGAGACAAACGGCCGCGCCCGCCACTTGTCCTCGCCGCCTGCGATGAGATGCAGCATGTCGAAGGCTGGCGCCATGTAATCGGGCGATGTGAACGACACACCGACATGCTTGGATGTGCCCGCGCAGCAAGCGTAGATCGTGTTCATGTCCATTTCGAAATTGTCAGCGATGTCGCGGCAGACCATTGGCCTCTGGTAGAAATGGACATTGTCCAATTGGTCGACGATACGCGCAGCGTCATAGAGATCTTGAACGGTGGACTCGCGGTATTCCCGCTTTTCGCTATCCACCACATAGACAGCTGCGCCCGCAGTGCCATAGTGGACGCGCGATGGCAGCAAGTGCAGGTCGTGCTTCTCTTCGCGGCCATGCAGTGTGATCCCGCGCGCGGCCTTGGACAGCATGTCCTCGACCAGCGCGCGCGGAAACCGGATACGCCCGTCATCGCCGAGGATTGCGCCCGCGCCGGTCAGAATTTCGATACCGGATTTCGGCGCTTCGCCGAAGCCGATCACTTCCAGGGCCGTCAGCGCCGCCTCATGTATGCGCTGGACGTCACGCTCGCTGAGCGGACTGTAGGTCCCGCCAAGCAAACCAGCCCTTACCGGGCGCAGATTCTCCGCCAGCGGCGCAGCGCGTGCGGCAACCCGCGCGGCGCGTCCGCCGGAGCGGCGGGAGGAGGGGTCGGAAGCGGCAAGTTCTGACATTGATTTTACTCTTGTGTTTTGGCCTTGCCCTGATCGAGCAACGCATCAACCGCGTCGCCGCTCATGGCATTGTTGAAATGGGTGAAAGTCCCGCCGCCCAGCATCTCGACGACAGCGTCATGAACGGCGCGATGGGTCAGACGTGCGATCTTCGAGCCAGTCGAAATCCGCCGTACGCCGAGCGCTGCGAGATCAGCCACCGTCGATTTTTGCGGTGCGCCAGCGGCAAGCGCATTGACCGGCTTGGAGAGCGATTTGACGAACCGCCCCAGCGCCGGAAGGTCAGGCAAAACCGGCGCATAGAGGAGGTCTGCGCCTGCAGCCGCAAAAGCCTGCGCGCGTCTGATGGCTTCGTCCGTATCATAGGTCCCGTTCATCACGCCATCGGTTCTGGCACACAAGATGAACGGCCTTCCTAGCGCCCGAGACGCCGCAACTGCCGCCTTGATCCGCTCAACTGCCAGATCAAATCCATAGGATGGATTGCCATCCGTCATAACAGTGTCTTCGATCGAGCATCCGGACAGCCCGACCTCGCCCGCCAGCCGGACTGTTTCTGCGACGGTCTGCGGATCGTCGCCAAACCCGTTCTCGAAATCGCCGGACACCGGCAAATCCGTCGCGGCAACCATGTCCTGTGCGTGGTTCAGCATCTCATCGCGCGTCACGCGGCCCATGTCGGGCCGCCCGATCGTGAAGGCGTAACCCGCGGAGGAGGTGGCCAGCGCCTTCGCGCCAAGTGCCGCCATCATCCGCGCCGTGCCGGTGTCCCAGGGGTTGGGTATGACAAAACAGCCGGATTGGTGCAGGTCGGCAAAGGCCTGATGGCGGGCGGCGAGCTTCATGCGTGCACCCGTTCCGCCTTGGGGTCATGCATCGGCTTCAGCGAAGCCGTCGCCCTGTGCCGGACCCCGGCGAACTCGATTTCATAGCTTGAGCCAAGGACTTGCTCCGCTTTCTCACCCTCGCAAGGCACATACCCCATCGCCACTGCCCCGCCGAGGAAATGGCCATAGTTCGCCGATGTCGTCTGGCCGACGATTTCGCCGTTCCGCAGGATAGGCTCGGCGTGGAACAGTGACGGCAGCGGATCGTCAAGCTTGAACTGCACCATCCTCCGCATCAGCCCCGCATCTCGAGTTTTCAACACCGCGTCCCGCCCGATGAAATCACCCTTGTCTGTCTTGACGGCAAAGCCGAGTCCGGCCTCAAGCACATGGTCCTCATCGGTGATGTCATGGCCGAAATGGCGGTAGGCCTTTTCGATGCGGCAGGAGTCAAGCGTGTGCAGGCCGCAAAGCTTCAGCCCGAAATCCGCGCCCGCTGCTTCGAGACTTTCGAATACATGCGCGGCCTGGTCAGTCGGCACGTAAAGTTCCCAGCCGAGTTCGCCCACGTAAGTGACACGGTGGGCGCGTGCCAGGCCCATGCCAACTTCAATCTCCTGCCACGTGCCGAACGGATTGTGCGCATTGGAAAAGTCATTCGGGCTGACAGCCTTGAGCAGATCACGCGACTTCGGCCCCATTACGCACAGCACAGATTCCGCGGCGGTGATATCCGTGATCACGGCAAACTGGTCGCCGACCTGTTTCCGCAGCCACGCCAGATCTCGCTGCAATGTCGCGCCGGGCACGACCAACAGGAAAGCGGTTTCGGATAGCCGCGAGACTGTCAGATCGCTCTCGATGCCGCCGCGCTGGTTGAGCATTTGCGTATAGACAATCTTGCCAACCGGCACGTCCACATCGTTGGCGCACAGATGCTGCAGGAAGGCGCAGGCATGGCGCCCCTCGACCCGGATTTTGCCGAACGAGGTCATGTCAAACAGGCCGACGCCGGTGCGCACGGCCAGATGCTCGTCACGCTGGTTTTCAAACCAGTTCTGCCGGTGCCAGGAATAGCGGTACTCGCGCTCCTGTCCCGGTTTTGCAAACCAGTTCGCGCGTTCCCATCCGGCCACTTCGCCAAACACCGCGCCGCGCGCTTTCAGATGCTCATGCAGTGGCGAGCGGCGCACGCCGCGCGAAGTGATGGGCTGCCGATAGGGATAGTGGTCGGCATAGAGGAGGCCGAGCGTCTCGGTCACGCGCTCCTTCAGGTAACGCCGGTTCTTCTGGAATGGCTGCATCCGCCGGATGTCGACTTCCCACAGGTCGAACGGCGGCTCGCCGTCAACAATCCATTGCGCCAGCGCCATTCCAGCGCCGCCGGACGAGACGATGCCGATGGAGTTGTAACCGGCGGCGACATAATAGCCGCCAAGCTCCGGCGCTTCGCCAAGATAATAGCGGTCGTCTGGCGTGAAGCTCTCCGGGCCGTTGAAGAAGGTGTGGATGCCTGCAGTGCCGAGGAGCGGCATACGGTTGACACCCATCTCGAGGATCGGCTCGAAATGGCCGAAATCCTCCGGCAATTGGTCGAAGCAGAAATCCTCCGATATGCCATTCATGCCCCAGGGCTTGGCCACCGGCTCGAACGCGCCGAGCATCATCTTTCCGGCGTCTTCCTTGTAGTAGGCGCACTCATCCGGCACACGCAGAACCGGCAGGCGGCCAAGGCCTTCGACCGGCTCGGTCACCAGATAGAAATGCTCGCACGCATGCAGCGGCACGGACACGCCGGACATCGCTCCCAGATCGCGCGCCCACATGCCGGCGCAATTGACCACCACATCGGCCTCGATTGTGCCTTCCTCATCGCCTTGTTTCCAGGACACGCCGGTGACGCAGCCGCCTTTCTGATGAACGGCTGTGACTTTCGTCTGCTCGAAAATCTGCGCCCCGCGCATGCGGGCGCCCTTGGCCAAGGCCATCGCAATATTGGCCGGATCGCATTGGCCGTCGAGCGGCAGATGCACTGCGCCAACCACGTCCGAAACATTGAGATGCGGATACATCTGTTTGACTTCATTGGGAGAAATCTCGCGCACATCGACATTGAACGCCCGCGCGAGCGAGGCCTGCCGGTAAATCTCCGTCTTGCGGTCCTCTGTCAGCGCAACCGTGATCGAGCCGCACTGGCGCATGCCGGTGGCGATGCCGGTTTCAGCTTCCAGCTTGACGTAAAGATCGGCAGAATATTTGGCGAGCCGCGTCATGTTAACGGAAGCCCGCATCTGGCCGATGAGGCCGGCTGCGTGCCAGGTTGTGCCAGATGTCAGCTGCTTGCGCTCCAGGAGCACAATGTCGGTCCAGCCGAGCTTGGCCAGATGATAGGCAACCGAGCAGCCCGACACGCCGCCGCCGATGACAACCGCGCGTGCGCGTGATGGAATGGCGCTCATTGCGGCGTCCCCGTCAGTTCAAATCCGTCATTGAGCAAGCGGTTGCGCAGGGCGGCGATATGCTCAGGCCCGACTTCGCAGCAGCCGCCGACAATGGCGGCGCCTTTGCCGGCCCAGCCTTCGGCAAAGTCGGCATAGCTTTCCGGCCCGAGGTCACGCCGCGCTTCAAGCACATCCACTGTGCCGCCATGCTGGAGCGCGCCAACCGAGGTGAAGCCATTGGCATAGGCCCCGACCGGACCGCTGAGCGCGACAAGATCATCCATGGCGGCGCTGATGACCTCCGGCTTGGAGCAGTTGATCAACCGCGCTTCAGTCCCGATATGCGCAATCGTCTTTGCAGCATCGGCAATCGTTTCGCCGCTGCGCAAACAGATGGCATCAAGGCGGTCATCAAGCGTCCACGATACCCAGATTGGCAGTCCCGATTCAGATGCAGCAGTTGCCGCGGCCAGTGCTTCGTGTGCACTCGCCATCGTCTCGCACAGCATCAGATCGACATGGTCTTGTTGCTCGGCGACGATGGCTCGGTAAATCGCCAGTGTATCGTCAAACGAAAGCGTCAGTTCCGGCTTGTAAGAGCCGAACAAAGGCGGCAGGCAACCGGCAATGCGCACGTCCGCACGGGTCATGTCCCTTGCCTCGCGGGCCAGGTCGATGCCCCGCCGCTGCAGTTTCTGGAAAAGATCGCCAATGCCCTCTCGCTGAAGCCGTTCCTGAGTAGCGGCATAGGTGTTGATGGTGATGACACGTGCGCCCGCCTCAATGAAATCAACGTGCAGATCACGCACCAGATCCGGCTCGTCGATCAGCACCCGGGCGGACCACAATGGCGTCGGCGCGGCACCTGAACGGCGCAGCAGTTCCTGCCCCATGCCGCCGTCAGTGAGGACAATCCTCTTCATGCCCGGATCCTCTCGTTTTTCGGATCCCACAGCGGTTCATCCGCTTGCACAGTCGCTTTGAAACGTTCGCCGTAGATTTCGACTTCAAGTTCTGTGCCCGGCACATTCAGGTCGGCGCGCAGCATCGCCAAGGCAATCGACTTGTTGACCCGGTAGCCCCAGCCGCCGGATGTGGTTTCGCCAACGATATTGCCGTCATGCCAAAGCGTCGACATGTAGGGCGCGTCGCATGCGCCCGCTTCGACAACCAATGTTGCAAACCGCTTTGTCACGCCGCGTTGCTTTTCGCGCAGCAATGCTGCCTTGCCCTTGAAGTCCGGCTTGTCCCATTTGATGAAGCGCTCCAGCCCACCCTGCAGAATTGTGTAGTCGCTCGAAAGGTCGCCCTTCCAGGCGCGGTAGCCTTTTTCGAGCCGGAGCGAATCCAGCGCGAACATGCCGAACGGTTTCAGCCCGTGTTTCTTGCCAGCCTCCCAGACCGCATCAAAAATCGCCGCCGTGTCTTCCACCTTGGTGTGGAGTTCCCAGCCAAGTTCCCCGGCAAAAGACACGCGCACCAATTGGAGATAGCGCCCGGCAATCTGCGTCGTCTGGTGCGTCAGCCATCCGGAGGCAAGGTCTGCGTCGCAGATGTCCGCCAGAATGGCGCGGGATTTTGGACCTGTGAGAATCTGGCAGGAAAAGGCTTCGGTCACATCATCCAGCGTGAAAGCGGCCCCGGCCGGCATTTGCTTCTTCAGCCACTCCATGTCATGCCACTGCGCGACTGCTGCCGTGATCAGAAAGTGGAAATCCTCTGCCAAGGTCATCACTGACATTTCGGTGACAATCCGGCCCGAGTCATCGGAGAAGTAGCCAAGGCCGATACGTCCGGGCTTTGGAATGATGCCCGTGGTCAATGTCGCAAGCCATGCGCTCGCGCCTTCACCCTTCAGACGGAACCGCGAAAAGCCCGGCAGGTCGAGAATGCCGGCGGCATCGCGCACCGCTTCACATTCTTCGCGGATGCGTGCCTCCCAAGGGCCTTTGCGCGCCCAGGTCTGTGTGCTCTCTTCCGACGTGTCATCACCCGGCTTGGCATACCAGAGCGCCCGTTCCCAGCCATTGTAAGCGCCGTATTGCGCGCCGAGCGCCATCGTCTTTTCGTGGATCGCCGACAGCTTCTTGTTGCGCCCCGCAGGCCAAGCATGGCGCGGGAAGTGCATGGCGTACTCATGCCCGTAAACTTCCATGCCTTTAGCAACGGTATAGTCCTCATCGGCAAAAGAGGTGAACCGGCGCGGATCGCAGGACCACATGTCCCATTCAGTCTCGCCCTTGGTGACCCATTCGGCCAGCACCTTGCCTGCGCCGCCCGCCTGGCAGATGCCGAAGGTGAACACGCAGGCCTCGAACGCGTTCGGCACACCCGGCATCGGGCCGATGAATGGGTTGCCGTCCGGCGCATAAGGGATTGGCCCGTTGATGACCTTGGAAAGGCCCGCCGTGCCAAGGATCGGCACCCGCTCGACTGCGTCATTGATATACCATTCCAGCCGCTCCAGATCGTCCGGGAACAGCTGGAACGAAAAGTCTTCCGGCATCGGGTCCTGCGGCGTCGTCCAGTGCGCCTTGCAGTTCCGCTCATAGGGACCGAGATTGAAGCCGTACTTCTCCTGCCGGAGATAATAGGACGAATCGACGTCGCGCAGCAGCGGCAGCTTGTGGCCAGCCTCTTTGGTCCAGGCTTCGACTTCCGGCACAGTGTCGAATAGCATGTACTGGTGGCTCATCACCATCATCGGCAGGTCACGTCCGAACCACTTGGCAACTTCCCTGGCATAATAGCCGGCGGCGTTGACCACATATTCGCAGCGTATGTCGCCCTGCGGCGTCGAGATCACCCATTCGCCATTCTCGCGGCGCGCCCCGGTCGCCGGGCAGAAGCGCAGGATCGTCGCCCCCATGTCGCGCGCGCCCTTGGCCAGCGCCTGCGTCAGCTGCGCCGGGTCAATGTCGCCGTCATTGGGGTCATAAAGTGCGCCCTGAAGGTCGTGCGTTTCCACGAACGGGTAGCGCGACTTGATTTCGTCCGGTGACAGGATGTTGAGGTCCATGCCCTGATAGCGGCCCATGCCGACGACCTTCTTGAACTCCTGCAGCCGCTCTTTGGAGTGACCGAGGCGAACAGAGCCGGTGACATGATAGTTCATTGGGTAATCGACCAGCGCGCCCAGCTCACGGTAGAGCGAGGCCGAATAGCGCTGCATGTTCATGATGGACCATGATGACGAAAACGTCGGCACATTGCCCGCCGCGTGCCAGGTGGAACCGGCCGTCAATTCGTTCTTTTCCAGAAGCACGCAGTCGGTCCATCCTGCCTTGGCCAGATGGTAGAGGCAGGACACGCCGACCGCGCCGCCGCCGATGATCACCACACGCGCCTGGGTAGGAAAGTTCGCCATTTAAGTCCTCAATAGATCGGCGGGGAAATGACCCAGATGACAACGCAGGGCTCGTCACCGGGGTTTTCCCAACGGTAGGATTGGTTCTGAAAGCCGAAACTGTCTCCGGCTTTCAATTCATGGGCCGCGTCTTCGATCACCAGCGTCAAACGTCCGGAAACCAGATATCCGCCGTCCTGTGCAGCGCGCGCCGGGAAAGCTTCGCTCTTGGCGCCGGGCGCGAACACCGAGCGGATCATTTCGAAGTCGCCGGACAGATCGGGCGAGAGCAGCTCTTCAGTCAATCCGTCTTCATTGGAGCCGAGAACAGCGCGCGATGCGGCCCGGACAATCTTGCCGCGCTCGCGCTCTGGCGCGGCTTCATTGCGGAAGAAAAACGAGACAGGGATACCAAAAAGCCGGGCGATTTTCTTTAGATCGGCAATGGCCGGCTCTGTCTGGCTGCGCTCGACCTGGCTGAGCCAGCCGACCGAACGGCCAAGACTGGATGCAAGATCGGCAATGGTCATGGCGCGGGTCTTGCGCAACGCGCGAATGTCGTCGCCCACTTGTGCAGTAGCGCCGAATTCCAGCGTGTCGGCAAGACCGGATTTGTCAGACATACCTCATCAAATCACAGCAAAATGAAAAATTCAAAGAAAATTTCATTTTGCTGAAAATATTCCGGAGCCGTTCACAGCCTGAAAGCGCTTTCGTTCGCGCCACAAAAAATGCTATCGACGCCTGCCGGTTTTCAGGCGCAGGTTTTTGATTGGTGGGCATATGGGTTCGGGTATGACAAGACTGACCGGGAAAAATGCCGAATGGTGGCGCGGCGCCACATTGTATCAAATCTATCCGCGCTCGTTTCAAGATACAAATGCTGACGGCATCGGCGATTTGAGCGGCATCCGTCAGCGCTTGGATGAAGTCAAATCGCTCGGCGTTGACGGCATCTGGGTCTCGCCGTTTTTCACTTCGCCAATGAAGGATTTCGGCTACGATGTATCCGGCTACAAAGACGTCGATCCAATGTTCGGCACGCTTGAGGACTTCGACGCACTGGTAACGGACGCCCATGCGCGCGGCATCAAGGTGGTGATCGACCTTGTCTTGTCGCACACAGCCGATGTTCATCCATGGTTCAAGCAAAGCCGCTCATCGCGCGACAATGACAAGGCCGACTGGTTTGTCTGGGCCGAGCCAAAGGACGATGGCACGCCGCCGAACAACTGGCTGTCGGTGTTTGGCGGTTCGTCCTGGGAGTGGGATTCACGCCGCCGCCAATATTACCTGCACAACTTTCTGACGTCGCAGCCTGACCTCAATTTCCACTGTGCCGACGTGCAAGATGCCATGCTGGATGTCGCCCGGTTCTGGCTCGAGCGCGGCGTTGACGGGTTCCGGCTTGATACGGTCAATTACTACTTCCACGACCGTCATTTGCGCTCGAACCCGCCTGCATCGGCCAGCGGCGCCAACACGGTTCCGGCGGTCAACCCATACGGCCGCCAGAAGCATGACTTTGACAAGACGCAGCCGGAAAACATTGATTTCCTCAGGCGCTTCCGGTCGCTGCTCAATGAATATGACGCTTTCGCCGTTGGCGAAGTCGGCGATGAAGAACGATCCGTCCAGACGATGGCGGATTACACCTCCGGGCCCGACATGCTGCAGATGTGCTATTCGTTCGAACTGCTTGGTCCGCAGTTCAATCCCGAGCATATCCGCAACACTGTCGACAGCTTCTTCAAAGTGGCGACCGATGGCTGGCCATGCTGGGCATTTTCCAACCACGATGTCGAGCGCCACGTCACCCGCTGGGCAGGCGCACAAAGTCAAGGCGACACCGCAAAATTCTGCATTGCGTTAATCGGCGCGTTGCGCGGCTCGCTTTGCCTCTATCAGGGCGAAGAACTTGGGCTGACTGAAGCGTCGCTGACATATGAGCAGTTGCAGGATCCATACGGCATCCGCTTCTGGCCGGACTTCAAGGGCCGCGATGGCTGCCGCACACCCTATCCATGGGATGGCAACCAACCGAACGGCGGCTTCACCGAAGGTGTACCCTGGCTGCCGGTTTCCAATGAGCATCTGGCGCACGGTTATGTTCAGCAAATGGATGACGCAGGCTCCGTCATGTCCGCATACCGCAATGTGCTCGCTGCCCGAAAGGCGGCGCCGGTACTGCTGTCAGGTGAACAGGAATTCATCGAATGCACTGATCAGATCCTGTCATTTGAGCGTTCGAACGATAATGAAAAACGCTACTGCGTCTACAATTTCAGCCACGTTGATGTGACGGTTGAAGTGCCGAGCGCTTACGAAGCGGCGATGGTTGTTGACGCGTTCACAACCAAGGCCACCGTCAATGGAGGCAGGCTGACACTTGGCGCGCTGGGCTGCGCGATGCTTATCCGCGCGGTGTAAGGCCTCCGGCCTTCCCAATAAACGCGATCACTTCGTCCAGCCCCTTGCGGCGCAGCATATCAGTGAAAACGTAAGGCCGCGTTCCCCGGACTTTTTCCGTATCGGATTTCATCACCTCAAGATCCGCGCCGACGTGCGGCGCTAGATCCATCTTGTTGATGATGAGAAGATCTGAGCGGGTGATCGCCGGGCCGCCCTTGCGCGGGATTTTTTCGCCCTGGCAGACCGAGATCACATAGAGCGAAAGATCGGCAAGGTCCGGGGAGAATGTCGCCGCCAGATTGTCGCCGCCCGATTCAATGAAGATCACATCAAGGTCCGGGTGACGCTTGTTCATCTGCGCAATGGCTTGCAGATTGATTGAGGCGTCTTCGCGGATTGCTGTGTGCGGACAGCCGCCAGTCTCCACCCCCATGATCCGGTCCTCTGGCAGCGCTTGAAGCCGCGCCAGGATCAGCGCATCCTCCTTGGTGTAGATGTCATTGGTGATGACAGCCAGCGAGTAATCATCGCGCATTGCCTTGCACAGCATTTCGGTAAGCGTCGTCTTGCCCGAACCGACCGGGCCGCCGATGCCGACGCGAAGAGGGCCGTTTTTGGAGTTCATGAAAATCTCCCGATGGTCAGGATGAAAAAGCTCAAGCCAAGCGCAAGGCAGAGCGGCGAATAGAATTGTCGGTCAAGCCGGGCAAACGGCTGCTCCGGCGTGAGCGCGCGCCACCGGGACGTATAGCCGGCAATGCCGCGCGCGCTGAAAATCAACGCGAGCACGATTCCGCCGAGCGTGGCCATCCAGGCCGGCAGAACAGTCAGCAGATTTCCCGTCATGGCAAAAGGCCAGAGGGCGCAGATGAAGGTCGCCAAGGCCACCAATGCAGACGCAGCGCGCGGCGGCATCCTGTCCATTCCGCGAAACCCGGTGACTGCGCGGGCGAGGTCTTTCTCGTCTTCAGCCGGGAATGTGCTGCCGAGCGCCCATGCCAGGTGAAGGCCGGACACCGGCAGGAGCGTAACCGGAATGAAAAGCGAAATCAGGCCGCTCATGTCCGGAATATCCTTGAATAGAGAGTCTCGTGCCTCATGGAGGATACGTCCGCCATCAGCGTCGATGTGCCCAGATCCTCGAGTGTGGACAGGCTAGCGCATTTCGCAGCTTCCAGAATGACCGGCTCCATGGCAGCCAGCAGCGCCACGCCGCCGTTCTGGCCAGTGACGCCGAGACGGATGGCGCACTGGATCTGGTTGCTGACGAAGGCATGGACAAAAGCGCCAAGCGCGCTTTCCAATTCAAGGCCTTGCGCTGCCGCAATCGCGCCGACTGCGACCGGGTAGGGAACCTGTTCACCGATTTCGGCGGGCATGGCCAGGCCGCTGGCTTTCACCGCGTCGATGAACGCGCTGCCAAGGTTTTGCTGTTCAAGGTGACGTTCTTGTGAGCCTGCCAGGCCTTCAGCAAGCGTGGCGGTTTCGCCAAATGAAACATTGGCCGCAGCTTGCCGGTGGCTTTGCGCCAGCAGCACCGCGTCATTCCAGACAGCGCCGCTTTCGACGACCGGCCGCAGCCAGTTTCCGAGCGTCTCGCTGCCAGTGACAAGCCCGTCGGCAACCGCCTGCTCCAGCCCCGATGAATAGGCGAAACCGCCGACCGGGAAGGACGGTGACAAGAGTGTCATGAGGCGCAGCATCGCAGACTGGCTCATCAGACGATCCTGCCGGCGCGCTCATGCAACAGCAAGACCAGTTCCGGCTGCATGAATGCATAGTCGTCGGCAATGTCGAGCGAGACGAGCCGGCGGCCTGAGGCGAGTCCGGGAAACGCCCGCCGCAGCCGCGCTATCTGGCGCTTTTCCATGACGGCAATGTGGGTTGCCCATTGCAGCAGCTCCGCTGAAACGGGAATGTCCGCGTCCGCGCCGAGGCCTGCGCTGTCGGTTTCCCAATCAGGAACAGAGGCAAAAACCTGTTCCGCAGTCGGGTTGCGCTGGCGGCCTTTGCCGCAAATGAAGAGAACGCGCTTCATCGCGGACATGCCCGGCTAGTCATGGCGATGCCCATGGAAATGCCCATGATCGTGCCCATGCCCGCCATGGCCGGAATAGGCGCCGCGCGCCGGGTGGAACGGCTCGGAAACAATGTGCACATGTGCGCCGAGGCCTTCGAGCATCGCCTTGATCACATGGTCTTTCAAAACCAGCACGCGACGCTCCTCGATCTGCGCGGCCAGATGCCGGTTGCCGATGTGCCAGCACAGTTCTGACAGATGCAAAGCGTTCTGCGGCAGGACTTCCAGAAGGTCTTCCTCACCGGCAATGACCTCTACCAGTCTGCCATCGGCCAGCACCAGCACGTCGCCATGATCAAGCGAAATGGCGGCTTCAAGATCAACAAGCACCTCCTCGCCATGCTCCAGCCGCAATACTTTGCGGCGAAGATGGCGCTGGTCGTGCGCGAGGACTACGACGTCCCATGCAGCGTCTGACCACTCGCCGTTGCGGAGAAACCTGGAGGCTGTCAGCACGTCACAACAACTCCACCCGCGCCGGATGGATGACCTCAATCTTGCGCTCGACGAAATAGCCCTCGGAAGCTGCGCGCCACACGGCCATATGCGGTGTCTCAAAATGCGCGGTGAGCGCCTCGCGGCTCTCCCACGCCTCCACAAAAATCATCGACTGCGGGTCGGTGATCGAGATGTTGAGGTCGTAAAGAATGCAGCCCGGCTCGGTCCGCGTCGCTGCGATCATTGTCTTGGCGTCCGCAATGATTTCGTCGTGGTCATTGGGACGCGCTGTGAGATGGGCAAGCAAATAGATCATTTCCAATTCCTTTGTCAGACAACGCGGCCCATCGAGAAGCCGCGGGCGAGATGGTTTTTCATGAAGAAAATCAGGATGACACCGGGGATCATGCCAAGCACGCTGGCAGTGGCCAGCAGCGCAATGTCGGCCGACAACACGCCGCCCGCGCGGCTCATGATCGCGCCGATCGGCTTGATGTCGATAACTGTCAGTGCGTTGGACAACAGATACTCGATCCACGAAAACAGGAAGCAGAAGAAGGCGGCGACAGCGACGCCCGGCGCGATTTGCGGCAACAGGATGCGCAGGAAATAGCGCGGGAAACTGTAGCCATCGACACGGGCGATGTCGTCCATCTCTTTCGGGATTGAGGAGATGAAGCCTTCGAGAATCCAGATCGCCAGCGGCACATTGAAAAAACAGTGCGCCAGCGCCACCGCGAGATAGGTGTCGATCATGTTCAGACGCGAGAAAATCTCGACGAACGGGATGAGCAAAATTGCCGGCGCCATCATTCGGAAGGCGAGAAAGCCGAACAGCAGGATGCGGTGGCCGAAGAAGCGGTAGCGCGAGAAGGCGTAGGCGGCGGGAACCGCGACAGTGACGGAAATGACGACATTGAGCAGCGCATAGATCGTCGCGTTGACATAGCCCAGATACCAGTCGGGATCACTGAGGATGAGATGGTAGTTTTCCAAAGTCGGCGCTCGGGGGAAGGGCGTGATGCCGCTGAAGATTTCGCCATTGGACTTGAAGCTCATGACGATCAGCCAATAAACCGGGATCATCAACAGCGCGACGTAGATGGCTGGAGCGAGTGAGAATCTCTGCTTCATCACGCGCCTCGTTCCTTCGGTACGACCAGCGAGAAAAACACCCACGAAACCGCGACCACAATCAGGAAATAAATCACTGACATCGCCCCGCCTTCGCCAAGGTCAAACTGGATGGTCGCCGTCTGCACCAACTCGTGACTGAGGAACGTTGTGGATACGCCAGGGCCGCCGCGCGAGACGACATAGGCCTCCGTGTAAATCATGAAACTGTCCATGAAGCGCAGCAGCACGGCAATGAGCA